>CAZXFT010000018.1:0-62336 GCA_964640655.1 uncultured Bifidobacteriaceae bacterium | reverse complement strand
TTAGTTGTGCATCCGCTTTTCTTTGTCTTGAAACAAAGAAAAGCTCCAAAAGAAAGTTCAAGCCTAAGTGATCCCCCCGCCGTTGGCGGGGCTTAGGCGGCCAGCCCGATGCTGTTCGGAGTGGCGTGGCCTTGATGTGCTTTTTTGTTTGTGTTTTTAGTTTTTGGTTGTCTTTAGTTGATGCGGAGTTGCTTTAGTTGTGCATCCGCTTTTCTTTGTCTTGAAACAAAGAAAAGCTCCAAAAGAAAATTCAAGCCTAAGTGATCCCCCCGCCGTTGGCGGGGCTTAGGCGGCCTGCCCGATGCTTGGGGGACAGCGTGGCGTTGATGGGCTTTTTTGTTTATGTGTTTATGTGTATGGTGTTGGTGGTGTGGTGCGGGGTATTTATGTTTAGTGTTGTAGCTTTAGTTGTGCTTCCGCTTTTCTTTGTCTTGAAACAAGGGAAAGCTACAATGCGCAGAGAAAAGCCATGGTATCTGTATTGTCAGCAAAGTCGTGAAGCGCAGGTTGCTGTGCTTTACCAAAGGGGGTGTGCTGAAACCCAACGATGGTTTGGGTTTCGGATGCCTGATCTATGAGGCGTTCCTGCAATTGTTCCCTGCTCCGGTAAAACTCATAGTGCAGCACAGCTATGGAGGAGTGCAGCGATGTGCTTTCGGTGAGTGAGACAAATTCGTTGGCTATGTGTGGTGTATTGTTGAGCAACAGAATAGTGCGGTTGTAGTCGCTGTTGTTCATATACCTGGTGTGCTGCGTAAGCCAGTTGTAGTCGCTGAAATGCGGTAATAGTGTGGCTACATCGTAACCAACCGGTACATAAAGTTTAGACACCGAACGGCAACCGAGGCCGAAGTAGATAAATATATCGTCGCTGAGTGCGTTGAGATCGGCATCAGTTTCTTTACCGGTGAGTATGGCAACGCTGCTGCGGTTTTTACGGAAAATGTGCGGGTATTTGCCAAAGTAGTAATCGAAGTAACGATTGGAGTTGTTGCTACCTGTGGCAATGACGGCATTGAAGCCGCTGAGTTTTTCGGAGAAAGCAGTTCTTCCGGCAAGCTCAGGAGAGATGTGATGAAGCACTTCGACAAGGTAGGGCATCAGCACCGCGTCTTTTGAAGAACATTTTACCAATGCGTGATGACCACTAAGCATCACACAGAGCCAGTCGTGGAAACCGGCCAGTGGAATATTGCCGGCCATAATCACGGCTACGGTCTTTGGATTTTCTGTTTCGGTGTAGGCTGAGGCAAAGGAGGTGAGCTTGTTTTCATTCAGAAAGTGCTGCGCAATATTCTGCAATGCAAACTCCGTGAAATCGGGGTTGAACCAGTTGTTGGCTACGTATGCTTTATGTATGGCCTCCTGCAGGGAGGTGTTTTTTAAGTTGGCCGTTAAATAGTTGCCGAGTTCGGCTAAAGCGATAATTGTTTGTTGTTGTGTTAAAACTTTTTGCATAGCATGCAGTTATGTGTGGGCAGAAAGTTATTTTTGCGAAGACAAAACTAAACGAATTACCATGTCAATTAAAATCACAGACGAGTGTATCAACTGCGGGGCCTGCGAACCGGAGTGTCCGAATAATGCTATATATGAGGGTGGCGCTGAGTGGGCTATATCCGATGGAACAACTATTAAAGGAGATTTTACTCTTTTAGACGGAACTGTAGTGGAGGCCGATCAAAGACATGCGCCAATAGCTGAAGATGTTTATTACATAGTGCCAAACAAATGTACCGAGTGTGTAGGCTTTCACGAAGAGCCTCAGTGCGCAGCTGTTTGCCCGGTGGACTGTTGTGTGCCTGACCCGGATAATAAAGAATCGAAGGAGCAATTACTGGCGAAGAAATCCAGCATGCACATTTAACGTGTAGAATGAATTACAGAAGAAGCCACCACCGCGTGGCTTTTTTTATTTAGCATTGTAACACAAGAGCTACCATATATTGAAAGAGCAAGCTATATCGCACGACACCTTTGCTTCGCTTCGCATCCGCGACTTCAGGTTTTTTCTGAGCTTCAGATTCCTGCTGACGTTTGCCGTTCAGATGCAGGGAGTAATAGTAGGCTGGCAGATTTACGACCTCACGAAAGACGCGCTCTCTTTGGGTATGATTGGTCTTGCTGAGGCTGTGCCCTATATTGGTACTTCGTTGTTTGGCGGCCACGTAGCAGATATTATAGACCGAAAGCGTATCAATGTGGTGTGCGGTTTCATGTTTTTTTTGTGTTCGGTGGCATTGCTGGCAGCAACTTATTTTGCCGATGTCATAGGTTCGGAGGTGGTCTGGTATTTCTATGGTATCATTTTTCTGACCGGAGTGGCGCGTGGATTTTTAGCACCTTCTGTTTCGGCATTGTTTGCGCAAATAGTGCCGCGTCATTTGTATGTGAATGGTTCGGCGTGGAATACCAATGTGTGGCAAAGTGCCGCGGTGGCTGGCCCTGCATTTGGCGGCCTGATCTACGGATGGTTTGATGTGATGACTGCATATACACTGGTGGTCCTATTTGCGGGAGCATCGGTATTTTTTATGATAGCAATTCCCCGCTACGCGATATCGGCATCTGCACGCAACGAAGGTATTTTCAACAGTATTGGCAAAGGCGTAAAATTTGTGTTGGGTAATCAGGTAATACTTGGTGCGCTGACACTTGATCTGGTGGCGGTATTGTTTGGCGGTGCGGTTGCCGTGTTACCTATGTTTGCATCGGATGTGCTGCACACCGGCCCCGAAGGGTTGGGATACCTGAGAGCTGCGCCGTTCCTGGGTTCGGTGGTTATGGGAGTAGCACTGGCTGCACGCCGGCCTATGCGCTATGCCGGGATGAATATGCTTTTGTGTGTGGCGGCATTTGGTGTTTGCAAAATATTGTTTGCGGTGTCCACTCAATTCTGGTGGAGTTTTGTGTTGTTGTTTATGAGTGGCGTGTTTGATAATGTGAGTGTGGTGATACGTGCAACAATATTGCAACTCTTAACCCCCGACGATATGCGTGGCAGAGTATCGGCGGTGAATAATATTTTTGTTGGTAGCTCTAATGAGTTGGGAGCATTTGAAAGCGGTGTGGCGGCAAAGCTTCTGGGTTTGGTAAACTCGGTAATATTTGGAGGAAGCATATCTATACTTGCCGTGCTTGCTGCATACTGGAAAGCACCTAAATTGCGTCAACTTGATTTGAGAAAATTATAACATTCATCTTTTGGGAAAAGAAAAAAATATATCGAAAAAGAAGTCTTCTGCTTTACCGCAAACCGCTCAGTCGTATTCGTGGCTCATACTGCCGGTAATGTTGCTGGCTTTTATGGTTTATGCGAAGAGCATTGGTTATTTCATCACGCATCTGGATGATTACATTCTGATTTTTGAGAAAGAACAATTCAATAAAATATCTAACATATTTAAAGCATTTACTGTAGGCACTTTTGGCGAACGGGATATTTATTACCGACCCATGCTGCAGATTACCTTTATGATAGAGCAGTTGTTTATGAATGATTCTTTAGCACTTTATCATATTGATAACATCCTGTTTCATCTGCTTACAACGTACCTGCTTTACCGCTTTTTTATTCAGTTAGGTAAAAGTGTACAGGTGAGTGTTGTTGTGGCATTGTTGTTTGCACTTCATCCTGCGCTCACTATGGCTGTGGCCTGGATACCGGGAAGAAATGATTCACTGCTTACTGTTTTTACCTTACTATTTTTTATACAGTTGTTGAAATATATGCGCAGCGGAGAAAACAGGCACATGTATTTGCAGTTCGTATTTTTCATGCTGGCACTGTTTACCAAAGAGACCGCGTTTTTTATTCCCTTTATCGCAGCGGCTTTGTTGTATAGCCTGAGTATAAGCACCAGCAAAAAACAGATACTGCAACTGGGAGTAGGCTGGTTAGGTGTATTGCTCGTTTGGTTTTTGATGAAGATGAATGTGTCGGACGACTCATTGTTTAAAGAGGGTATAGCGGCTCAGGTCAATTTAATCATAGAGCGTGTTCCACGCTTGCTGATGTATTTCGGAAAAGTTTTTTTTCCGGTGGCGTTATCCAATTACCCTTCGGCAGAAAATATGAGCATATGGTGGGGTGTGGCAGCAATGCTTATTGTTATTGCCCTTCTTGTGTTCACACAAAAACGCAACGTGAAAATGATGTTGTTTGGTTTGATATGGTTTGTGGTTTTTATCGTGCCGTTTTTTTTGGTTCCCAAAGGCATAAACGATCAGGTGTTTGAGCATCGACTTTATCTGCCCATCATAGGAATATTTATTTTGCTTTCTGATACTGCCTTGTTCAACGGACAATGGGATAGTAAGTACTTGAAGTATCTGTTGTTGCCGGTTAGTGTGTTTTTCATTTATCAGATCAACGATTATCTGCCACGCTTTAAGAACCAAATCGTCTTTTGGGAAAACGCTGTCAAAGATTCGCCTAACTCATCCTATGCCAATAACATTCTTGCAGCGCGCTACATCTCTGATAATAGAAAGGAAGAAGCATTGCCATTGTTTAAAAAAGCCTATGAACTGAATAAGGCAGAACGATATTGCAGATATTTTATAGCAAGGGATTATTACTTGCCTATGGACTCTGTTGAGAAAGCCCTGATATTGTTAAAAGAAGAAATTGAAATCAATCCTACCTATATAGAAGCTTACTTTGAGCTGTCGCACATTTATTTTTTAAGAAACGATTTGGCGCAGGCAGTTCAATATTTAGAGAAATGCAAGGAGCTGCGACCTGATGACCCAATGATTAATAACAATCTGTTGCTTACCTATATCAAGATGAAAGAAAAAGCAAAAGCAGAACAACTTAGTGCGTTCATGTTGCAAAAGGGACTCACTGTACCTGATCAGGCATTAAAAGATATACAGGTATTAAAATAAAATACCTATAAGCATGTAACCAATTAATATTACTTTGGTATAAGCTCAATAAATTAATTAGCCTTTATTGAGTATGTTTTACTTTTCCTACCTTGAATACGGTTCAAACGATGAAAACACATTTGTTATCAGTCTGCATCCATACAAAGTGGCTGTGGTAAACGATTGCTTAGAGGATGACTTCGCTTACAATCCGGTACCAAATCTGGATTTTGAGTTGTACAAACTGATCATGGCCAATTAAAAAAAGCATGAGCACGAAACAGTATAAGTCGCTCATTGTCAAAGAAATCAATCAATTATTGGAGCAATTGCCCCGTTTAGATATGCTCCTTGCTGTATCCCTTGGCCTAACTATCGTAGGCTTCATCATCTTGCAGTTTTGCAGTTTTTTCACGAAGTAAGACTTCTTCGCAACTTTTCGTAAATAATAATAGCCACCTGCTTTGTTAGTATCAGGTGAATGATTACTTTTGCAGTCCTTTTTATTAAAACGACAGAAAAATGGCAAAGGCTTGCGACATTACCGGAAAGAAAGCGATAGGCGGAAACAAGATTTCGCACTCAAATATCAAGACCAAGCGCAGATTCTATCCGAATTTGCAGAAGAAGCGTTTCTTCATCCCTGAAGAAAATCGTTGGGTGGAGTTGAAAGTATCTACTTCAGCATTACGCACTATTACGAAGAAAGGTATTTCTGCTGTTTTACGTGAATTAAACAAAGCATAAACCATAGATAGATCATGGCAAAGAAAGAGAACAGAGTTCAGGTAATACTAGAGTGTACGGAGCACAAAAACAGTGGTCAGGCAGGTACTTCCCGTTATATTACCACCAAGAACAAGAAAACTACTCCGGAGCGTTTGGAACTAAAAAAGTACAACGCTGTGTTACGTCGTTACACCCTTCATAAAGAAATTAAATAACCCCATAAACAGTAATTATTATGGCAAAAGACGCAGGTAAAACCTCAAAGAACGCTAAAACGCAAAAAGATGCTGCACAGAGTGCCGCTTCTAAGGCATACGTTAAAGTAATTGTAGCCGAGAAATCGGACAAAACCGGTGCTTACGTTTTCAAAGAGAAGATGGTGCACAAGGATAAAGTAAAGGAATATTTAGCCGGAAAATAATTTTCGACAGTTAAACAATTTTGTGCAATAGCTTCTCCCTGAACAAGAGAAGCTATTGTTTTTTAAGACTAACACAACACAAATCATCGATGGCTTTTTTCGGATTATTTGGTAAAGAGAAAAAGGAAGATCTCAACAAGGGCTTGGAAAAAACCAAGGAAGGTTTTTTTAGCAAGCTGGCAAAAACTGTTGTAGGTAAATCAACCGTTGATGATGAGGTACTGGACAATCTGGAAGACGCTTTGATTTCTTCAGATGTGGGTGTGGAGACTACCGTTAAAATAATCAAGAACATAGAAGCGCGTGTTGCACGCGACAAGTACCTGAATGCCTCGGAGCTGGAAGACATATTGCGCGAGGAAGTGAATATGATTATGCAACAAGCATCGTCAACACAAAACACAGAGGATTATACTTTGCCGGCAGGAGAAAGGCCTTATGTGATTATGGTGGTGGGTGTAAATGGTGTTGGTAAAACAACAACCATAGGAAAGCTGGCGCATCAGTTTAAAAGTAAAGGATATCAGGTATTGCTGGGTGCAGCAGATACTTTTCGTGCTGCGGCAGTAAACCAATTAACTATATGGTCGGAGCGGGCAGGAGTTGAAATTGTGAAACAGGGACAAGGTGCCGATCCTGCAGCTGTGGCTTTTGATGCTGTACAATCGGCAAAGGCACGTGGCGCGGATGTTTGCATCATAGACACTGCAGGAAGATTGCATAACAAAGTAGGCCTGATGAATGAGTTGAGCAAGATAAAACGTGTAATGCAAAAAGTGGTGCCCGATGCACCGCACGAGGTGTTGCTGGTATTAGATGCATCGACCGGACAAAACGCCATTGAACAGGCAAAACATTTTACTGCTGCAACCGAAGTAACGGCCATTGCATTAACTAAGTTAGATGGTACTGCCAAAGGAGGAGTGGTGATAGGTATAGCCGATCAGTTTAAGATACCGGTGAAGTATATAGGTGTTGGCGAAAAAATGACGCAGCTTCAGGTGTTTAACAGCAGTGAGTTTGTGGACACTTTGTTTGATAAAACAGGGTTTAAGATATAGTTATGCGTGCCCGTTCTCATAAGAAACCACGTGTTAATGTGATTACTCTTGGATGTTCCAAGAATATGGTTGACTCGGAAGTGATGATGGGACAATTGCGTGCTAATGATTTTGATGTGCATCATGAGAACTATGAAAGGCAACACGACATTATCATCGTAAATACATGCGGTTTTATTGATAAAGCGAAAGAAGAATCCATCAATACCATTCTGGAATATGCAGAGCTGAAAAATGCCGGCCAGATTGATAAACTTTATGTTACCGGTTGTTTGAGCGAGCGATATAAAAATGATCTGGAAGAAGAGATTGCTGAAGTGGATGGTTTCTTTGGTACAATGGAGTTGCCTTCTTTATTGAAAAGACTGGGTGCTGACTATAAACATGAACTTATAGGAGAACGACAGCTGATTACACCTCCTCATTATGCTTATTTAAAAATATCGGAAGGTTGCAACAGAACCTGTTCGTTTTGTGCCATCCCTCTGATGCGTGGCAAGCATGTTTCAAAAACTATTGAAGCGATACTTGACGAGGCAGACAGATTAGTGAAGCAGGGTGTGAAGGAGGTGATGCTGATAGCGCAGGAGCTGACATACTATGGATTGGATATATACAAGGAACGCAAACTGGCAGAGTTGTTAGATCGTTTGTCGGCGGTGGAGGGTTTACAATGGATACGTTTGCATTATGCATATCCGTCTAAGTTTCCCATGGATATTTTACCGGTTATCAGGGATCGAAAAAATATTTGCAACTACCTTGATATGCCTTTGCAACATATATCAAATGCGGTGCTGAGCAGAATGAAGCGACAGATAACCAAAGAGGATATCATTTTGCTGATTGCTGAGGTGCGAAAACAAGTCCCGGACATTGCTATTCGCACGACCATGCTTGTTGGTTTTCCCGGTGAGACGGAAGAAGAGTTTAATGAACTCTGTGATTTTATCGAAGAGCAAAAGTTTGAACGTGTTGGTGTGTTCACTTATTCTCACGAGGAAGGAACATCAGGTTATGCCCTGGAAGATAATGTGCCGGAAGAGGTAAAAGCAGAACGCGCATCCACACTGATGGAAATTCAGAGTAAAATTTCTCAGGAGTTGAACAACGGAAAGATTGGGAAGGAGTATAATGTTCTGATTGATCGTAAGGAAGGCAACTATTATGTCGCACGAACCGAATATGATTCACCTGAGGTTGACAATGAAGTATTGATTCAGGCATCAAAAAGTTATTTACGGATTGGTGAGTTTACTAAAGTGCGTATTACAGATGCTGAGGAGTTTGACTTGTACGCAGAACCTGTATAGCATATGCACGATCATATTCCTTTTCAACAAACAGGTTTATTACAAAATATTGTTTCTGATTATTTATTTCAATCAAGCAGGCTTTCAGCCTTTTATCAATATCATGCACAGCCGGCATATGTATCAAAGGCCATTGACAGAAGAAGCAATCAAAAAGTAAACAGAGATTTATTAGTCTCAGTTATTTCAAAGCAGTACAGCGGAATTGAACTGACTCATGCAGTCAGTAATCAGATTTCAAAACTTAAACTTGAAAACACATTTACTATTACAACGGCTCATCAACCTAACTTACTTGGAGGTCCATTGTATGTCATTCACAAGATAGCATCTGTTGTTAAGCTCACACAAGATTTAAATAAACAATACAGTGACAAGCACTTTGTACCTGTGTTTTGGATGGGAAGCGAAGACCATGATAAGGAAGAACTAGCACATATCAATTTATTTGGAAAACACGTTATCTGGAACACCGCTCAGAGTGGAGCTTTCGGCAGATTTCATCTGAACGATATTGATGAGGTGCGTCAAAAGGTATTTGAGACACTTGGAAATAGTGACAGCGCTGCACGAGTGAAAGACTGGTTGGACAATATTTACTTTGGCAAGGCTACAATTGAACAGGCAACACGAAGCATGCTGCATTCATTGTTTGGGGAGTATGGCCTTGTGATTATACATGGTGATGATGCTGAATTGAAACGTGCTTTTATTTCCCTTATGGAAGATGAACTCCGGCATCAAACCTCTAAACAAATTGTTGACCACAGCATACAACAACTTGAAGCATCGGGTTATGAAGCACAGGCAGTACCCAGAGAGATTAACCTCTTTTATTTGAATGAGCAAAGCAGACTAAGAATACAACAAGATACACAAGGCTTCAAGGCAGGAGAAAAAATATTTTCTCAACAAGAAATTCTGAATGAGTTACATCAACACCCGCAGTGCTTCAGTCCCAATGTAATTCTAAGACCACTCTATCAAGCTTTGATTTTACCTGACATCGTATTTGCAGGTGGCGGCGCTGAAATAGCTTATCATCTTCAATTAAAAAAGCTGTTTGATCATTATCAATTACACTTCCCGATTATTGTGCTGCGAGATACAGCTATCTATATCCAAGAGAGCTGGCGTAATAAACTGAACAAGTCCGGTTTTACTATCGCTGATTTATTTAAGCCAATTCAGGAGCTGACAAATTCATATATTAAGCAACATAGCGATATTAATGCTGACTTCAGCAAGGAGAAACAGGATATTGAATCTGTGTTTTCAAAATTAATACAGACCGCTGCAAGCAGTGATAATACGTTAAGAGCTTATGCAAATGCTGAGTTGAAGAAGGCATTACAATCAGTTGATGCTATTGCTGAAAAGATATTGCGCAGCGAGAAAAGAAAATCAGAAGAGGGATTGCAACAACTCATAAAACTGCGCGAACAGATACTACCTAACAACATCTTGCAGGAACGTTACAATAACTTTCTACCGTACTATATGAAGCATGGCGATGATTATATTAAAAATCTCATCGAAAACTTTGATGCGTGGGATACGCAACTGAAAGTGATGCACTTTAACTAGTGAATCAGATTCATCAGCCTGCTGTAGCGAACCTTATTAAAGAAGCCTCCTTCTTTATCCCAACTCATCCAAATAATACTGGCTTTACCTACAATATGATCTTCGGGTACAAAACCCCAGTAGCGGGAGTCCGCAGAGTTGTGTCGGTTGTCACCCATCATCCAGTAATAGTCCATAGCAAACTGATAGGTAGTAGCTTCGGCACCATCAATAATAAACTTGCCGTCACGCTCTTCCAAAGTATGTCCTTCATAGATAGTAATGATGCGGCGGTAAAGAGCAATATTTTTTGAATTGAGTTCAACTGTTTCTCCTTTGGCCGGAATTACAATAGGACCATAATTATCTATGTTGTAAGGAAAATTTTCTGCATCGCCGGGAAACAATATCTCGGGATTAAAACCTTTCTGCAATACCATAGGTTCAATTTTTTTCACGGTAGGCAAGGCACGCAGTTTTTCTACATTCTCATCGGTTAAGTGAAAATTGTAAACTCCGGGTGTGCCAATCGGACCGCCTTCGCTGATGTCCAGCTCTCTCAATAATTTATCATTCACCGGAGTGCCATCAGTGGTTACTAAATAATCTTCCTGACGTCTTGGTGCTTTCCAGTTGAGTTTACCATTGATATACACCGAGGCATCTTTGAGTTCCAGTGTGTCACCGGGCACACCAACACAACGCTTGATATAATTCTCACGCTTGTCAACGGGACGATAATCTTCCATAGGATAATTAAATACAACCACATCGTTGCGTTCTACACGTCCAAATCCGGGCAAGCGCGTGTAGCCAAGCTTTATCCATTCCAGATAAGACTTACCACCAAAAATAGGCATGGTATTATGTGCAAAGGGGAATGATAATGGCGTGTTGGGAATACGTGCTCCGTAGCTCATTTTACTGACGAATAAAAAATCGCCAACCAACAAGGACTTCTCCATAGATGGTGTTGGAATTGTATAAGCCTCAACAATAAAGGTACGTATGATTGTTGCAGCCACTACAGCAAACACTATAGCTTCAACCCATTCACGGGTTTTGGATTTGTTGCTTGCTCGGCGCTGCCAGAATTTCCAGTTCATAATTAATAGAGTGTGTTGGTTGATGATTTATAATTGCTCGAAAATGTCGGCAAAATTGTAAAAGCCTTTGTTTTGATTTATCCACGAAGCAGCCCTTAAACTGCCTACTGCAAAGCCCTCTCTGTTGTTTGCGTTATGAACGAGCTGAATATTATCAATAGTGGATTGATACGTTACTTCATGTTTGCCTACAGAATTATCATCCCGCAAGGACTGAATTTGAATATGATCTGTGTTTAGTTCTTGCTGAATCAATTTTGACAGCACCAGGGCAGTACCACTCGGCTTATCGAGTTTATTCTTGTGATGTGTTTCTGTAATGCTCACCCGGTATTCAGGATAATTTTTCAGCAATGATGCAACAAATCTGTTGATGCGGAAGAATACATTTACACCAATGCTGAAATTACTTCCCCAAAGTATTGAAGCCTGATGTTTATCGGAGAGTTGTTTCAGCATATCAGAATGTTCATACCAGCCAGTGGTGCCAATCACCGCGGGAATATTTTGTTCTATGTAGGCTTTCATATTTTCCAAAATGTTGTCCGGCTTACTGAAGTCAATAACCACATCGGGGTTGTACTTCTTCAAATTTTGCAATTCACCTTTATTGGTGGAAGTAACGCGCAAAACAACCTGGTGTTGCTTTTCACGCTGAATGATTTCATCAATCATCTTACCCATTTTCCCGTAACCTGCTAAAACAATGTTCATCGTAGGTTGAGTTTAAGTGAAATGCCCGGTTGAATATGATTGGCTGCAAACAAGGTAGTTGGTTTGAGTTGCATGGATAAATCTTCGCTGACGTCAAATGAGAAGAGGTGTGCATCAACCACTGCATCAAGAATGTTTAAGCCATAGACGGCTGCAGCAAACAAAACAGACAAGTCCAGATCACGCCGGTATGTATTTTTTAGCGTGAGAATTTCCTCATCTCCAAATAGGGTTAAGTCAATTTGTTGTTTACCATCGATACGCTGTATCGTAAAAGTTTCCAGTGATGTTTCCGGGTCATTGTCTCTGCGGTATTTATAGGCAGCGTTCAATTTATTAAAAATAGTAGAGTTGTAATAGATAAGATAACCAGCTGTTGCTCCTGCTCCATACACAATAGGAAGTTTCCAATATTTACGGTTATAAATTTGACCCAGTCCCGGCAGCACAGCTGCATATAATGCTGCTTTACGCGGTGAGTGAATTCTTACAATACTGCTGTCAGTTTTTTGTTGTGCCTGAACAGATGTAATCAGTAATAAAAATGTGCCTATGAAAAAAATGTAGCGAAGCAATCGCAAATGATTTACAGATTCATCAAATCCATTAAACGTTGCAAGTCATCGTCGGAAAAGTAAGCGATAACAATTTCTCCACGACCGCCGCGCTTGTTTTTAACCAATACACGTGTACTCAGATGCGATGCAAGTTTATCCTGAACACGTTTGAGTTCGTACGGTAAACCTTCGCGTTGATTTCTGACAGGCTTTTTGGATTTCTTGGCAGCACGGGCTAATTGTTCAACGGCACGAACCGACAAGTCCTTACTGATTATGTCTTTGTATAAGCTCAACTGCGCCACAGGATCTTCGATACCAATGATAGCGCGCGCGTGTGTCATGCTGATGGTTTTGTTTTTGATAGCTATCTGTATATCGGGTGGTAACTTTAACAAGCGAAGATAGTTGGCTACAGTAGCCCTGTCTTTACCAACTCGCTCCGCAAGATTTTCCTGAGTCAGATTGCACTCATCCATTAAACGCTTGTAGTTGATAGCTACTTCGTGAGCGTTCAAATCTTCGCGGTGAGTATTTTCAATCAGGGCTATCTCCAGCATCTCCTGATCGTTGGCCGTTCGGATGAATGCAGGAATATTAGTCAGGCCGGCCATCTTAGATGCACGTAAACGACGTTCACCGGCAATGAGTTGATATTTTTTGGATGTAAGTTTTTTTACGGTAATCGGTTGAATCACTCCATGAATTTTAATGGAGTCTGCAAGTTCTTTTAATCGGGCCTCGTCGAAATCTACGCGAGGTTGAAATGGATTTACTTCAATGTATTCGAGTGGAATTTCGTTCACCGAATTAGTAAGTGGTGCGGCTTGCGGTTGTGCTGCCACGCTGGTATCGATGGTGTCGAGCAATGCTCTGATGCCTTTGCCTAAGGCTTCTTTTTTGTTATTCATTTTCTTCGTAGTCTAAATATTTATCGGCAGTCTTCATCTGAGTGAACTCATTTTTCTGCAGAATCTCGCGGGCAAGGTTCAGATAGTTGGTGGCACCTTTACTTTCGGCATCATACATCACCACTGATTTTCCAACACTGGGAGCTTCGCCAATTCTGGTGTTGCGGTGGATGATGGTATCAAAGGCCAGCTTGCCAAAGTGGCGTTTTACTTCTTCTACTACCTGATTCGATAAACGAAGACGGGTATCGAACATGGTTAGCAGAATGCCTTCAATTTGCAGGTCGTTATTTAAACGGCTTTGAACAATTTTAATGGTGTTCAACAATTTGCCTAGACCTTCCAAAGCAAAGTACTCACACTGCACAGGAATCAATACTGAATCGGAAGCTGTCAGCGCATTAACAGTTATTAAACCCAGCGACGGTGAGCAATCAATAATGATGAATTGATAATCCTTTTTTATTTGCTCAATCACTGATTTCATAATGCGCTCGCGATTGGGGTGATTGATTAACTCAATCTCAGCACCTACCAAATCCAGATGTGCAGGAATGATGTGCAGAAAAGGCACGTCAGTTTCCTGAATAGCATCTCGAATATCCACTTCATTAATAAGGCACTCGTAAATGCTGTTGTGTTTTTGCTTGGGGTCTAAACCAAGTCCCGATGTGGCATTAGCCTGCGGGTCGGCATCAATGATGAGTGTTTTGTACTCAAAAACGGCGAAGCTCGCGGCAAGGTTGATTGCTGAAGTTGTTTTTCCTACACCGCCTTTTTGATTAGCTATGGATATTACTTTTCCCATAAATGGTTTTTGGTTGAGTTAAAATGTGCTGTAATACCTGATTTTTCAGGTGCTCCAAAAATACCACTTCACTTGAAGAATGCTCAGTTTCGGCCAATTGATTACTAACAAATTACTAACAAATTATGAGTGCTACACATTGAAGTATTGCTGTTGATTGAAACGTTAAGATGAATGCCGAGGCGGGATTACATTTATCGGCTGTGAAAATGCGCGTCATAGTTCTCAATTTAATAGTGTGGAGCACCTTGTCGTGCAACCTGTCCAGGAAGGATTCAGGTCTGAAGGTGTTTAACTACAATCAGGCATCGGGAGTAAGTTCTACAGATCCGGCCTTTGCCAGTCTGCAATCTAATATATGGGTCGTTAATCAATTGTACAATGGATTATTGGAGACAGACAGCAATATGAATATTGTTCCTTCATTGGCAAAGTCATTTGAAATAAAAGAGCAGGGCAGGTTGTATGTATTTCATTTGCGCAGCGATGTTTATTTTCATGCCGATTCGTGTTTTCAGAATTCAAGAGGGAGAAAGTTTAACGCTCAGGATGTTGTCTATACTTTCAATCGTTTAATAGATCCAAAAGTTGCAGCTAAAGGGGCCTGGGTATTTAACGATAAAGTTGATTCATTAAAACCATTCACCGCACCTGATGACAGCACGGTTGAAATACGATTGAAAAAACCTTTTCCGGCTTTGCCCGGTATACTCACCATGCAGTATTGCTTTATAGTGCCTAAAGAAGCTGTAGAAAAATATGGTAAAGATTTCCGCTCGCATCCTGTTGGTACAGGGCCTTTTCGTTTTAGTTTTTGGCGCGAAGGCGAATTGATGGTGCTGAAGAAAAACATGCACTACTTTGAAAAAGATGAACAGGGCCGTTCACTTCCTTATTTGGATGCGGTGCGCATCACATTCATTGACAGTAAAGCCACCGAATTCTTAAAGTTTAAGTTGAAAAAACTGGATTTGATTGTTGACTTAGATGCCGGAGTTAAGGATGAAGTGATTACTAAAACGGGTACTCTTCAGGAACGATACACCAACAAGTTTCGGCTTATCAAGAAACCCTATTTAAACACTGAGTGTATCGGAGTTAATCTTGCACTTGCTAAAGATAAAGCACATCCCTTGCAGGATGAACGTGTTCGCCGCGCCATCAATATGGCTATTAATAAGAAAGATATTATTACCTACCTACGTAATGGAGTAGGCATACCGGCTCGATACGGTTTTGTGGCACCGGGCATATCGGGATACCATATTGATCAATTACGAGCAACCGAGTATAATCCAGAAGAAGCTGTTAGTATTTTAAAGTCCTGTGGTTTTGATGAGAAAAATCCGTTACCTGAAATGATTATTCATTGCAACTCTGCCAATGAAGCTTTATGTGTTTATTTAGCCAATCAGTTAAAACAAGTTGGCCTCACGGTTAAGGTAGATGTGATGCAAGGCAAGGCATTGAATGAGCAGATGGTAAAAGGCGCTATCCTGATGTTTAAAGCATCGTGGATTGCAGATTATCCTGATGCAGAAAGTTTTCTTGCTGTGTGTTATGGGTCATATGCAGCACCACCTAATTATACCCGCTTCAAGAACACGGCATTCGACAATTATTACGAATCGAGTATGATTCAGTCCGACGACTCTTTAAGAAATACAACCTATTTGAAAATGGATCAACTGCTGATGCAGCAACAACCTTTGATACCATTATACTATGACGAGATTCTGGATTTTGTTCAGAATAATATTTCAGGATTCAACCCCAATGCGTTGAATCTGCTGAGTTTGAAAAGAGTGGATAAGGAGAATTAGATGTCTATTCCTAAGAGATAAAAGGTATCACTTACAGCATTACATCCAAGTATTACTTCAAATAGCGTAACCGGAGCTGATGTATTATTTGGCGATAGATTTTTGTTTTCGCACCGAGACACAACTTATTTATGTCTACAGACCTAATACGCACGGCACTATGACTAACAACATCTTGAACTATAACAAATGTGAATGTATTACATTATTTACTCATAGCCAAAAGGAAAGGGCACGCGTTCTAGTTGACCCGGTAACTGGTTTGAGGAAGAGCTATTAACTTATAATGGATGTGACTCTTTACAGTGTGGTTGTCTGGTAACCTATGTTGCCAAAATAACAAACGTAACCAAGAACAAAGCAACTAATAACTGGGATGCAAATGCATGTTCAACTTCATACAAGATTTTTTATTAGAATATTTTTACCGGAATTGAGAAAGTAATTTCAGTATATGCGCCGGCAACATCAACAAGAATAAATGCATTAAACCCCGGTCACGATTATCAGGTTCAAATTAAAACCATTTGTTAAGGAAGCACTCCGGGCAATAGCAATAAGTCGAACATTATTAAATTCCTGACGCAAAGTTCCTGTCAAACGCCATCTTATTTGCAAGTCATTTTTATTTTAATAAATCGGCTGCCACCAATTTATCAACCGGAAATGTCAATTGATTGATTAAAGTTTCATCCATCGACTCCCAACGGAAACATAGTTTTTCTTCTTCATTTTCATTAAAAGAAAAAGGCACTTCACTAATGTTTATTTGCAATGGCTCCAACAACTTAACTTCGTAATAAATACTAATGAGCTGTTGTTTGGGATTAAATGCAGAGGACTGAAAAAAGTCTGTAGTATAAATGTGTCGCACCACATCTATTTGCGTTTGCAATTCTTCCAGCCACTCGCGTTTTAATCCGTCGTGAAGCCCTTCGCCAAATTCCAATCCCCCACCGGGAAATTTAGTAAAGCGCATTCCGTATTCATCTTCATCTACTACTAAGACCTGTTTATTATCATTGAATAACATTCCGTAAACACGGATGTTAAATTTTTCAATTTTCATGTTCGACTTTTGATGTGATGTACAACAAAATTAGCTTATGGCTGTTCGCCATGGTTATATCTTTATTTATTCATCGTGTTCAGGCACAGGAGCAGGAGTCATGCACACTGAAACCGGCATATTTTAAATCCTATTTAAACGATACAAAACACATCATTACTGCACCACTTCAGTGGAAACCCAAACAATTTATTTCAGCAGGGCTTGTTTGTGGTGGTGTAATTGCGCTTACTTATTATGATGATGAAATAACCTCGTGGTTTCAGAAAAATAAAACGCATACTACATCACAAACAACTCAGGTATTACAGCCTATGGGCAATGGTCTTGTGGTTCTAGGTGGAAGCGCTGCTTTGTTTGCTATTGGAGCTTTAACTCATGAACCGAATACAGCATGTGCGGGCTTGCAAAATGTTAAAGCAGTATTGATTTCTTCAGCATTCATATTCGGAGTAAAGCATCTGACACATCGTTCACGGCCATCTGTGAATCAGGGAAGCAATAACTGGAATCTTTTATCAAACGAATGGGAATATACTTCCTTTCCTTCGGGGCACGCCACCTTTGCATTTACAACTGCAACAACATTAAGCAGGATATCAAAGAAGAAAATAGTTCCCCTACTTGCATATACTGTGGCAAGCGGAATAGCATTATCGCGCATTCATGATAATAAACACTGGAGCAGCGATGTGCTAGCCGGTGCTGCCATAGGCACCGCATTTTCATTAACCGTAAACAGGCGTTTCAGAAAATAATGCGTCATCGTATCTTACGCGCTCTATGACCGCTCACGAAGTGCTGTTAAAATATTGGGGCTATAAACAGTTTCGCAGTATGCAGGACGAAATTATTCAGTCTGTATATGAAGGGCATGACACTTTAGCATTAATGCCTACAGGCGGCGGCAAGTCTATATGTTATCAGGTGCCGGCTTTGATGATGCCCGGCTTATGTCTTGTTATATCACCATTAATCTCCTTGATTAAAGATCAGGTTGATCAATTGCACAGAAGAAAAATTTCTGCATCCGCTTTGTTTTCGGGTATGAGTCAACGAGAGATGGATATAGCCTTGCAGGATGCCGTTGACGGGAAAATAAAATTCCTGTTTGTGTCTCCAGAACGATTAGCAACAGATCAATTTCAGCAGCGTATCTCCTACGCTAACATCAGTTTGATTGCTGTGGATGAGGCACATTGCATATCGCAGTGGGGCTATGATTTCAGACCGGCTTATTTACGTATTGCAGAAGTCAGAAGCATCATTAACTCTTGTCCAGTGATTGCATTAACTGCAACTGCAACCATTGTTGTGCGCAATGATATCGTAGATAAACTTCGATTTCGTTCCGGTAAAATATTTATAAAAAGTTTTGAAAGACCTAATCTCAGTTATGCGGTGCTATACGAAGAAAACAAGTTGCAGCGCATTGCCTCCATGCTCAAGAAAAAGAATGGTACTGCGCTGGTTTTTGTAAGCACCAGAAAAAAAACAAAAGAGGTGAGCGACTTTTTGATTCAGGAAAAAATATCTTCATCATATTATCATGCAGGATTAACTGCAGATGAGCGCACTAAACGTCAAAAAGATTGGATAGAAAACAGAATTCGTGTAATGGTGTGCACTAATGCATTTGGTATGGGCATAGATAAGCCGGATGTACGATTGGTAATACATTACGAACCACCGCTCAATCCGGAGTCTTACTTTCAGGAGGCAGGAAGAGCGGGCCGCGATGAGAAAAAATCATTTGCCGTTTGTCTTTATGACAGGAGTGACATTGCAACGTTGCAGGAAAGAGTCGTACAACAATTCCCATCCGAACATGAAATAAAGGTGGTATATCACGCTCTGTCAGGTTACACACAGGTATCTATAGGAAGCGGTCTGGGTGTGAGCTTCGATTTCGATTTACAACAGTTCTGCAAGAAATATGATTTGCAACAAATACCAACACTTCACGCATTAAAAACTTTAGAGCTGGAGGGATATATTTCACTGTCAGATGCCGTTCTTGTGCCTTCCCGTGTAATGATTGTTGTTAACAAAGAACAGCTTTATCGCTTTCAGGTGCAGAATCCTAGGTCAGAGCCATTCATCAATGCACTACTACGTATGTACGGGGGTATTTTTGACCACTATACTGTTATACACGAACGTGATATTGCTAGCTACCTGAATACCTCTACATTGGTTGTGGAGAAAGCATTGCGTGCCCTTCATCAACACGATTTTATTGATTATATACCTGCTACAGACAAGCCTCAGATCACGTACACTTCACCGCGCCGTGATACTCAAGAATTACACATTGACACATTTTTGTTGAAGAAAAGAAAAGAATCCTTTCAGCAAAGAATAGATGCTATGATTTTGTATCTGGAAACAAAATGGAAATGTCGTAGTCAAATGTTGTTGCAGTATTTTGGTGAAGACAATGCATCGCGTTGTGGTGTATGTGACGTTTGCCTGCGCCGGCATGAATTGGATGTTAGCGACATTGAGTTTGAGAAACTTGTCGGTTCCCTAAAGAGAATATTACTAGAGCAGGCAAGCAGCGTGCAGCAACTGGTTGCCATACTGCAAAAGTTCCCTGAAGATAAAATTGCTACAGCAGTGCGTTGGCTGATAGACAGCAACTTAGTGCGTGAGGATGAAAATGGTATTTTGCATTGGGTAACATGAAGAAATTACTATTTACCGTTAGCAACGACTTGAATAACGATCAGCGTATGCAACGTATTTGCAGCACACTGAGTGAAGAAGGATTTGATGTTACGCTCGTAGGTCGCAAACGAAATTCTTCTAAACCATTATTGCATCAGCCTTACAAACAAAAGAGATTGTCACTCATGTTTGATAAAGGAAAATTATTTTACATAGAACTTCAGGTTCGTCTTTTTCTCTATTTGATTTTTCAAAAGTTCGATGTAGTGTGCGGTATTGACTTGGATACCATACTACCTTGTTATTTTTCAGCAAAACTTCGAAGTAAACATTGCCTATATGACGCACATGAGTTATTTAGCGAAGTGCCCGAAGTGGCTCGCCGGCCATTTGTTCGAAGCATTTGGTTGCGGGTTGAAAGCTTTATTTGTACCCGGAAGACAATCGTAAAATATACAGTAAGTCAATCGGTAGCTGAAGAGTTTAAAATCAGATACGATTCGTCTTTCTCAGTAATCAGGAATTTTCCTCTTTCAAAAAACACTCAGGAAAGCAGGAAAGAAAAAATTATCGTGTATCGAGGTGCTGTGAATGAAGGACGTGGATTAGAAGCACTGATTCGTGCTATGCCAGAAATCAATGCATCTCTCATTATTGCCGGAGATGGTGATATTACAGAACAGTTAAAATTATTGGCGGGTCAATGTGCAGTATCCGGTAAAATAACTTTCACCGGATAT
Source organism: uncultured Bifidobacteriaceae bacterium (assembly GCA_964640655.1). Lineage (GTDB taxonomy): Bacteria > Bacteroidota > Bacteroidia > Chitinophagales > UBA10324 > BJGO01. Next base: position 41,973 of record CAZXFT010000018.1, on the reverse strand, counting down.
TTAAATCCTGATGAACTAGATGAGATATCAAAAAAGGCATACATAGGGGTCAACCTGTTAGAGCAACACAGTAAAAACTATTACTACTCTTTAGCTAATAAATTTTTTGATTATGTGCAGTTGCACATCCCACAGGTGTGCATGAATTTTCCCGAATACAGACGAATGAATGAACAACACGAAGTGGCCATTCTCATTGACTCTACAGATTCTAAGATACTTACACATTCAATCAACAAATTATTAGAAGATGAATCATTATACATGAATCTCTGCTCAAATTGCAAGGTAGCATCTCAGGAATGGACTTGGGATATTGAGAAAAAAAATCTGGTTGATATTTACAAGAAACTTTAATGCAACTGCACGTTATTTCATTCAATATTCCTTATCCACCCGACTACGGTGGTGTAATAGACGTGTATTATAAATTGCGAGCACTGCATGCTCTGGGCGTAAAAATAATATTACACTGCTTCGAATATGGACGTAAAACACAGCCTGAGTTATTGGAGATATGTGATTCAGTTCACTACTATCACCGTGATTTTAGCTTGCGCGATTTCTCCAGTCTCACACCCTTTATCGTTAAATCGCGCAAGTCTTCGGAGTTGCTGAAGAATTTGTCGCACGATGATGCTCCCATTTTATTTGAAGGCCTGCACACCTGTTATTATCTCGGTCATGCTGAATTAAAAGACCGGTTCAAATTGGTACGTATGCATAATGTGGAGGCAGATTATTACAAAGCTCTTGGCAGCAATGAGCGAAATATCATGCGCAAGTTTTATTTCTACACCGAGTCACTCAAGCTGAATTATTATGAGAAGATTTTAAAACACGCCAATGCTATTCTTCCCATTTCTATTCACGATAATGAGCTATTACAAAAGCGCTACGAACATGTGTACTACCTGCCTGCTTTTCATCCGAATGAAGATGTCCAATCGCTGGTAGGCAAGGGTAATTATGTTCTGTTTCATGGAAATCTTTCGGTGAATGAGAACAATCAGGCTGCTGTGTGGCTTGCTGCTCGGGTATTTGCAACATTAAATGTTCCGGTTATTATAGCTGGTTCTCAACCATCGACCACATTGCAAAAAATTGTTGAAGCGAATAAGAATATAGAACTTATCTCCAACCCTGATCAACAAACGATGCTGGAGTTAATTCGCAATGCTCATATACATATACTACCTACATTTCAATCTACAGGTATCAAGCTCAAGTTGCTGAACGCTTTATTCAATGGACGCTTTGTAGTTGTTAATCCAACAATGGTGGAACAAACAGGCTTAGACCGCCTCTGCACGGTATGCGAAACTGCAGATGAAATGCAGCAAGCCTTAAATACTCTGATGCATCAGGAATTTACTACTCTCGATATTCAAATTCGAAGAGAGTGGTTGCAGAAGGAGTTTACAAACAGAGCTAATGCAGAGAAACTTATGCAATATTTGCTACCTGCTCACTAATACGGCCTTGCTCGCAGTGCAATGTGCGTGCAGGATATTTTTTAATGGTCATATAATCATGCGAAGCCATCAGAATTGCTGTTCTGTTTTGACGAGATAAGTCTATGAGTAATTTTAAAATTTCATCTGAAGTCTCAGGATCTAAATTTCCGGTGGGCTCATCAGCAAGAATAATTTCCGGTTTGTTGAGCAGAGCACGAGCTATCACTACCCGTTGTTGTTCACCACCTGATAATTCATATGGCATTTTAAAACCCTTAGTACTCAGCCCAACAGCGTCAAGCACTTCATTCAATCGATGCTCTATTTTAGACTTGTCGTTCCATCCTGTTGCTTTCAATACAAAACGTAAGTTATCGTTTACACTACGGTCGGTTAATAATTGAAAATCCTGAAACACTATTCCCAGTTTACGACGAAGAAAAGGAAGTTTATTCATTTCCATTTCTTTCAGTTTGTATCCGGCCACTTCCACATAACCCGAAGCAGGCAGTATCTCGCCGTATAACATTTTAAGAATGCTGCTTTTACCACTTCCAGTTTTCCCAATCAAATAAACAAACTCGTTACCGGCTACTTCAAAACTAACATTGTTTACCACAAGCGATTCGCCTTGATAGGCAGTAGCATTAATAACTTTGATTACAGGTGCTTCCATGGTTTATACTGCTAACTTTTGAATTTTACCGTAAGGCAATTCGGCTATTATCTTTTTCAATTGTTCTTCTTTTTCCGCAAGTCCTATCTTAGCTAATGCGCCTTCCGGACGATCAGCACGGAAATAGGCCAACAGCGTAAACTGCTCATCGCGTATCTGCACATAGTCAGGAATTTTTACCTTGCCTTCAATCTTTAAAATATACACGTCGTGATGTTTGTTTGTAAAACTATTCAGCTAAGACATATTTTTTGGTATTGATTACTAACAATCCGCTCATAACGCATACTGCAATTCAGACAAGGCTAAAGTTTTTTCAATACCTTGCCCCAATGAATTCATTTCAGAAAGATGGTAAAAAGTTAATTCGTGCCTGGGCCATGTACGATTGGGCTAATTCTGTTTACTCGCTCACTATTGCAACAGCAGTTTTCCCCATATACTATGAGGCAGTAACCGAAAATGATTACGGCAACACTGTTGAATTATTTGGCCGAACCTATGTCAATACAGCATTATATTCCTATGTATTATCCGCAGCATTCCTAATTGTTGCTTTTATCTCACCCTTACTTTCTTCCATTGCCGATTTCAGGCGGAACAAACTTTCATTTCTAAAATTCTTCTGCGCTTTTGGTTCCTTGTCGTGTGTCGCTCTTTTCTTCTTCGATGGCGCGCATGTTGTGATTGGTCTTAGTGCATTTATGTTTGCTACCATTGGTTTTTCTGGAAGCCTTGTGTTTTATAATGCTTATCTGCCCGAAGTAGCATCTGAACATTTGCAGGATAAAGTCAGCGCCAAAGGATTTTCATTCGGCTATGTTGGTAGTGTTATTTTATTAATCATGAATTTACTTTTAATCCAAAAACCGGAATGGTTTGGAATCAGTGACGTAGGTCTGGCCCCACGCATTGCATTTGTTATGGTTGGCTTATGGTGGTTTGGATTTGCACAAATCACTTTTTCAGGATTGGGAAGGTTAGAAGCATTGCGCACCTCTTATGCTAAACCCAAAACAAATTCAGGTAATATCTTTGGTGGATATAGAGAGTTGCAGAAAGTTTTTTCTCAACTCAAACACTTGCCGGTAATAAGACAATTTTTACTCTCTTTCTTTTTTTACAGCATGGGTTTACAAACCATCATGTACATAGCCACTTTATTCGGGAGCAAAGAATTGCACATGGAAACCTCAGCGCTTATCTTAACCGTACTCATCATTCAACTAGTAGCTATTGGAGGCGCACAACTTTTTGCATTTCTCTCATCACGCATAGGGAATATTAAAACACTCATCATTGCCGTTATCGTGTGGATAGGCATTTGCATAGGCGCTTACTACACACAAGAGAGTTGGCAGTTTTATGTACTGGCATTTGTGGTAGGCTGCGTGATGGGGGGTATTCAGGCTATATCGCGTAGCACATATTCTAAGATGCTGCCAGAAACGGACGACCATGCTTCTTATTTCAGTTTTTATGATGTAACTGAAAAATTAGCTATCGTTTTGGGAACAGCCAGTTACGGATTAATTGAGGAATTTACAGGTAGCATGCGCAACTCCGCTTTGGGTATGATGTTTTTCTTCGGTATAGGTTTATTGATTTTAATGAATCTAACCCGATATTCACTCAAATTCTGGAAGAAATAAAACCGGAAAAAGCGCAACTAGAGATTATCAGTTGTCGAATTGCTTTATTAGTAAATTAGCCGCGCTTAAATCATACGGTTGAAAGTTAATTTATTCATTCCCTGCTTCGTAGATCAATTGTTTCCGCAAACCGGATTCAATATGATTAAAGTTCTTGAAAAGGCAGGATGTACTGTTCACTATAATCCCAATCAGACTTGTTGTGGTCAACCAGCTTTCAATGCAGGATTCTGGAATGAAGCAAAACCTGTTGCAGAAAAGTTTATCAACGATTTTTCTGATTTCAATTATGTAGTTGCTCCAAGTGGTAGTTGTGTTGGCTTTGTCAGAAACTTTTATACAGAGTTATTCGATAACAGCATAGCACACAACTCATGTAAGCAACTCCAAAAAAACATTTATGAGTTTACCGAGTTTATGGTGAATGTATTGAAAGTTACTGATGTAGGGGCATCGTTTAATGCAAAAGCTACTTATCATGATGCTTGTGGTGCTTTGCGTGAATGCAAAGTGAAAGAAGCTCCGCGCAAGTTGTTGTCCAATGTTAAGGGACTCGAGTTGGTAGAGATGGGTGAAGCTGAAACTTGCTGTGGTTTTGGAGGAACCTTTGCAGTGAAGTTCGATGCAATTTCAACTGCAATGGCTCGTACTAAAGTGGATAGTGCCTTACAAACTCAGGCAGATTATATTATTTCAACAGATATTAGTTGTTTGATGCACATGGATGGTTACATCAAGAAAAACAGATTACCCATAAAAACCAAGCATATCGCTGATGTGCTTGCTGAGGGTTGGTAAAACAGAGTGACTTTATTTTTTATCTTGTTTATCCAAGTAAAAGTAAATAGTTAATCTCGCTGTGTCAGATTGAAAATCAGTATTCTTGATTTCAGCACGATGAACATTTAACCCAGTACGATCTCTTAAATCCTGCAGCAGTAATTCATAATTTTCAGGTTTAATTAACTCTACTTTTTCATAGACGATTACTCTACTGCTTTCATGGCGCATCAACCATATATTTTCAAGCGTGTAGATAATGATGAGGATCATAATATTCGCGAATAGTATCTCAGCTATGGTTACTTTTTTCGTACTCATGGAGTTAACAAGAGCTACTGCGATAATGATAAACATGTATACCATCTCCTTAATGGGTATGTCCTCAGTTCGGTATCGAAGGATGGAGAAAACGGCAAACAAACCAAACGATACCCCAAACTCCATTTTCACATTAGTCATCACATATAATATCATGAAAATGATACTGTTAAAAATGAAGTAGGTAAAGAGATAATCTTTGTTCTTGTGAAGTGGATAGTAAATCAATCTTACGATAATGAAGGTTACCAGAAAATTGAAAGAGAAGCGAAGCACTAAATCAAAAAAATCTGTTGATTCAAAGATTTTATAATCCTTGAGCATCATAGGTATATCAAGCAACATGTTTGTGTTTATTAATGAAGAGTATTTTGTCTTTAAAATTATTGTGTTTTAACGAACTGTTGAGCATCAGTGAGCCAATGATATACTTACTGATACTTATCGTATATATTTTTTCGTCTTTAAAAAGCTGACGTTTAAATGCATCAAGTACATGAGCAGATTGCTTTAATTCTGCTATAACCAAATGATTGATGTCTGCTTTATTACCGTTAAAATTAAATGTGGTAAATAAATCAAAGGTCAGCCGGTCACTAAAATTTCTATGAACCAGTGTTAGGCGTTTGAAAGAGTTATTTAGTGATGGTTTCAGCTGTTCTATTAATTCAGTTGATATGAAATTATGAAGCAGCAGCTTTTCATCTTGCCCTAGAGAATCGGGTGTTGAGGGCACTGAAATGCGTTCCTTTATGGTCTTGCCCTTGTTGTTCTTTTGTTTCACTTCAAAAAAAGTAATGCCGGACTCCACATAAGAACGGTAACGTACCTTGAGGCGATTCGCCTTTTTATTATGATGTTCTAAATAAAATTGTTTTCCCGGTGTATCGTAATAAACATTGTCATATGTACTCAGCCGATTCGATTTGATTTCGAGTACGCGATAATAAGGCTGCAACTTTTTTAAGATCAGATCAAGCTTATTCAACTCAAATAACAACTTGAAATCAAATCGATCCATCAACTTAACGCTATCCATCTCAGATAAAGAGATGGGACTGAACGCAGTTATTTGTTTTAATAAAGTATCAGGAAAGTCAGGGTTCATGGAATCACTTTTTGACAATCACCAGGTCATCAAGTTTAACAATGCTGTTGTTATTTGTAATTTCAGTTTTTAATATTTCAACTCGCGTATCACCCAAACAAGTATCACAATCGGAGTAAGCAAAAATGGTGTATTGACCTTTACGCATGTACCTGAACTCATAGGTGCCATCATAACTGGTCTCAACATCATCTCCAAAATATTCTTCATCACCATATATAATATACACATCTACCTTGCTAGCATAATAAGTGTATTCATTTCCAAAAACATCATAATAAATAGCTTTAACCTTTCCTTGAATAGTACTGTTACCGCCTATTCCAGCAGTTTTACGACAAGCAGGAAGGAGCAGTATCAACAAACTAATGATATATAAGCTGTTGAATAAGGTTCTTCTCATTTGAAAGGAAATTTGAATTGAGTAAATATAGAGTAAAGTACCATGAATTATAAATTACTCAAAGAAATAATTTCAGAGGGCTTAATACCTCGTTCATTCTGTGTCAGGTTGCAGGCTTGATTTTGAGGATCATGTTCAAAAAACAAAATGTAATTCTTTTCAAGTGCCTCCTGTAAAAAGGAGGTTTTTTCTTGTAAGGTTATGAGAGGCCTTACGTCGTAGGCCATCACATAAGGTATAGGAATATGACCTGCTGATGGCAGCAAGTCAGCCATATAAATTATAGTATGGTCTTGATATCTGATAACAGGTAGCATCATTGCTTCGGTATGACCGAATACTTCAATGAAATTAAATCCAGGAGCTATATCTTCAGGTTTCGACAACAACTTCAGCTGTCCGCTTTCTTGTATAGGTAAAATATTTTCTTTCAGAAAAGAAGCCTTCTCGCGTGCGTTGGGCTGAACGGCCCATTGCCAGTGTTTTTCGTGGCTGTAGTAAGTAGCGTTTTTAAACTGTGGCTTATAGTTGCCATTTCCATCACGAATTATAGCTCCGCCGCAATGATCGAAGTGCAAGTGAGTTAAGAACACATCAGTAACTTCATCAGGAGTATAGCCGGCTTTAGAAATGGAATCAAGAAGATTTACATCGTGTGTTGGTTCGTAGTGGCTAAAAAATTTTTCATCCTGCTTATCGCCTAAACCACAATCAATTAGTATGAGTCTGTTTCCGGTTTCAACCAGTAAACATCGCATGGCCCAAGTACAAAGGTTGTTTGCATCTGCCGGATTTATCTTATTCCAAATCTTTTTAGGTACCACACCAAACATAGCACCACCATCGAGTTTAAATGTTCCTGTTTCAATAACACTCAGTCGCATGATTAATGTGCTTTTTTAAACTGTATCATCTGCAAGGCCGTAGCTGCTGCTTCAACACCTTTATTGCCGTGCGTACCACCGGCGCGGTCTAAAGCCTGCTGCATATTATCGGTAGTGAGTACTCCAAATATCACCGGTGTCTTACCTTGAGTATTGATGTTAGCTAACCCTACACCCACTGCCTGAGAAATATAATCGAAGTGTGGTGTTTCTCCTTTAACAATACAACCTATACAAATAACAGCATCAAAATTTTTGCTAATGGTAAGATGTGATGCTGCATAGATGAGTTCGAAACTTCCGGGTACTATGTAATGCTTGATTTGCTTTTCGCTTATGCCTTGCTCAAGTAGATACTGATTGCAACCCTGTTCTAAGGCTTTAGTAATATCTTCATTCCACTGGCTGCGAATTATGGCAATCTTACTTTTTCGTAAGATGCGTTGATCTATGCCTTCAACCGATACATTAGAAAGGTTTTTGTCTTTTGAAGACATAGTTCAATGTGGTAATTAGGAGTTGGGATTGCCGCCTAAACGATAAATGTATTTATCAGCTTCTCTCCCTTCTTGAGAGTTTGGATATTTATTGAGAATTTCCTCAAACAACTTAATCGCCTCATCATTTTTATTCAACTTCTCAGAACATAGTGCTGCTTTTTTCAGGAAGAAAGGAGTAGTCAGTTCATTCTCTGCGGTGTAAGCAGCTTTCTTATAATATGATAAACCATCTTCCATTTTATCTAACTCTGTATAAGCATCACCAATACAACCTAATGCCATACCTTCTAATGCAGTACCCTTGCCATCGAAACTAGACAGGTAGTCGATAGCTTCTTCAAATTTTCCCTGACGCAGATAGATAACACCTGCATAATACTTAGAAAGGTTAGCTGCGCTGGTCCACTTGTAATTATCAATAATGCCTAAGAAACCGGGGTAGTTGTTGTCGCCATTCAATGCTAGATTCAATGAGTCGCGATCCAGATATTTCTGTGCATAAAACATTTGCTCCTGCGCTTCTTTTTCTTTTGGCTGCAGATACAAGTATTTGAAACCAAAATAGCCGCCTACTATCAGCAGCAACCCGCCAAACACAGCGGTGATTACATTTTTATTCTTGTTGATGTAGTCTTCAAATTTGTTTAGAACGGCTTGTCCTTCAAACGTATTTTTTTCAGTACTCATTGGGTAATTGTATGGTATAGTTAGTATGTATGTTTAATCGAGAATAAATGGATAATCAGCCTGTACATAATTATCGGTGTACAGTTCCGATGCATCTGGAAGCGGTGATTCTTCAGCGAAGGTTACACAATCCTCCACCTCTTTCTTGATGCGCTCGTTGATGGCTTCTATCTCCGATTCAGTAGCATATTTCTTTTTCAGAATCGTTGCCAAAGTTGTTTCTATAGGATCTTTTTGTTTGTACTCTTCTACCTCATCTTTAGAGCGGTATTTCTGAGGGTCGGACATGGAGTGTCCTTTATAGCGATAAGTTTTTATTTCGAGGAAAGTTGGTCCTTCACCTTTGCGGGCACGTTCTGCAGCTTCGGTTATGGCATCGTGTACTGTTTCGCACTTCATACCATCTACTGATTTTGACGGCATATCATAGGCATCACCCAGGCGGTATATATCAGTAACGTTACTGCTACGTTCCACAGAGGTACCCATTGCATAATAGTTGTTTTCACAAACAAATATGACAGGCAACTTCCACATCATAGCCAGGTTAAAGGCTTCGTGCAGCATACCCTGTCGGGCTGCTCCATCACCAAAAAAACAAATACAAACATTATCAGTGCCATTGTATTTCTCGGCGAAGGCAATACCAGCACCCAATCCTATTTGTGCACCTACAATTCCGTGTCCACCAAAGAAGAAATTTTCCTTGTCGAAAAAGTGCATCGAGCCCCCTTTTCCCTTAGTACATCCGGTAATTTTACCAAAAAGCTCCGCCATCGCAGCGTTGCAACTCATACCGCGGGCTATTGCCAATCCGTGGTCACGATATGCGGTAATGATAGGATCCTGATGACGAAGTGCGGTGACAGTTCCAGCTGCAACAGCTTCTTGTCCTATATATAAATGACAAAAACCGCGAATCTTTTGCATACCATATAACTGACCTGCTTTTTCTTCAAAGCGGCGCATGCGTAACATCATTTCATACCAGTACAAGTAGGTCTCTTTACTTACTTTTGCCACGTTCAAAATTTAGAGGCGCAAATATAGAAAAACTATCACACCCACCGCATGTCGCCTCGTGATTCTGTAAATAATTGATTCTATTGCACTTACAAGGTATCCATATTAACAACTTCCGAAATTATGCTCATTCTGAATTCTGTTTTTCTGAAGGAATTAATGTTGTTTATGGAGCCAATGGAAGTGGTAAGACCAACCTGCTGGATGCGGTGTATTACCTCTGTGTCGGTAAAAGTTATTTTAATGGCCAGGATGCAAATAATGTAAAACACAACGAGGGGCATTTTTTTCTGAAAGGAAATTTTATTAGTAATAATTCCAACGAACTAATTACTGTTGCATACAGGTTGAATGATGTGAAGGTGATAACTCACAATGCGGTGAAATATGAAAAAATATCCGCTCACACCGGACGCTTTCCAGTTGTGGTTATTGATCCCGACGACACACTGCTTGTCGTAGACGGCAGCGAAGAACGACGCAGGCTTTTTGACAACATTTTGTCTCAGGCAGACAGCCGTTATCTCGAAGTTTTGATGTTATATAATAAAGTCTTACAGCAACGTAACAGTTACCTAAAACAGTTTTCATCTGTGAGAATTGATGAAGTGCTTCTCGACACACTCGACACACAATTACATCAACATGGCCATTTGATACATGAGTATAGAAATGAAATATTAAAGGCTATTGACACCGACTTTAACAGGTATTACGAACAGTTAAGCGGCGGTAAAGAGTCAACAAGTGTTCAATATCAATCCGATTTAAATCAGGCTGATTTAATACAGTTGTTAAAAGGCAGCCGTAATAAAGACCTTGAATTTCAGCGTACCACAGTCGGAATTCACCGCGACGATTTTATTATTTCACTGAATGAGAAATTATTGAAGAAAGCAGGTAGTCAGGGGCAGAAGAAAACAGCTATAGTGGCACTCAAACTTTCGTTGTATCGCTACATCTACAAACAGAAGGATGTGCTTCCTGTTTTAGTACTGGATGATGTCTTTGACAAACTAGATAGCGAGCGTATGCACAATTTGTTAAAGCGCATCGACAGCGATGAGTTTGGACAAGTGCTTATATCTGATACCGAAGCAAAAAGAATAGAACAATCGCTAACCGAATCGCATAAGAAACTCCACTATATTTACCTCAGTTAGCATTATGGCAGACAAAAATGAAACGAATATAAAAGCCGCACTGCAGCAGTATTTGCAGCGCCATGGTCTGCAACAAAAGGTTGATGAAACTAGGTTGATTCATCACTGGCCGGAGGTTGCCGGAGAATTTATTGCTCGGCATACAGAACAAGTTCAGGTACGTGATACTAAGCTGATTATTCGTGTGAATTCTTCAGTAATCAAACATCAGTTGCTCATTTCGCGCGATACTATTTTACAAAACGTCAACCGTTTTATGGAACGTGAATATGTCAATGATTTGGTGCTATTATAATTATGTGCTGAAATGAAAAATATTTTCAATCCCGGCGATATAAAAACATTTTCGCGTGTTGTGGTCGAATCCGATACAGCTTCATTCGACAGTGGTCAGGTTCATCCAGTCTATGCTACCTTTAGTTTAGCCCGCGACGCAGAATGGTGCTGCCGTTTGTTTGTTCTTGATATGAAAGAAGCACACGAAGAAGGTATTGGCACTATGATTAGTGTTCAGCACTTGTCACCGGCAAAACTTGGTGAATTAGTTGTATTTACAGCTACAATAAAATCCATAGAGCGTAACGAAATTATTTGCACTTACGAAGCAAGGGTAGGAGAGCGCTTGATTGCCCGAGGTGAACAAGGTCAGAAGATTATGTTAAAAGAAAAGTTAGAGCGCATCTTTGCGTCGCTGTGAGTTTAAAATCCAATATTGATATTGTTAACCGTCGTGCGCAGTTTGAGTTTAATCTGCTAGAAACTTTCGTTGCCGGTATTATGCTTGGCGGCACCGAAGTTAAAGCCATTCGTGAAGGTAAAGCCAACCTCGGCGATGCATTTTGTTATTTTAAACAGAACGAACTGTACGTTAAAAACCTGAACATCTCCGGCTACAGTCGGGGTAATATTAATAATCACGAACCTCTGCGCATCAGAAAATTATTATTAACCAAACGCGAACTACATCGAATCTCAGTAAAACTCAAAGAGCGCGGTTTAACCATTGTTCCTGTAAGAATTTTCTTTAACGAACGGGGTTATTGCAAAATGGAAATTGCGCTGGCAAAAGGAAAAAAGACACACGACAAACGCGAAACCATTAAACAAAAAGAAGGCAAACGCGAATTAGACCGTGTGATGAAAGACCGTAAATAAAAAAGGCTGCCAAGTGGCAGCCTTTTTTATTGATAATTAGTCTTTATTCTTCGTCACCACTATCTGGTTCCAGAGTCCATTCATACTTGATAACTTCTCCTGATGTTTGATCAGTAACTGCCTGATACAATTTTACCTGCTTACTTGACAGGCGGATAATGTTGTAAACATCACCAAATACACCATCTTCTGATTCGGTCAAAACCAGTTGTTCTTTATTTTTAATTGAACCGGCACCACCAACAAAATTCCATAAGCCTTTTGATACGCCTTTGGTGTCAACTAAAGTAATTGTTTCATTCTGGCAACTTGTACCGGGAGAGGTATAAGTTGTAGTTTGTGTAGTCTTAATTTTTATAGTTACATCATAACGACCGTTCTTATCAAAATTAAAACGGGTGTCGTTAGTGTAATTATAGGTAACGTTTTTAGTTCCGCAAGAAGGTGGAACAGCTTGTACAGGTAAATCAGACCAAGTAGTTTCGAGTGTGTCTTCACCATTAATTTGAAACTCTACTACTTTCCATTGTCCTATCATACGTTTTTCACGCGATTTGAAGGAAAGGAATGGGTCTTCTGGACCTTTTTTACAACCATCAAACAAAATGACACTTGTCATTAACAGGGCTGCAATAGATAATAATTTCTTCATTGGAATGTTCTTAATTTTTTTTAGGAAGGGCAAATATAGAGGCATTTTATTCATATCCAATACCCAAATGAATAATTAAGCGACATTTATTCATTATTAATCGAAGAAAACTATTCACCTGCCTTGCCTGGCAATAAAGGTACAAATGTGAAGTCACCAAACTCCTCCTTTACAAACTCATTGGCACTTTTGCGGGTGATGCGCAACATCTTCTGGTTTTTATCACCGAAAGGAATTACCATCAATCCGCCAATCTTGAGTTGATGCAACAACTTTTCAGGCACTATAGAAGCACCGGCTGTAATGATAATTTTATCAAAGGGTGCAAAGGTGGGCAAGCCCTCAAAGCCATCACCATAAAAGGTTTGAATGGAATGATAACCTAACTCAGACAGCAGGGCAGCGGCAGACTTAAATAAAGCCCGTTGACGTTCTATGCTATAGACCTTAGCTCCCATTTTGTAGAGTACTGCTGCTTGATAGCCTGAACCTGTACCTATTTCGAGTACCTTATCCCTCACTTTTAGTTCCAAAAGCTGAGACTGAAAGGCAACTGTGTAGGGCTGTGAGATGGTTTGTCCTGCCGCAATTGGAAATGCTTTATCCTCATAAGCGCGCTCGGTAAATGCACTGTCAAAAAACAAATGTCGCGGCACAGCCATTATAGCCTCAAGTACTTTATCGTCGTGAATTCCTTTTTCGCGCAACTCGGTAATCAATTTATTGCGTAGTCCTTTATGCCTTGATGTGTCCTTTGTAGTGTCAGTCATCTTCGTTTCAATCATCTTATAGAGTAAACCAATAGTTCAGTTTCAGAACCAGTGCCTTGTTCTTGGGTGCGAAATTAACCGTGTTGTAGTTATCGGTATAAACAATAAACAAATCACTCATCGGTTTAAAACGCCACTGCAGGCGGGTGTTGATATTAAAGTTTTCAGCCTGTGTATTGTATTGTAAGAACGTGGTTAGAAATAAACTGCGGGTAAATGTTAAATCGATACGGGGACCTATTAGAATTAATGCTATAGGATCTGAGTTTTTTAACACCTTGATGTAATCATAGCTGGAACTTAATGAAAAAATCCCCCAGGGTTGCACTCTGTAATTAAGCGACAGGTTGCCGGAATAACGGCTACCTTCATAAAAACTTCCATACTGAGCACCGCCACTGAGGTTAAATAACTTTCGTGTATCACTATTAAAGTTGAGCACGTACCCATCATAATCATATTTGCCTGCCGGCACCGAATCGCTGTTACTGCCTATATATGAATCGAAAGGAAGATTCATATAGGTAAAATCTTTCTTGATATTGATGGCTGACGTATTTAAAAAATTTAGTGACAGCATACCATAATAATATTGTTCGGTATAGGTAAAGTTGCCGTCATAATAATTACTGCAATAAGCACTGATTCCAAAATTCCGAATAGTGTTGGATTTTGGAAATAGGAAATAAGTAACATGAGGTTCCAACCGCCAGAATGTTTGTCTCACAGTTTGCTTGGTGCGCGCATCAAAATTGTATAGTCGCGGCACAAAGCCTATATCGGCAATAAAGTTTTCGCCAACATACTCGTGGTTCCAGCTGATATCCCATTTCATCACCTGATAGTTCAAATAAGAAGCGTGCGAATAACTGTTTTTCGGCTGACCCGGATTTAATGAGTGCATATAAAAGAATATCCCGCTCCAGTGATTATCCTTCGAAGACAAAAAGTATTGCAATCCTGATATGCGGTTATAATTATCAGCAACAAATCCTTCACCTTTTTCAAAACGTTGCCTGTTAAGCATAATGGCAGATATGGCACTGCGCGAAAAAACTTTGCGCTGCAAAACGGTTACAAAATAATTCTCGGCAGGTATCAACTCCTTATTGATACGCACTGCATCGGTTTGCATAACCATACTGCCAATGCGCCAGTTGTTATTGATTTTGCCGCTCAACCTTGCTCCTGCAACTATAGGCACACTGTTGCCATTGTATAATCCTATACGCCTAGAAAAAAATGGTCTTATCTGTGTAAACCCGAAAGAGGCAAACAAGTCGCTGTTTTCCAAAAAGAAATTTCTACGCTCCGGAAAAAACAAACTGAAACGTGTCAGGTTAATCTGCTGCCTGTCAACTTCCACCTGTGAGAAATCCGGATTCACAGTCAGGTCAAGATTCAGCGAAGGCGTCACAGATATCTTGGCATCAAAGCCTCCGTTGGGTTTGAAATAAGACGTGTCGCGAAAAGTGCCGTCAGCATTTTTAATCGCGTTATTAAAATAATTGCCCGAAGTAATCACATACGGTATCAACGATAGATTCACTCCCGGCTTCTTGGGTGCTTCGTCCCAGATCAATTCGCCGGTAAAGGCAAGTGAATTGGGATTGTATTGTCGCGGTATAGGTACCCAGCACGAGAGTTCATTGCATACCAGATCGTTTCTTATAAAATTGATATACCATGTTTTCTCATTCTCCTTAAAACGCAGCGACTTAAAAGGTATAGCCATCTCCACATACCATCCACTGCTGTCGTGCATCGTCGCAGAGAACCATTTAATATCCCAGTCGGTACTTGTGCCAAAACGACCACCATTTGCCACCAAACCTTCACGCTGCACATTCAGTGGATTCACACCAAAGTTGAAACCGTTCGTACGGTCTTTGAATGGATCTATCAGCACCGCAAAAGCATCACTCACCGGAAACGAATAATCGCGCCGCAGCGATTGAACCACATAGCGTTCTTGTGCACTCACGTAATTGCGGCAATAGGCAGATACATAAAAGTACTTGTCGTCATACGTTACGCGGCACTCCGTATGCGAGCGCGCATAACCCGTATCAAATGGGTACGATGCATAAAACTGTCTGGCCGTTTCTGCACTCAGCCAGTCCGCCTCATTCAGCACACCGTCAATTTTAATGGGGCCTTTGGCTTTAATGATATGCATGAGATACGCAGGCTGCCCAATAAGATGTTGTGAAAAGAACAATAAAATCAGAAATAATATTAATCGCACAGGTCTGCAAACATACGGAGTGAGTTATTACAAATAGTTAGAGCGTATACTTAGTACCTAATCAAACTCATTCAACCATGAATATACTAATCAGTTCCTACTCACTTTGTGAAATATATACATATTCGGGATTCGGAGCTTTACTTTGTTTCAAGACAAAGAAAAGCGGATATACAATAAAAGCAACATCGCATCAACTAAAAACAAACTTCACATAACACATTCCTATTAACCTCGCTCAGCAACCAACCGGCTTATTGGCAATGATGTTCCTATTAACTTCATCCCCCCCCCCCAATAAGGCAAGCTAAGATTATTGATTTGTAAGAACAAGAAATAATGGAACTTTTTTATAGTCAGTCTTGGGTAATGGATTGTCATATATTCATTTTTAATCCCGTTGGCGCGTATTTCTAACGCGTGCCTCCATATTTAGCGCGTTTGCAATGCGTACCTCCATATTTAGTGGGCTCACTGATTGTCACAGCATCTACAAGACCCCTTTAAGGGACTTTATGTTGATAACTTCGCACCCTTTCACCTGCTCCTGCTCTATTTTTGACAGTCCAAAAAAATAATAACCAACGAATGAAAAATTTACTTGCACTCTTCGCCGCTATCCTCCTAACCAATAGCACCTTTGCGCTCAACCCCGTACGCGAGTACTCCGTTACCCCTGCCGACTACGGTATGGACTACAAGGAAGTCATCATCACTACCGCCGACGACGTAAAACTCAACGCCTGGGTTTTTAAACCATCTGCTGTTTCTAAAAAGTTCATCATCATCAGCGACGACGGCAACGGAAACATGGCTGACAACATCGAACTCATTGCACAGTTTCTTTCCATCGGATACAATGTAGTAGCATACGACTACCGCGGTTACGGTAAAAGCGACGACTTCACCATCAAAAGCAATTTTTTCATCTATCCTCAATTCGTCAAAGACATTACTGCCGTAGTAGATTACACACGCAAATACTACAACACTCAGTTCGACATGTTTGGTATTGGTATTGGTGCAGGCCTATCATTGAGTGTGGGGGCTAATCGTCCCGAAGTACGCCGCATTATTGCCGATGGCACGTATAGCAGCTTTGAGCAGACAAAAAACAAATACAAAACCGTTAAAGGTGAAGACATAATGATGCCTTTGGCTTACGATAAAATGTTTATGGAGCCACTTTATGCCTTAGCTTCAAAAGGGGAACAACTTTATGGTATTTACTACATAGTAGGTGCTAATGAAACGCTCTGTGGTCAGGATGATGTAAAATCACTGGTGAAATTAAAACCCAAAATCTCTGATTCTTATGTAGTGCCTAATGTAGCCAACGATGCCACTTTCACTTCCAACAAAAACGAATACTTCAATAAAATCAAAAAGTTTATCGAAACTCACGGTTCGTAATATTGGACAATGCAATACACTTCTGTGATTACATTTGCTGAATCATAATTTTAAACCTCTATCCCTAAAGTAATTTTAGGGTAACAAAATCCTTTAAAAATGTCTAACATTAATCCAACTCCAAATAACTCAGCCAACGATAACACATTCACTGCTGAGTTAAAAGAGAAAATGAACACGCTCGACAACCTGATTAAATTGCGAGAGAAGCAAATGAAGAACGATGTAGAACTCTCTGCTGATATCGACGAAGATGAAGAGATGGGCTTACCCGGATACACCGGAATATTTTAACCTTTATTTGAACAATTCTAAATGATACAAACGACCACTAGTGAGGTGGTCGTTTTTTATTTTTACCGAACTTAATTACTACACTACTCGTTTTCAACATCTAAAATCAACACACTATGTTATCTAAAACAATGACCGATGCACTCAACAAGCAGGTACTGATGGAAGCAGAATCTTCGCAGGCATATCTCGCTATGGGTTCCTGGGCCGAAGTGCAGCCCGGCCTCGACGGCGTTACTCAGTTCTTTTACAAACATAGTGACGAAGAGCGCATTCATATGCTTAAACTCGTTCACTACATCAATGAGCGTGGCGGCAGCGCGGTAATTCCTGCATTGAAGCAACCCACTTTAAAATTTAAATCATTGCACGATGCCTTCGCCGAATTGTTAAAGCACGAAATAAAAGTTTCGGAAAGCATCAACGACCTGGTAGATGTGGCATTGAAGCAAAAAGATTTTGCTACACACAACTTTCTGCAGTGGTATGTGGCGGAACAAATCGAAGAAGAACGCTTAGCACGAGTGCTCAACGACAAACTGCAAATGATAGGCAATGATAAAAGCGGTCTCTATCTTTTTGACCGCGACATTATGCAGATTACTACGGCCAACGAAAACGAAACCGCCAAGGTTTAATTGAATTCTATAAGAGTGAACTCTTTTCAAGCCTTCCGCAATGCGGGAGGCTTTTTTGTTACATTACTTAAAAAAATCTCGCACATTTATACGAGGTTTCTTTACGTAAATTTAGTTATTACCTCTCCCCAAATTTATACACCACCGACAACCCCATACCACAATAAATATTGTGCGATTTAGTACGCGGTGGGTTATATAATAAAGCGGAATAGGGACTCCATAATAAGCTACTTTCCTTTTTACCGTCAATTTTTATATGTGCATCCAGATTATCGGTATTGGTTATCATATATTGTGAAATCAATGAAACCACAAGATATATTCTCTCCGATAGAGTGACAGATGTATTTAATTTTAGATGAGAACCTAAAAGTAATTTGTTGTATCTAGAATCCACCTTACCGGTTGCGGTCAATACATTGTTCGAATAAACTTCATATTTACCCGATGAGTATTCGTAACTTTTACTATCAAAGTTATAATTTAGTTCAGGGTATGCTTGAAATATAGTTCGTGTAAAATCATAACGTAAGAGTTTACTTATTGATAGTCCCGGTATAATGCTAAATCGCACCCTATCTGTATTTTTTGGTATTGAGAAACTCGGACTCAAACATATACTCAGATATTTAATATCGGTATTCATTGATAAATCCAGGTCAGGATCAAATACTTCTCCATATTCCTGATAACACCTTTGATAAGCGATATCAACATCAAATCCCAATTGGTTTTCAAATATTTTTCCGAAAACAAGGCCTGTTCTATAGTTTTTAAACGAAAACATATTATTATCAAGGGCTTTGAGTTTATAAAAACCGTTACTCCATATTACTCCCTTATAATCCCCTTTATTATAAAGCCAAAACATACCGGTACTTGCGGAAGGACCTATGTAGAATGATGATTGTGCATGCGCATTCCAAGCTATGCACATTAAAATGAAAACTACAATCTGTTTCATAATCGCCTATTTTGTAACACTGATTTTATGAATAGAAGCACCTGCGTTTTTCTGTTTCACTTTTACTAAATAAAGTCCCTCGCTAATGTTTAAATTCAGTACAGTTTGATTATGCAAAAGAGACTGTTGCATAATCATCTTGCCGATTAAATCATAAACCTCAATACTTTCAATGAGCTCAGTTGATTCTATGTTTAATTGATTTGTGGCAGGATTTGGAAATAATACTACACCCGCTTGATTAGTTTTTATACCTAGTGATTCTTCTATTCTAAATGGGCCTCTCCCACACGGGTAACCGGGATGTTCAAACAAAGGCGGACAAACACATTCCAGATAATTAGGGCACTCACACCACCAATCCAGTTCGCCTTTAAAAGGAATATTAACCAAGTCTGATTCACCTACACAATTTATTGCTTTAATTCTATACTGTCCGTTCAAGACATTAAGGTTAGTTGAGTTCCAGTTAGGCAAGTGTATGGTTATATCATTAACCTCCGAATCATCAACAGTAATTGATGAATAAGTATTACCCTGATATTTAAGAACCCAGGGTGCTGAAATCACTACATTATAAGATTCTGAATCGTCATCTTCTTCATCTAAAATATAAATACTGCCTCCCCACGAATTCCAAACACAAAATCTTGGTTCGGAACCTAATGGGCAACCATCAGGATCTTCGTCGGGACATTGTTTCTTGTACTTAGGAACAGGTGGTGGTGTAGATATCACCGAAATCCAGGCAGAACTGCTTGCCACACAATCTCCAAAAAATTCGGAGTTCACAGTAACAGCGCCGCTTTCCTTAACCAAAACCGTTATTGAATTAAAATTTTGATTTACAACCGTCCATCCACCGGGCACCGACCAACTAAAGTCTTTGATGCCGCAGGGTGTTATGGCCGTAAATGTAATCTGCTGACCATCGCAAGGGTCAGGCTTCGACGAACTAAAGGCCATCTCAGGTTCTGTTCGGGTTATATTTTTAGAGGCGTTGCGGCTGTAAGAAGCAGGAGCAGTACTAATCTGCACATTGCAATTAACAGTACCGCCGCTTGTATAATCCGGTTTTAAGGTAACAGTGTTGCTGCCGGTAGTACCACCTGATAATATGGTCCAACCACCCGGAATGCTCCAGTTAAAAATATTGCCATCGCCATAATCAACTACCGTGTAGGTAACGGCAGTGGAGCAGCATTTTTGAATGGATGCTGGGCCGCTCAGATGTACTAAGCTTGGAATTCCTCTTAGCTTGTATTGTTTAGTACAGCTTGTTTGCAATACTAATTGATTGTCCTCATCTTTATATTGAACTGTACATTCAATATATTCTAAGTTTATTGGAGCAAATTCAGTACCCCACTTAATTGTAATGGTATGGCTTGAGGCTGATGTTTCTTGAATAAATGTTGAGGCTCCACTTTGGCCTCCTAAACTTCCGGAGGTGCTTATATAGTTGCAAGTCCAAATGTATTTGAGAACTGTATGATTTTGTGGCAAGCTTACAGTAGCTGTATAATTATAATTAGTTAGCACATCAACAGTACCCGGCCCGCTGATACTGCAAGGTTGAGCTAGTGTGTTAGTATGAATACTTAATTGCATTACAAGAACCAAGAAAGCTTTAATGACAATTCTTGACTTTAATCCAACATCAGCATTAGCTGTGCTGTGCTGTGCTTAAGCCTGTTAAGCTACGCAGCTTGTTTGGTGTAGAGGTGTTTTTCATAAATGTAATTTTTGGTTAAGGCAAGCTAAGATTATTGATTTGTAAGAACAAGAAATAATGGAACTTTTTTATGGACAGTCTTGGGTAATGGATTGTCATATATTAATTTTCAATCCCCCGCATTCTATAACTTTACCCCACATCTAATTGACAATTATTTATGCCTGTTAAAATAAAATTTGGTACTGACGGATGGCGTGCCATCATTGCAGAAGATTTTACGGTGGACAATGTGCGCCGTGTGGCTTATGCAACAGCCGAATGGCTCTTGCAGAAAAAATCGAATCCCGTTTTGGTACTTGGGCACGACTGTCGCTTTGGAGGCGAATTATTTTGTGAAAATATAGCACAGGTATGTTGCGAACGAGGCGTGCGCGTGATCATGGCTGATAATGTATTTGTATCTACCCCCATGATTTCTCTTGCTGCTTCTAGACTCAATGCAGATCTTGGCGTTATTATCACGGCATCGCACAATCCACCAAGTTATAACGGCTATAAATTGAAAGGAGCGCATGGCGGGCCTTCATCTCCCAAGGATATTCAGGAAGTTGAAGATTTAATTCCGGACACGGTTACGCTGCAAACGCACAAGTCTGAACACTATGAGCAGAAAGGCTTGCTGGAGTATGTGGATATGGAAAGCATGTACATAGATCATGTGCGGGCAAACTTCGATCTAGATGCTATCAACAATAGTGACATCATTGTAGCTTATGATGCTATGTATGGTGCCGGTCAGCGTGTGGTACCTCAATTGCTGAAAAACGCTATTCTGTTGCACTGCGATCATAATCCATCTTTTATGGGCCAGGCTCCTGAACCTATACTGCGTAATCTACAGGAATTGCAAAGTACCATCCGCAATGCAGAACATAATGTATGTGGCCTGGCCACCGATGGTGATGCAGACCGCATAGGTATGTTTGATGAAGACGGAAACTTTGTGGATGCACATCATATCATTCTGTTGCTGATACATTACTTACATCACTACCGTAAGATGAACGGCAAAGTGGTGATTGCTTTCTCGGTTTCAGAAAAAATTAAACGCCTCTGCGAACACTATTACCTACCTTATGAAGTAACCAAGATTGGCTTCAAGTATATCAGTGAAAAGATGATTCTGGAAGATGTGTTGGTGGGTGGTGAAGAGAGTGGTGGTATAGCAGTTAAAGGTCATATCCCTGAGCGTGATGGCATCTGGGACGGACTGGTGTTGCTGGAGTTTATGGCTAAAACCGGTAAGAGCATGAAAGAGATTATTGATGAAGTATATAAAATTGTAGGGCCATTCACTTACGACCGCAATGATTTGCATCTGGAAGAATCTCAAAAACTGGAAATTATTGACAAGTGCCGCAATCAGGGCTATGTGAAGTTCGGCGATTACAGCGTGTTGCGTACCGAAGATATTGACGGTTATAAATATCATTTCAAAAATGGTGAGTGGCTGATGATACGTGCCAGCGGAACGGAGCCGTTACTGCGCGTTTA
Organism: uncultured Bifidobacteriaceae bacterium; assembly: GCA_964640655.1. Lineage (GTDB taxonomy): Bacteria > Bacteroidota > Bacteroidia > Chitinophagales > UBA10324 > BJGO01. Next base: position 19,950 of record CAZXFT010000018.1, on the reverse strand, counting down.
TGCCGAAGCGCCATCGCGCAACGAAGTGAATCACTTGCTCAGCAGCGCCAAGAAAACTTTGTTGGGGTAATTTGCATAAACGCATAACAATCTTTTCTTGGATGATTGTGGTATACACTATCGCAATTAATCATGTTATTCTTGCCCAATCTTTTTTTACTCCTACCGACACGCTCAAAACAAAACGAGTATGGACAGTTGGTGCATCTTGGACAGCAATATATGGCACTGCTCTCGTTGGGTTAAATACAGCATGGTATGCTAATTACGAACGCAGCGGATTTCATTTTTATAACGATGCCGGTGAATGGCAGCAAATGGATAAAGCAGGACATCTATTCACCAATTATTTTGAAGCAAAGTGGACATCCGATGCACTTAAATGGGCAGGTGTAAAACAACGGAATGCCGCCTTATATGGGACCGTAACCGGGTTACTTTTTCAAACTACACTGGAAACACTGGATGGTTTTTCTGCTGAGTGGGGGTTTAGTCCGTCAGATATGATTGCCAATACAAGCGGCGCACTCATTTTCTTATCGCAGGAAATACTCTGGCGCGAACAGCGCATACAGGTTAAATTCTCGTCTTCATTTTCTGAGAAACAATATTCATCCGTATGCAACTGCGACATAGCACAGCGACAAAAAAATCTCTTCGGAAAATCTTTTGCTGAGCAAACACTCAAGAACTACAATAAACAGACCTATTGGCTTTCTGTTAACCTTTATTCATTTATGCCTGAATCTAAAATTCCAAAATGGTTGAATGTAGCTGTTGGCTATGGTGCTGATGGAATGCTTGGTGGTTATGAAAATGCCTGGACACATAACAAACACAGAGTCTCAGCTACCGATGTACCAAGAACAAAAGAATTCTATCTGAGCCCCGATATTGACTTCACAAAAATTAAGACGAACAAGCCTTTGCTGAAAACGCTGTTTACGGTACTGAATATTTTTAAAATGCCCATGCCTGCATTGATGTTTGATAGCCGACAACAACTCAAATTTTATCCGCTGTACTTTTAATCCATGCCTGATCAGATAAAACATAAATATAAAGTTGGCGATGCTGTCTGGTTAAAAAATTTAAAACAGAAAGCAACAATTACGCGTTTCGACAAAAAAGGCTTGCTCTTTGTTAACCATGATGGCTCTGAAATCCCTGTGTTCTTTCATGATATTTCAGTTTATAAAGAGCCGGTGAAATATTCAGCCACAGAGTTGGAATCTTCTTTAGCAGAAGAATCACAAGCGAATTACCTAAAATACCACTTTGATAAATCGAAACTTGTTGGGCAAGGTGTGCTTTTGCTGTTTGTTCCTGAAACATTACACGATGGTGAAATCATTCATTATGATGTATTGCTGATTAATGACACCTCCGAAAATTTTCAGCTAACATTTAAACTCATCAGTAATTACGGCATATTTGAACAAGGCAAGCAAACATTCCATACTAAAACTTATGGTCTGATAACACATTTCAATGCAGAGCATATTAATGAGATGCAACAACTCGATTGCGTCATGACGACGAGTAACAATGAACTTTTAGCGGAGCATATCACCCAAAAGTTCAGTGCGGCATCTTTAATAAAACGTGAAGTTGAATATGTGCCCATGAAGCGTAAGGTTTTTCAATATGTGTTGCTGAAAAATTTTCGAGCCAGGCCAAAAGAAAAAGATTATTTCAATACTGATTACGAGCCTTTTGAGGTTAACATTCATCATCTGAAAGGTATGATGCAGGTAAAACCGCAGCAAAAAGAGTTCGAGGTTATCATTCCAGAAAAAGATGTGGATCTGCATATTGAAAAAATTGTATCAGATATAACAGGTTTAAACAATACGGATATGTTGTTAATGCAGATTGAGCACTTCAATAAGGCATTAGACAGAGCTATTCGCAGCGATCAGAAAACATTTTACGCCATACATGGCAATGGCAGTGGCAAGCTGAAAAAAGAAATTCATAAGATACTGAAAGACCATAGCCAGGTACGGTCATATAGCGATGACTACACCGCGCAATATGCATTTGGCGCAACTAAGATAATTTTGAAGTGAACTGTTCGCCGGGGTGTCGCCTCGTTTTGAATAAAACGGGGAGGAAAGTCCGGACAACATAGAGCGCTGCACCGCCTAACTGACGGGGTTTGGGTAACACCGGACACAGAAAGTGCCACAGAAAATTACCGCCTCACCACAAGTGGGGTAAGGGTGAAAATGTGAGGTAAGAGCTCACGGTTTTGTTTAGCAATAAACAGAGCGGGTAAACCTTGCGGGTTGAAAGGTCAAATAAATCCCGATTCCGGTTTTGCCCCGGAAGTGATGCGGCTCGCATCACCATCGGGACGGGTTGACCGACAGATTCAGGTGGCAACACCTGAACCAGATAAATGACAACCCTACCATAGCTTGCTATGGAAAACAGAATCCGGCTTACGAGCGGGCAGTTCATTTTTTTTATTCTAATGTCTAACATCAGTAGCGGTATACTCATTATTGGCGCTGGCCCCGGTGGAATAGCCTGTGCTCTTTCTCTTGCAAAAGCAGGGATTCCCTCTTTAGTAATAGATAAAGCAATTTTTCCACGCGATAAAATATGTGGCGATGCCTGCAGCGGCAAAGTTGTCGAAGTGTTGCGCAAAATAGATGAGTCTTTGGTGGCTGATGTATTTGGAAAAAAATTTCAAGTAGGAAGTCATGGTGTTTGCTTTATAGCACCAAACGATAAAATGTTGCGGGTACCCTTTGCCACCAAACGAAAGTTGAATCACGCTCCCGGATTTATCTCGAAACGAATAGATTTTGATCATTATCTGTTTGAAGCAGCGCTGCGGAATCCTCTCATTCAGATTCAATCAGCTGCCGAAGCAAAAAGTTTTCAGAAAACCGAAACGGGTTGGATGGTTCATACAAACAAGGATAATATCCAGACAAATCTGCTGATTGATTCATCGGGAGCGCATAGTTCTTTTTCAAGACACCATGCCGGAATTCATCCACAACACAAAAACTATTGCGCAGGACTTAGAGCTTATTATAAAAATGTTAAAGGCCTAGATGCAGAAAATTATATAGAGCTTCATTTCATCAAAAAATTTTTACCGGGGTACTTCTGGATTTTTCCTCTGCCTGATGGTATGGCCAATGTTGGTGTGGGTTTGCGCAGCGATGTGGTTTCAAAAAAACGCATCAACCTGAAAAAAGAAATGCAGCAGATCATTCAGGAACATCCCATCATCAGTAAACGATTTCAACATGCCGAGTTGGTCGACGATATCAAAGGCTGGGGACTGCCGCTTGGCTCTGTGAAAAGAAAAATCAGTGGAGAACAATATATGCTCATTGGAGATGCAGCCTCTCTGATTGATCCCTTTACCGGAGAAGGAATTGGGAATGCGATGCTAAGCGGATGGGTAGCGGCGCAAACTATTTCAACCTTGCGTCAACAAAATAATTTTTCTGCTGATTCTTTGAAAGCATACGACCACGAAGTGTATCGCCGCTTATGGCAGGAGCTGAGTTTGAGTCGCAGGTTACAGCAATTGGCAGCATATCCCTCACTTTTTAACTGGATAGTGAACAAGGCCAATAAGAACAAAACATTCAGTGAAACCATATCATGTATGTTCGAGGATATAGATCTGCGCAGTCGTTTCAGGCAGCCTTCATTCTATTTCAAGTTATTATTTGACTGATTTGAAATCAAATTTTGCAAATTGGATTCTATGGGTATTTTTGCGTGCCCTTAAAAAAAGCGGTTGACCTCGTAGCTCAGCTGGTAGAGCATAACACTTTTAATGTTGGGGCCCTGGGTTCGAGTCCCAGCGGGGTCACACCAATACTTCCAATGCCTTGAGAAATACACTCAGGGCATTTTTATTTCGGCGCTATTATTTTTAATTGCTCACTTTTATAGTGTAACCAAAGTAGCCGTCTGCCAATGGGGCTCCTTTGATTTTTGCATTCAATAATTCAATACTATTAGCGCATGGAGATTATAGGATATATAGGAGCAGTTTTAATGGGCTTATCTCTAGGCTTAATTGGAGGTGGTGGGTCCATACTTACAGTGCCTATATTAGTATATCTCTTTTCTGTAAATCCGGTTTTAGCTACAGCATATTCGCTTTTTATAGTTGGAGTAACCAGTTTGGTGGGTTCATTCAGTCACATGCAAATGGGTAATATTCATTGGCGAACAGCTATTGTTTTTGGTATACCTTCTATAATCAGTGTATTTCTTACTCGCGCATTCATTGTGCCTGCTATTCCATTGAGCATCGCGCACATCGGGAACTGGGAGTTAACAAAACCTGTTGCCTTGCTCATCTTTTTTGCTATCATCATGCTATTGGCTTCTTACTCTATGATTTCTAATAAGAATAAAGAAAGCTCAGAAATAAAGGATGTTAAGTTCAACTACCCATTGATCTTAACGGAAGGAGCTGTTGTGGGAGTGGTTACAGGGTTGGTTGGTGCCGGAGGCGGATTTTTAATAATTCCTGCTTTGGTATTACTGGCACACTTACCTATGAAACAAGCGGTTGGCACATCACTTATCATTATTGCGTCCAAGTCGCTTATAGGTTTTATTGGTGATTTGAAAGGAGATGAAATAATAGACTGGAAATTTTTATTGGTCTTTTCATCAGTAGCTATTGTTGGAATTTTCACAGGTAGTATGCTATCTAAGAAAATTTCCGGCGACAAGCTCAAGCCGGCATTTGGTTGGTTTGTACTGATAATGGGAGTTTACATCATCATTAAAGAAACAATTTTTCACACTTCATAAAACAGACTTATGTTAAAAATTTTAAAATCACTTTTTGCATCGGATAATAACAATGAAGCTTTAAAGAATGCCTTGAGCGACGATGCCTACCTAGTTGATGTGCGCACACCTGAGGAGTTTTCATCCGGTCATGTGAGTGGTTCAGTGAATATTCCTTTGAACAACATTTCCAAGAAACTGAATTCATTAAAGAATAAAAAACACATCGTTGTATTTTGTAGAAGTGGCAACAGAAGCAGTCAGGCAAAATATATTCTGGAGCAGAATGGTTTCAAGAATGTAATTAATGGAGGAACCTGGCAGAAGGTGAAGCAACTGAAAAACGCTTAATCTTATTTCCTGCATAGGTATGTCAGAACTCACAGAGAATGAGCAAAGGTTATTTAAGACACTAATTACATTAGTGCGTTCTCTCATGTTTATGGTTACAGCTTTAGTGTTATTACTTGCACTTATCGTTTACCATCAAATTAATCCTGACTTCTTATCAAGATCAAATTCTCAATCAGACGTATCAACATCCGAATCGAATATTGAAAATGCTGTTAAAGATGATTACTGGCATGCACCGGATACAAGTTCATTAACCGGTGATCCAAATCGTGAACTCATATTACTCGGAAGAGATATCATAGTGCATACAGCTAAATATTTTGGACCTAAAGGTTCTGTTCAATCGTATGCAACAAACGGAATGAATTGTCAGAACTGTCATTTAGATGCAGGCACCAAAGCATTTGGCAATAATTATGGATCTGTTTTTTCAACTTATCCTAAGTATCGTGCCCGCAGCGGTAGTATAGAAAATATTTACAAACGCGTAAATGATTGCTTTGAACGCAGCCTGAACGGGCAGGCATTAGACAGCACATCGCGCGAGATGCAGGCCATTACTTCATATATCAACTGGCTTGGTAAAGAGGTGAAGAATGGTGAAAAGGCTAAAGGTTCAGGGTTTAAAGACCTGGCTTTTTTACAACGCGCAGCAGATGTGACAAAGGGCAAATCTGTGTATCAGCAGAAATGTCAAAGTTGTCATCAACAAGATGGACAAGGTGTGATGAATGCCGAATCCACAGCATACACCTATCCGCCGTTGTGGGGTGATCATAGTTATAACCAAGGTGCGGGTCTGTATCGAATATCAAATTTTGCCAAATTCGTCAAGTGCAATATGCCACTTGGAGCTGACTACGAGAACACTCAGCTAAGCGATGAAGAGGCCTGGGATGTTGCAGCGTATGTTAACTCGCAACCACGTCCTCAAAAAGATTTGAGCAAAGATTGGCCTAAGAAAGAGGAAAAACCTTTTGATCATCCTTTCGGTCCTTATGCTGATAAATTCACAGAACACCAACATAAGTATGGTCCCTATCAACCAATAATAGATACCATCAATACCCGTAAACAACGATTAACAGTTAAATCTTAACTCAAAATGAAACATCTAAGTATCATTACTCTCTCTTTGCTTTTGCTCGCTATGCTTCAAACATCATCGGCACAAAACAGCAATACTAAAGACACTCAGCATAAAATTATTTTTCAGTTGGTGAGTGCCGATACGATGGCGCATAAAGCACTAATGAAACAATTGAATAATATTCTTACTATAGCACCCGGAACACAAACGGAAATAGTTTGCCATGGTCCGGGTTTGGAAATGCTCACACAGAACACAAGTATTGTAGCATCCAAGATTCATTCACTAAGTGAGCAGGGTGTAAAATTTTATGCCTGCGAATTTTCAATGAAAGAGCGCAATGTGGACAAATCGCAGATAATCAGTGATGCCGGTTTTGTTCCTGCCGGAATCATATACATCGTCAAGCGCCAGGAAGAAGGCTGGAGTTATATCAAAGCCGGATTCTGATTTAGAATTTCATTCGTATGCGCATGGGTTTACTTTTATTATTCAGCATGCTCTTGGTGTATCCTGTTTTTGCTCAGACTAATCAGGATAGTACAAGTCAATCAGGTATCAGGCATTTATTTGAGCAGGCCAGGTGGGACTTTCATTCCCGCACATTTCTGATGGCAACAGTAAACAAAGAATCATTGAAAGATGATTACACTTTGGCTCAGGGTGCAGGTATAGGTATGCTGACAAAATCTTTGAAAGGATTTCAATTTGGTGTAAGTGGATATTTTATTTTCAATGTAATATCATCGGACCTGATAAAACGGGATAGTACTACAGGGTTATTGAACCGTTATGAAATTGGGCAGTATGATGTTACCGACTTGAAGAACAAAACCGATATGGATCGTTTAGAAGAATTGTATTTGCGGTATAGCAATAAACATGTTTCTATCACAATAGGTCGTATGAATCTGAACACTCCTTTTATGAATCCTCAGGATGGAAGAATGCGACCAACTCTAGAAGAAGGATTATGGATTTCAACAGATGCAAAAAAGAAGTTTTCAGCCACCGGAGGATATATATGGAGAGTTTCACCACGTTCAACACTAGACTGGTACTCAACATCCGGCTCGGTGGGTATCTATAATCAGGGACTAACTACAAGCGGTAAAAAGTCGAACTACAAAAATAATATTCAAAGTAAAGGTTTTGCAATGGCACAACTGTCTTATAAGCCTGCTAAGAACTGGTCCTTTACACTCTGGGACGGGTACTTTGAAAACGTGATGAACTCTGTTATTATTGAAGCTATACATCTAACAAAGATTAATAAGGATATAATACTTCGTCATGGTTTGATGGCTTATCGTCAGGATGCTGTAAGCGATGGTGGTTCGGCAGATTCAACGAAGCGATACATTGATAAAGGAGCTGCTGCTATGGTTATTAGTGCTCAGCAGTATATGGAGTATAAACACTGGAATTGGTCAGTTAATTACACCCGTATTACACGCAATGGACGCTATCTGAATCCACGTGAATGGGGCAGGGATTATTTCTACACATTTATGTCACGCGAACGTAATGAAGGTCTTGCCGATGTTCATGCTTTTACTTCTCAACTTGGTATTACATCAATGGATAAAAGTTGGATTACACAGATCGGTTATGGTTATTACCGTCTACCTTCAGTGTATCAGGTTCGGTTAAATAAATATGGTATGCCTTCCTATCATCAATTCAATATTGCATCGACTTATCGTGTTGGAGGTTGGTTTAAAGGTACTGAGCTGCGCCTGTTGGTTGTTCATAAATTGAATGCAGATAAATCTTTAGAAAACGCATATCAATATCTTTACAATAAAGCAGATATGTGGAACTTTAACTTTATCATTGACTTCAAAATTTAAATTTTATGGCAGACATTCAGGCATCATTAATACCTCTCTTCGGAAAAGAACTAACAGACGAAATTGTTGCTTGTAGCACATTTCAGGAATATCATGAGGGTGATGTCATAGTGGATTATGATCGTTACATAAAAGCTATGCCTATAGTAATCAGCGGTGTGGTTAAAGTTTTCAGAAGAGATGAAGAAGGCAATGAAATTTTACTTTACTATATCAGCAATAACGAAAGCTGTTCCATGGCTTATACCTGTTGTATGGAGGCACGCAAAAGTGAAATCAAAGCTGTGGCTGATACACCGGTAGAATTGTTATTTATACCTCACGATAAACTGGATGAGTGGTTGATTAAGCATCCTGTTTGGAAGAGCTATGTTTTTAATAGTTTCACTCTACGCTTCAATGAACTGTTACGATCACTCGAAAGTATAGCATTCCAGAAACTGGATGAGCGGCTGATTCGCTACCTAAAAAATAAATCAGAAGTAACCGGATCTAAAGTGATTAGTTTGTCGCATCAGCAAATTGCCGATGAAATGGGAACCAGCAGAGTAGTGGTGAGTCGAATGCTAAAGATGCTTGAGAATCAAAAGAAGGTGATATTGTATCGCAACGAGTTGAAAATACTCGGTCTTTAAGGATATTATTACAGCATTTCTTTTTGAATAAAGTCATACTGCCATATGACAAAAGTCATGCATCAATGCAACTGTGGTAACTGATTTTAGTACTTTGAAATTTGAGTTTTGTATTTCAATCCAATTCAATCACAACTAAAAAGTCATCAGTTATGAAGCTTGAACAAATCTATACCGGATGTTTGGCACACGCAGCCTACTATTTACAAAGTCAAGGCGAAGCCGCTATCTTCGATCCGCTTCGCGAGGTACAACCTTACATAGCCCGTGCAGAAAAAGACGGAGCTAAAATCAAGTATGTTTTTGAAACACATTTTCATGCTGATTTTGTAAGCGGACATCTCGACTTAAAATCCAAAGTTGGTGCACAAATTGTTTTCGGACCTACAGCAAAACCGGGATATGAGGCGATAGTAGCCGAGGATGGTCATGTGTTTAATGTGGGTGGCTGTAAAGTTAAAGTGATTCATACTCCGGGTCATACCATGGAAAGTACTACTTATCTGATTATTGATGAAAACGGAAACGAGCACGGCATCATTTCCGGTGACACTTTATTTATTGGCGATGTGGGACGTCCGGATTTAGCACAGCATGTTATATCCGATTTAACGCAGGAAAAACTTGCCCGTGCATTATACAGGTCATTGCACGAAAAAATTATACCCTTGGACGATAATTTAATTGTATACCCCAACCATGGTGCAGGAAGTGCCTGTGGCAAAATGATGAGTAAAGAAACAACGGATACTCTAGGCCATCAAAAAAAAGTGAACTATGCTTTACAGCCTATGAGCGAAGATGAGTTTGTGAATAAATTACTGGATGGCTTAACCACTCCTCCCGGGTATTTTCCAAAAAATGTATTGATGAATATTAAGGGTTATGAAAGTGTGGATGAAGTGATATCGCGTGGTTCACGTCCTTTAACTCCTGAAGCATTTGAGGCGGCTGCTAACGAGACACACGCTTTATTGCTCGACACTAGAAGCCCGGGATTATTTGCAAAGGCATATGTGCCAAATAGTATCAACATAGGTCTTGATGGAAATTTTGCTCAAATGGTCGGTGAATTGGTTGCAGACATAAAACAAGAAATTCTCTTAATTACAGAAGACGGTAAAGAACAAGAAAGCATTATTCGTCTATCCCGCATCGGCTATGATAACACAATTGGTTTTCTTTTTGGTGGAATTGAAGCCTGGATAAATGCAGGTAGGGAAACAGATTCTGTAAAACGAATGAATGCGCATGAATTTGAAATCATTTTGAAAAATGAAAACACGGTTGTTATTGATGTACGCAGAAAGAGTGAGTTTGACTCTGAGCATGTTGTTGGTGCCGTGAATATTCCTCTTCGTGAAATCAATGATCACCTAAGTGAATTTCCCAAGGACAAACCCTTCCTCATTCATTGCGCAGGAGGGTATCGCAGTATGATTGCTGCTTCTATATTAAAAGCACGCGGGTGGAATAATTTTGTTGATGTCAGCGGTGGATTCAATGCTATTAAGAAGACATCAGTCCCTGTAACTCAGTATATTAGTCCTACAACTTTACTTTAATAAAGTGTTCTGTATATACAAAAAGCCCCTAAAAGGGGCTTTTTTTGTTTTGAGTAAACTTTTTGTTTAAAAAAGTAATTAATATACCTTGCTGGCAGCTATCTGTCATTTGTAACTGATGTTGCTGACAATCGATAGATTGCTATCGTCTTTTGCAATAAATAAATCAACAATTATGAAAGTAGAACAGATATACACCGGATGTTTGGCACAGGGAGCCTATTACATTACATCCAATGGCGAAGCAGCTATTATAGATCCGCTGCGCGAAGTTCAGCCATATATTGACCGCGCTGCAAAAGACGCGGTTAAAATCAAGTACGTTTTTGAAACACACTTTCATGCCGACTTTGTAAGTGGCCATGTGGATTTAAGCAACAAAACAGGTGCATCTATTGTATATGGCCCAAATGCTAATCCTGAATTTCAAGCCATCACAGCTACAGACGGACAGGAATTTAAAATTGGAAATGTTACCATTAAGGTACTCCATACTCCAGGCCACACCATGGAGAGTACCACTTACTTATTGAAAGATGAAAACGGTAAAGACTATTGCATTTTTAGTGGCGATACTTTATTCCTCGGTGATGTAGGTCGTCCGGATTTGGCACAGAAAGCCGCTGATATGACACAGGAGCAGTTAGCGGGTTTGTTATATGAAAGCCTGATGAACAAGATTATGCCTTTGGCAGATGATGTGATTGTATATCCGGCTCACGGTGCAGGAAGTGCCTGCGGAAAAAATATGATGAAAGAAACCGTTGACACTCTCGGCAATCAAAAGAGGATGAACTATGCTTTAAACCAACCGGATAAAGATTCTTTTATCAAAGCGGTAACTGATGGATTGCTCCCTCCTCCATCTTATTTTCCGCTTAATGTGGCAATGAATAAGAAAGGTTACGAGAGTTTTGATATGGTAAAAGAGCGAGGTCTGAAAGCTTTGAATCCAGCTGAGTTTGAACAAATGGTAGATGTTGCTGATGCAATGATGCTCGATACACGCACTGCTGCTGAATATGCTAAAGCACATATTCCACAGAGCATTAACATTGGTATTAAAGGAGATTTTGCACCCTGGGTAGGCTCTATCATTGGCGATGTGAAACAAAATATTCTATTAATTACTGCTGATGGAATGGAAGAAGAAGTGGTAACCCGTTTGGCGCGTGTTGGTTTTGATCATGTTTTGGGCTTCCTGAAAGGTGGTGTGGCTGCTTGGGAGGCATCAGGAAAAGAAACAGATTCTGTGAATCGAATTTCTGCTGTGCAGTTTGAACAGGAGTTTAAGCCCAAAGAAAGTTTAGTAATAGATGTTCGTAAGGAAAGTGAATATGCAGCCGAGCATGTAGATGAAGCATACAGCAAGCCATTAGCCTATATCAACGAGTGGGTGGGTAATATTGACCCAAAACAACATTTCTTTTTACACTGTGCAGGTGGTTATCGCAGTATGATTGCAGCCAGCATACTTAAAGCACGCGGATTTCATCATTTCAGCGAAGTAGATGGCGGATTTAATGCGATTATTAAAACATCAGTTCCAAAAACAGATTACATCTGTCAGAGTAAAGTGATGACAACCTAATTAAAATATTACAGATTCATAGGGGTTTAATAATAAGCCGCCAACACTGCAAAGTGTGGTGGCTTTTTTTATTTTATGTTTTTTTGACTTCAGCTATTCTAATAAAATTTTTTTCGGAGTTCAATTTTATAATAATAATATGTTCATCAAACTTGTCTGATAATGTTGTAACATTTTACTTTGTTCATTCGCTTCATCAGATTATTATTGATAATTCGCTACATGAGATTTATTACAACTCTGTTTTTCATGTTCTCTCAACTGATTAACGCCAGTGCTGCAACTATTTCAGGTATCATTACCGATGAACAGAACAATCCCTTGTCCTTTGCATCAGTATATCTGAAAGGAACAACAAGTGGTGTTACAGCCAATGTTGAAGGCAAGTATGTGTTATTGCTTGCTGTGGGAGAGTACGATGTGGTGTTTCAGTATGTGGGATATATGAAAAAAACGGAGCACATCATAGTTGGTACTGATAATATCATCTTGAATGTAAAGCTGCTGCCGGAAAATTTTAAGCTGAAAGAAGTGGTTATATCATCCAATGCTGAAGACCCAGCTTACCGTGTAATCCGTAACGCCATCAAAAAACGTCCAGACTATCTGAGCGAGATTAATGAATATAAATGCCATGTATATATTAAAGGAATGCAACGACTCGACAGCATTCCTAAGCGCATTATGGGATTCAAAGCAGACGATTTGGGATTGGATTCTTCTATGCTTGGCATAGTTTATCTAAGCGAGTCGGAATCGGAATTTAATTTCAAACAGCCCGACCGTGTTCGAGAAATTATGATTTCGAGTAAAGTCAGTGGTGACAATCAGGCATTCAGTTGGAATCAGGCAAGCGATTTTGATTTCAATTTTTATCGCAACCTGATAGATGCCGGCAATCTCAGCGACCGAGGGTTTGTATCACCAATTTCTGAAAGCGCTATGATGTATTACCGGTATAAGATGATAGGGGCATACTATGAAGAAGGTTTGTTGATTAATAAAATACAGGTTATTCCCCGCAGACGCAATGACCCGGTTTTCTCAGGTTACATATATATAGTTGAAGATACCTGGCGTATTCACAGCACCGACCTGTATCTGACTAAAGAAGCCAAGATTGATTTTGTGGATTCACTTGAAATTATTCAGACATACAACAAAGTAAATAATGACGTGTGGATGCCGTACACTCAAACAATGCTGTTTTGGTTTCGTGCTTTTGGTATAAAAGGTAACGGACGATATGTTGGGGTTTTCAACGATTATAACCTGAATCCACAGTTTCCGAAAAAGTTTTTTAAAGGGGAGGAGTTGAAAGTAAACGAAGATGCCAATAAAAAAGATTCTTCTTATTGGGATGTTGTTAGACCTATTCCTCTTACTCAGGAAGAAATAGATGACTATCGAAAAAAGGATTCTTTATCTCGCATACAAAACAGTAAGCAGTATCTTGATTCCTTAGACCGCAAACGCAACCATTTCAAGTTTAACAACCTGTATCTCGGATACAATTATTACCGTCGTTTTAATGAAACCAATTATTACATCGGCTCACTTTTACAGTCACTCAATTTTAACACAGTGGAAGGATTGGCCCCTATATTGGAGTTTGGATTCAGCAAGGAATGGAAAGATCGTAGACTATTAGGGATCGGTTCTGCATTTAGGTATGGAATATCCAACCGTTTATTTCAGTTTAATCCAGAGATTGAATACCTCATTAAGCCCGAAAGATTCCGGAAGTGGACAATAAATGGTGGCAGATATGTAGCACAGTTTAATGACAACAATCCCATTTCGGGATTGGTTAACTCTTTATACACACTGGGCTTTGGTGAAAATTACATGAAACTCTATTTGGATGAATATGCATCAATAACTTACCAAAGTGAATTCATCAATGGACTAATCGGGCAAGTTAATGTTGCCTATCACAATCGTTCGCCACTCAGCAATACCAATTTTCATTCCTGGATAAATTCCGATCAAACCAATTTTACGTCCAATACCACCGACATTCAGAACTTCGATAATACACTCACCAATTATCAGGCATTGCTGTTTAAGGCTACTGCTAACATTCGCTTCAAACAGAAATACTACACTCGACCGCATCAGAAAGTAATTATTGGATCTAAATATCCAACCTTGAAATTATTTTACACTAAAGGCATAGCCGCACTTGGCTCTGACGTTAACTTCGATTTAATCGAAGCACAGATCAGCGATAAAATGAAACTTGGGTTATTGGGTTACTTTACTTATCAGGGTAGTGCAGGATATTTTTTTAATAAGAATATTATCCGTGTTGCGGAATACAAACATTTTACTGCCAATCAAACAATGTTTTCAGGGTTCTCTTCTGTGAGTCGGTTTGAGTTGTTGCCCTACTATCGCTATAGTACCAATCAATACTATGCGCAAATTCACGCGGAGCAACACTTTCAGGGATTCATCACCAATAAGATCCCATTGTTGCGCAAATTAAAAATGAAAGAAACAGCAGGCGCACATTTACTTTACACTCCCGATGTATTACACTATGAATTTCATGCAGGTCTTGAAAGAATTTTAAAAATATTCCGCGTGGAATGGGTTTCCGGTTACAATAAATTCAGTGGCTGGCAACAGGGAATTCGTTTAGGCATTATGTTGCAGGGTGGATTAATCTCAGTTGGTGATTAATACAAATCAATTTACTGCTTCATCATCAATGCTTCTATCTCTTCTACTTCAATAGGAATGCTGCTCATCAGATCAACAGGTTCACTGTCTGTAATAAGAATATCGTTCTCTATGCGTATACCTATGTTTTCTTCAGGCACATAAATGCCCGGTTCGCAGGTAAACACCATACCGGCCTTCATCTTGGCAAAACGATTACCAATATCGTGAACATCAAGCCCCATGAAATGCGAAGTGCCGTGCATGAAATACTTTTTGTACAAAGGCTTTTCAGGATTTTGTTTTTTCACAGCTTCAGCATCCAGTAAACCCAGTTTGATAAGTTCTGCTTCCATTATTTTTCCTACTTCATTGTTGTAATCGTTCAGTATTGTTCCTGGTCTTAACATTAGTTTGGCCTGCTTCATCACGAGCAAAACAGCATTATACATATCCTTTTGTCTAGCCGTGAATTTTCCGTTTACCGGAATGGTGCGAGACAAATCGCTGGCATAGTTAGCATACTCTGCACCAAAGTCAAGCAGCAGCATATCGCCGTCTTTACAGGGTTTATTATTTTCCACATAATGCAACACACAAGCGCTGGCACCCGAAGCTATGATATGATAATAGGCATAGCCTGAGCGGTTTCGAATAAACTCGTGCATAATTTCGGCTTCCACCTCGTATTCCATTACGCCAGGTTTCACATAGGACAAAACACGGCGAAAAGCCTTTTCAGTAATTGAACAAGCGTGACGAATAATGTCCACTTCAAACTTTGATTTGACCTCGCGCAGTTGTTGCATCAATCTGCCGGCGCGCTCAAACTGATGCAAGGGAAAGCGTTGCTTTATATCGTTGGCAAAACGTAAATCGCGGTAGGGGACCTTCATCACCTGACGGTCATTTTCATTCAGATTGATATAACAGTAATCGGCGTAAATCATCAGCAGATTTAAGATCACATCAAACTCTTCGTTCCACACAATAGTGTTTATACCGGAAGTGGCACGTGCTTCATCAGTAGTGTACTTATGACCTTCCCAAACGGCGATATGCTCGTTGGTGCGTTTTAGAAAAAGCACTTCACGGTATTCCGGTCGAGGACAATCAGGAAAAAGAATCAACATGGTCTCCTCCTGATCTATGCCGCTGAGGTAATACAGATCAGGGTTTTGCCGGAAGGTGTGAAACTGATCACCACTGCGTGGCATTTCGTCACTGCTATGAAAAACAGCCATAGCATTTGGTTTCATCAATGCTGCAAATCGTTTGCGGTTTTCAATAAAGAGTTGAGCCGGAGGTGCGTCGTATTTCATAAGGTTTAAATGATGTAAGTCATACAAGTTTCAACAAAAGATTTCAGAATTGAAAATCTATTCTTGAGCCGCAGTTCTTTCTGTAAGTTAAAGATGTGAATTGTAATAAAAACTGGCTGCACCGAATTTCAAATGATATACTTTTGTGCGCACTATTTTTTCTACTGACAAAATCACATTTCAGCCGCCACACAGGAAATGTCTAACACCTATCTCGACCTCATTCAGCAAACCTTCGATTTCCCTCAGGAAGGATTTGAAGTAAAAAACAATGTATTACATTTCAACGGAGTCAACCTAATGGACATTGTCGGTTCCTATTCCACGCCAATGAAAATTACCTATCTGCCAAAAATCAGTTCGCAGATAAACAAAGCCAAGACTTCTTTTCGCAAGGCATTTAAAGAAATGAAGTATGAAGGTAAATATCATTATTGTTATTGCACCAAGAGTTCACACTTCTCTCACATACTCGACGAAGTTTTAAAAAACGATACTCATCTGGAAACCAGTTATGCTTACGATATAGACATCATTCGCAAACTGTATGAACGGGGCTCCTTTGATAAGGAACGTTATGTGATTTGCAACGGTTTCAAAAACAATTTATATACATCTAAAATTTCAAAGCTTATCAACGATGGCTTCAATGTAATTCCCATTTTAGATAACAAAGAAGAAATCAACCGCTATCAGCGATTGGTGAAAGGAGATTGCAACATTGGGATTCGTATTGCTGCCGAAGAAGAACCATCGTTTGAGTTTTATACTTCACGTTTAGGCATTCGCTGGCGCGATATTCTTGAGTTTTATGTTCAGAAAATTCACGACAACAAAAAGTTCCGCTTAAAGATGCTGCACTTCTTCATCAACACCGGAATTAAAGATGATGCCTATTACTGGAGCGAGTTGAACAAAGCTTTGAATGTATATTGTCAGTTACGCAAAATTTGCCCCACACTCGATTCTATAAACATTGGCGGTGGTTTCCCTATCAAGAATTCTCTGGGTTTTGAGTACGACTATGATTACATGATTAAAGCTATTGTGACACAGATAAAAAATGTGTGCAAGAAAAACCGCATTCCCGTACCTGACATCTTTACAGAGTTTGGCAGTTTTACAGTAGGTGAAAGTGGTGTAGCTGTTTACAAAGTGTTGGCGCAAAAACAACAGAACGATGCTGAGTTGTGGTACATGATTGATTCATCTTTCATCACCACTTTACCCGATACCTGGGGTATTGGTCAGCGTTTTTTGATGCTGCCAATTAATAAGTGGGATGCTGAATATCAGCGAGTAAATCTTGGTGGCTTAACATGTGACAGCCACGACTATTATAATTCCGAAGCTCACATAAATCAGGTGTTTCTGCCACGCGTGAGCAATGGAGAGCCGTTATACATTGGCTTCTTTCATATTGGAGCATATCAGGATCAGCTGGCCGGTTATGGAGGTATTAAGCATTGCCTGATTCCATCTCCACAACATGTACTGATTAACTACGACAAAAAAGGAAATCTCAAGCACCGCCTCTTTGCCAAACAACAAACGGCATCGAGCATGCTCAAGATATTGGGTTATGAGCAAAAGCCTGTAGAAGAGCAGTAACAAGTACTATCTATAGTCTAATATTTATTATTTTTTCATATGTCGAAATGTTGTATTTATGCAACAGTTCACCGTTCCATTTTTTATGAAAAAATATCTAATCATAGTCTTATTGCTTTTACAATATGCTATGTCTCACGCCCAGGGATTCTGGCGTGTAGGTTATGGTTGGGGGTACTGCAATCCGCGCGAAATCAATCGCCTCATTGATGTGCACAATAACCTCAACCGCGAATACTACAACACCGGAAACGACCTGAATAAGATTCATACTGTTGGCGGACTCATGTTTGCTTTTGGAAAAGAATCAGAAGGTGCCGGCTTTGAAGTTAGTTGGCAAAACCGCCATAGTATTAGCAAGTCGGACTTTATGCATAATGGTGAAGAAATTGAACGCCGTTTAAAAGTTCGTTCTAACTGCCTGAGCCTTGCATTTTATGGTGGCAGCGAGTCGGTGAAGTTCGGTACCTCTTTAGATTTGGGTACGTTCAAAGGTTTCTATAAAAGAGCCCTTAAGACTGCAGTCAAAGACACATCCTATACACCTCTATTTCAGACTGTACAACAACTTGGCGGCCCCACTTTTCTAAAAGATGGTGACTTTCTTCGAACATTTCAAATGGGTGTTACACCTTTTATTCAAGTTGAAAAAGGTCCTATTGGTGCAAGGCTGTCCTATCAGTTTCAGATGATGAAACTGGATTTAGACGATCTCGATTATATATTACTTGGTGGTCAGAAACTTCAAAACGATCACACACTTGAAGGAAGAATGAGTAGCCTGAGTTTAATATTATTCTTAAAATTAGGAGGTTACTATGATTAAGTTTATTACTCACAACATACTTTTCTTATTTGCAATTGCTTGCACTTTATATTACAAAGAAGCTGCTTCGCAAGTTAACATACAAGCAGGTTACGGAATTTACAATCTCAAGGCTCCTGGCTTTCAAACATTTTTCTCTACCTATAATAGCTATTTTGCTTCTGACCTCAGCAAACCGTTCAAAGAAGACTTTGACGCTGCATCGGGCTTGTGGTGGCGTGCTGGTTATTGCATCAGACCAGAAGGTGGTGGATTTTATGGAAACTTTGTTACAGGTGTTTCTAAGTTTAAAACCATTAATACAACAACATTTAAGAACAACGACCAGCGCGAAGTAACTCTGCGCGTCAGCGACTGGAGTACCGATATTATATTAGGTGTTGGAAGTGAAAATTTTCATCTAGCACCAATTGGTAGTTTTTACTTGCGTAGTAACCAAGCCTACAATGGATACATTTATAACGACGGAACTAAATCATATAGCACTGAGAAATATCTGAATGGCATCTTCAGTGCCTCACGTCTATCTATGGCTTATGGAGCTGAAGTAGGTTTTGGTGTAAAACAAGTGAACATCATAGTGCGTGCGGTACGTTCATATAAACCCACACAAAAAGATGGAAGTACTTATCTCGATTACTACAAAGACCTTGTGGACTACAAAAGTTTTAATGCGAGTAGTGCTAATAATCCCACTGAATATTTTCCTGCAGATGTAGCTTATTTCTATCAAAATCAATTACAATCTGAAGCCGAGAATAATATTGTATATATCAACGATCGCGGCTGGCAATTTTCTATTGGATTACAATTAAATCTTACCCGTAATAATGATTAAGTTATTTCACATATTGATTGCTGCAAGTCTAATGTTGATTGTGATGAACAGTTGCGAACTTGAAGACCGAAAAGCACGTCATTTTTATCATGCTGATGGCAAATGGAGTATTGAAAGCTTTGAAACCATTACCTACGATACTGCGGGTACTGTTGTGAATAAGGAAATCATTTCCAATCTGGGCTATCTGCAGTTTATGCAGAGTGGCTCACTGAATGCGCTCTACTACTATAGGCTTGGTGTTTATATGAAGCTAGAAACATTCTCAGGCACGGACTCTACCAGTTACAAAGGGTATAGTATGGAATATGTTTACGATGGCGAGCGGTTCGACATCAGAGGTTTAAACGCCACACTGGAGATAGATGGTACTTATGCAGTTACAGAAAAAGGCTCACGTAAAATGGAATTACAGATACTTACCCCTTTTAGTGGACTGCCCAAATACAGTATATATCAAAGACGTGTAATGGTGCTGAAAAAGTAAAGCACTCATAATCCGCTTGCATATCTGCTCATTTTGGATTGAGTAGTTTGCCCCTTCGGGGGCAACACTGTGTTTTTCTAAGTCATCTTTGCGTATTTCAGGGGCAACACTGTGTTTTTCTAATTCATCTTTGAGTAATTCGGGGGCAACACTGTGTTTTTCTAAGTCATCTTTGCGTATTTCAGGAACAACACTGCGTTTTTCTAATTCATCTTTGCGTATTTCAGGAACAACACTGCGTTTTTCTAAGTCATCTTTGCGTATTTCAGGAACAACACTGTGTTTTTCTAAGTCATCTTTGCGTATTTCAGGAACAACACTGCGTT
>CAZXFT010000017.1:0-63439 GCA_964640655.1 uncultured Bifidobacteriaceae bacterium | reverse complement strand
TGTGTGTGGGCTTGGGTATAAAATGGTTGTTGCGCCGATGATGTATCATCCGGCTGCCGGTTACGCAGACCAATATTATAAAAGTTAAGGGGCCGAGATTCTTCATTTAGCACCAACTCGCCAATTTCAGCCACAACATATATTTACAAAATGAATAAAATAATTGCTCTGGCACTGAGCCTTACATTCTTTTCATCGTGCCTATGGTTTTGGAGTCCATCTGCCAATCCGTCGCGTACGTTTCAAAAAAGCCTCGATAAAAAAGACGGCAACTGGCAACTGAGCCGCGTGCACATCAAAGCCTACACCAGCGACCCGCTCGTTACCGGCGAAGCCCCGTTTACAGATACCGTATTACTCAATACCGGCATTTTCCATTTCGATAAATACGATGGCGATATAGACGGCACCGGCACCTTTACCCGCACGGATGGCACTCAATTCCCCTTCACCTTCAAAGTCCCCGAATTTGAAGAGGATGAAAAAACCACTCCCGAAGTAGATATACTTTTTTCGGGATACCCCATGCTCAACAGCGATGGCAACGACTACCGCAAAGCCGACAGCTATACCCTTACCGGATATATGGAAGGCGATATGCAACAGGCACCTTTTGCATTGCTGTACGATACCACCTACAAAAGATTTGATGTTATTATAGACATCGACCGCGAATAACCCGGCCGGCGTGTGGTTGTATCGCATGTCTTCCGCTCTTATCAGTCCTCAGCGTTATGCAATTCTTCTCCCTTAATCATCTTTGCATAAATGCGCCATAGACTCTTAGGTAACTTCATCGGCATACTGCTTGGCATTGCACTAAACAGCGCTCTTTGCAGCACCGTTTTCGCTCAAAAAAACGACACCCTCTACTGGGACCTGCGCAAAACCAAAATTCAAACCCTTACGCTGCGCGATATAGATTCTCCGCGCATACACATTATATCATTTCATCCTAATGGCAACCAAATGTGCCATGCCCTGGTGCTGCTGCAGCGCGGCGAGTATCTGCCTCAGGCCGATATACAAATAAACGATTCGCTGGGCAGGCCGGTGCAGCGCTTCGACTATGCGCAAGGGGTGCTCACCAATTATTTCGCCAACGGCAAAATTAATAATGTGCTTACCGCACCGCGCGGTAAAACCGAACAACGCTACCTGGAATATTACAGCAACGGTAGTATTAAAACCGAAGAGGTGGCGCGCAAAGACACTAACAAAAACGGCATTAAGTTTTTTCCGCCACACCTCAACTCCGGCAATCGCCTGCTGCCTTACATGTATCAGAACGAGAAGTATGGTTACTACCACCGCTACGAGTACCGGCCTAATGGTGCACGATATAAAACCGTGAGCATTCAGAAGAATGGCACCTATGTTACCAAGCTATATAATAATAAAGATGCAGAGACTGTCTTAGAGGGAGATCATCAATTAAACATTAAACAGGAGTGGTACGAAAACGGCAATATGCGCAGCGAAGAATATTTTCTGAATGGAATAGCTCACGGGCCATACCGCCGCTGGTATGAAGATGGCACTCCGGAGCTGGAGCAATTCAAAAAACAAAATCAGAACGACAGCATTATGCGTATGTGGTACCCCGACGGCTCGCTGAAACATTTTGCCGATTACCGCCACAGCAGTGGCAGTGATGGGCCACAGATGCGTTTCTTTCCGAATGGCCGCTTAGAGCATATTACAGCGGGCAGCCTCACATGCCGCTACGATTCGCTGGGCAATATAGTAGTAGAGTATGTGTCGGGTGCCGGCGCGTTTAATATCAGTAACGAAAGCGACCGGGCCCGGTTTTTACACCAAGGAGAGATGAACCCGACGCGCCAAGGGCTCTGGAAAATTTATAGCGTTGATGGTGTGTTGCGTTATCAGGCCACATACGTGAACGGCATTATAGAAGGCGAGGAGCGTACCTATTATGCCAACGGCACATTAGCTCAAATCATTAATTATCATCAGGGATGGAAAAACGGATGGAGTATTGCCTATGCCACTAATGGAACCGACACGATGTATTGCGGCAACCATTTGAACAACCGGCGCACAGGCATATGGAGAAGTTATCATACCAATGGCCGTATCTACGAAATAACACAATACACTCCCGACGGCATGGGAGCATTGCAGTTGTTAAAGGCCGACGAAAATGGTAAGGTGCAGGTGAAGGCGGTGTATAACAAAGAGAAGAAGCAGATGGAGCGCAGTTATTATTATGAAGACGGCACGCTGGGCAACCTGTATGTGCTTAAGGATGGTTACAAACATGATGATTCGTATGAATATTATAAAAGTGGAAAACTAAAACTAACACGTGAGTATGATAAGGACGGAATTGTGCACGAAGCAAAGATGTATTATGAAAGTGGTGCACTAAGAATGCGTTCCACACTGAAGGATAATAAAATGGATGGCAAGTCGACCGAGTGGTATGAAAGCGGAAATAAAAAATCGGAAGGTATATGGGTAAATGGACTGCGCGACGACTACTGGATGTTTTGGAACGAAGACGGCTCTCCGGATCGCAGGGTGAAGTTTGTGAAGGGGGTGGAAATGCCTGATGAAAGTGAAACACCTGACAATAAGCTTCAGTGTGATTGT
This sequence comes from uncultured Bifidobacteriaceae bacterium, assembly GCA_964640655.1. Taxonomy (GTDB): domain Bacteria; phylum Bacteroidota; class Bacteroidia; order Chitinophagales; family UBA10324; genus BJGO01. Next base: position 60,823 of record CAZXFT010000017.1, on the reverse strand, counting down.
TTCGAGATTCCAGAGCCGCCGCCGGCTTCTTCGTTTTATAACCCCATTGGTGTGTTAATCAGCCGCGACAGCATCAACAGCCGACTGGACCGTTTCTTTATAGACGCCGACTTCGGTAAACTGTATTTAAAAAATAATATGAATACCACGCGCGAAATTATTGTGCTGCAAAATTTCAAGATGCGTATCAGTAATAGCAGTATGTATATGGATTTAACTCCATGCCGCAAGGGGGTTAACCGCACACTGATTACTTTACGGGGTTATTATGAGGATATGAATCGCTTTAACTATTATGTAAAGAGCTATGGAAAAAATCCGTCGCTTGTGCAAAAGTTTACCATGCTCTACACCTATCTGGAACAGCGCGGTTCTTTCCGCTTAGATTCGGCCATGATGCAGTACACCCCCAACGACTCCGTGGCTTTTTACAAACTGATGAGCCGTAATTACGGCACCGCATTGCCGCAGCAAATAGATGTTGATGCTTACTATAACACGCTTGACGAAGCCGAGGAGCATTATGAAGAATTGAACCCTGATACAGAAGTAACTTTTGAGGAATCGCTGGCAGAGAAGATGATCAACTGGATCTATCTCTATGAAGATATTAAGTCGAGCGACAATGAGTTGTTGCAGCGTTTCTTTCAAACGAGTGTGGATGATAACAGTCTGCAGTTGTTGTTGCCCATGCTGAGGGGCTACTATACCGCAACACTGTCGAACGGTTCCCTGCGCTTGTTTACCGGCAATGAGAAGTTGCAGGTGTGCAATGAAAAAGGTTTTGTTCAAATGGGCACAGATAAAAAGCCGATGCAACCCGGTTTTTTGATGTCTTACAAAGAGTTGCACTACGATGGCAAGCAGGGAGATTTAATATCATTCAGAGAAAGCGATATTACTTCGAGCTGTGCGCCGGTGTTTACCATAGCCAACAGCGGACTGGTTATAAAAACCGATCGTTTTATACCAGACCTGTGCAGCAATGATGTTCAGGGAAGTATGCCTTACGATATGAAGTATTACAGCGAATACGACTATCCTTTTCATATCAATGATTTCCGTATTTCTCCCGCCGCCGATAATATCAAACACACCTATAACACGGATGCATTTTTAAAAAAATTTATGGGACTGATATTACAATCGGGCACTATTTTCTTAACCAAACAACAACGCACATTAGTCTTTGAAAATATACTGCTGAACGACGAAGAGTTGTGCGGCAAGGTAGTGTTGCCCGATGACATAAGTATGGAGCAATTACAAACTATGCTGAAACAACAAGGATTTGAAATTTATGTATCCAGAGAGGATATGAAAGAATGGAAACCCGCTGAGCAGCGCTGTTATGTTCGGTACCGGTTGAAATAACAGTCAAACAATTTTTCAAAAATATTTGATGCATATTTGAGTTGAAAAATTAAATTAAGACATGAAAAACCTAAAAGGCGCCTTAGTAATTCTTACGTTATTGTGTTTGTCTTTTACAAAGAAAGATATTAATGATTTTGAATACACATCTAACTGGGAAAACACATCGTGGATGGATTCAGAAGGAAAAATTCAGAAGGCACCCAAAGGCAAAATCAAGTTTTTTTCTTTCGGCGCAATATGGTTCTATCCTGAAAAAGGAGAAAAATTTGCTTTATATCCCAAAAACTATAAATGGCTGAAACTTAATGAAGGATCAGATATTCAAGTATTGGTGCCATTTCGCAATAGCCCTACAGGAAATATCATTGAGGCATATCAGATATTAGCCTGGAATGATAAATATTTCCTGGCCGGTTATATGTCGCGAAATGTCGTTATGCAGCATATTATTGATAAAGCATATAAAAAACTGGAAAACATGCAGGGCATTAATCAAAAGACGATTGAAAAGAAGGTACAACCTTATATCAGTGGCTGCGATATTATGGCGGCAGTTAAGAATTCAGGGGGCATCTTATATGCAAGTTCCGATTCGTCCTGCGACGGTAAAGAATCTATGAGTGATTTACTGGCGAGATTTGAAAAAATAACTCACTAAGAATCACAACTCATAATAACCTCCTCTACCACCTTACCACCATTTCTTCATCCACAAGTTCAATCTTGGTGTAGTAGATATCCTTAATCACCTTACTCTTATCGGTACTGTAGTGCCAGGGGTCGAAATCAGTAACAGGCGCCACAAAACGGTACTCGGTACTCACCTTGTCTAAAGTTTGCTGCCCAAACTGCGGGTGCAATTCCTGCTCGCCGTAGCCGTGGAAAAAGATGCGCGCCTTTTTAAACTTACTGTGGTAGCGACCCTCACGCGCTTTGAGTGTGAGGCTTTTGTTTTTGGGATTAAAGAGTAACTCGCGGCGGTAATACATACCATCTTCGTAGTCGAAGCCTGCGCCGTCGTCTTCATAATAAACAAAGCTCTCGTTACGAATGCCTTTGTAAATATGAATTTCGAGTGTGTCGCCGGGGTCGGCATCGGCCTGCTGCACGGAGCGCTGTATGGGTATAATGGCGCCTTGTTTCACAAAGATGGGAATCTTGTCTTTGCCGGTTTCAATCAAAATTTCCTTACCTCCCTCGTAATACTTGTCTGTAAAGAAATCGTACCAGCCTCCTTCGGGCAGATAGATTTTGGAAATCATTTGTGTGCTGGGCACGGGGGCTATGAGTATGGCAGGGCCAAAGAGGTATTCGTTCTGATAGGAGTTGTTGAAGATGTTGGCATCGTTCATATAGTTGAGCACCAGACTGCGTTGTATGGGCATACCTGTTTGCGCGGCTTCATAAAATACCGAGTAGATATAAGGTAGCATGCGGTAGCGCAGCTTGATATAGTTGCGCGAAATTTCTTCGACCTCCTCGCCAAAAGCCCAGGGCTCGGCGTCGCGGCTGTTGATCATGCTGTGGCAGCGGAAAAAAGGAGAGAATGCGGCAATAGCAATCCACCGGGCAAAAAGCTCGTTGCTGGGCTCACCGGCAAATCCGCCTACGTCGTAGCCGGCAAAGGCCACACCAGCCAGTCCCATACTGCTGATGAGGCGAATACCGCACATCATGTGCTCGTCGCTGGCGGTGTTATCTCCCGTCCATACGGCGGCATAGCGCTGCACGCCGCTGTATCCGCTGCGTGTAAGCACAAATGGTCGTTTGCCATTGAGTAAATCTTTGGTGCCCTCGTAGGTGCTTCGTGCCATTTGCATGCCGTACAGGTTGTGTGCCTTGCGATGACTGGCACCAATACCTTCGTAGTTAAACTCTACAAGGTCTGGCACGCGCTTGCCCCAGGTGGCCGGTTCGTTCATATCGTTCCAGTAACCTTCAATGCCGTTATCAATATGCAACTTATAGTTTTTGCCCCACCACTTGCGGGTTTCAGGATTGGTAAAATCGGGGAAGTGGCAGGTGCCAGGCCACACCTTACCGCTGTATAGTTCGCCGTCGGGGTATTTGAGGAAAAGGTCTTTCTTCAATCCTTCTTCGTAGTAAGGATAGCCATCTTCCACCTTAACTCCGGGGTCCACAATCAGTATCACGTGGAAGCCCAATTTGCGCAGTTCTTCCACCATTTCATCGGGATTAGGAAAACGCTCCGGATGCCAGGTAAATACTTTGTACTCGTCCATATAATGGATGTCAAGATAAATTACATCGGCTGGAATGTCTTTCTCGCGGAAAGTGCGGGCTACATTAATCACCTCTTTATCGGGGTAATAGCTGTAACGGCACTGCTGAAAACCCAGCGACCAGAGGGGAGGTAGTTGCACACGGCCAGTAAGTGCGGTATAGTGTTTCAGAATGCCGGCAATGTTGTCGTCGTAAAAGAAGTAATAATCCATTTCGCCGTCGGCAGCAGTGAAAGTGGTGAAGCGCTCGTTGCTGGCGCCAAAGTCCATCACCGATTTGTAGGTGTTGTCGTAAAACAGTCCGTAACAAAGTCCGCCGTGAATGCCTATATACACCGGAGTAGATAGATAGAGCGGGTCGCCGTTGGTGGGGTATCCGAAGTAGTCGGTGTTCCAGTGGGTGTAAGAGCTACCGCGGCGGTTGAGGCTGCCTGTTTTTTCACCCAGCCCCACAAATATTTCGTTTTGCTGAATGCTTTTGTAGGAAGCCACTTCGTTGCCAAACCAGCCTGTGCCAAACGAAGGATGGTCTTCATTAATCACCTGACCTTGCAACGTTAAAAATTGCACACGCAGGGGGGTCTTGGTGATTTGCACTTTCAGTTTTTGAGTTTGGATCAGGAAATATTCCTTTTCATCAAAAAACTGATGAGCGGTTTTTTGTGGCGCGCCACTGATGGCATAAGAAAAGTTTTCAAAGTCTTTTTCTGCACGAATGGAGTTGACACGAATAGTGTTGTCGTTAAAAATTTCCAGTTTCACCAGCGCGTTATCGCAGATAAAAAGATAGCCATGTTCAATAGATTTATATGACGCAATGGCGCCAACCGGTTGGAGCACCGGGTCTTGTCGTTTCGGTTTATGATTCAAGGGATGTGTAATTAAATGAGGTATTATAATTCAGAAATGCTGTACCCAAAGGCGGGCAGTGTTTTAGTTTGTGCATCGATGGTGGTGCCGAGCATGAATTTCGGTGCGCCAATATCTTGAGGCAATGAAAATGTTGAAGGCTTGTTGCGCACATTCACCACCACCAGAACTTTCAGTCCGTCACCTTCGCTGATAAAGGCAAAAACGTCTTTGTTTTTGATATCAATGCGTGTGATGCTGTTGTTGTGTAGTGCGGGATGCTCTTTTAGTTTTAATATATCGCTGTAGAATTTTTTCAGTTCGGGATTAGCGCTATAATCGATCTCATACTTTTCAAAGAGGTTAATCTTTTTGTCGAAGCCCACTTCCTGACCGTTGTAAACAAACGGTACACCGGGTATGTAGGCCGAAATCACAAAGGCAGCTTTGGTGCCATCGAGGTTCACGAATTTGTTTTGCGGCACATCGTCCCAGCTGTTTTCGTCGTGGTTGGTGATAAAACGAATGTGCTTATATGTTGAGGGATAAAGAACCTTTTCTTTAGCCAACACCGAGTCGAGCTTAACTAATGGCTCTTTATTGTTAAATACTTGTTTCAGGTTGTGATAAAAATCCCATCCATAGGTAATTTGAAAACCTGCTTCATATAAATCGGGTTTGGCACCCTCGGCAAGCATGATCGCCGGTTTAATTTTCATAATACTATCAATAGCAGCTGCCCAGAAATCGTCGGGCACCATCTCGGCCACATCGCAGCGGTAACCGTCAATGTCGAACTCACGCAGCCAGTATTGCATGCCTTTTATCATTTCTGCGCGCATCTTTTTGTTGTCAAAGTCTAAATCCGCAACATCGGTCCAGTCGGCCACAGGAGGAATAATGGCTCCGGAGCTGTCTTTCACATACCAATCGGGGTGATCTTTTACCCATTTACAATCCCAGGCAGTGTGGTTAGCTACTAAGTCAATAATGATATTGAGGCCCAGAGCATGGCAGCTGTCCACTAATTTTTTGAAATCCTCTTTAGTTCCAAAGTCCGGGTGAACTTCGGTGTAGTCCATAATGGCATAAGGTGAGCCGTATGTACCCTTGCGCTTTTCAATACCTGTCGGTTGAATGGGCATTAACCAAATGGTGTTGGCGCCAAGAGCTTTGATATCGTTAAGCCGAGCGGTTAGGGCATTGAAAGTGCCTTCTTTAGAGAAGTTGCGCACAAACACCTGATATATCACCATGCGCTCTGTTTGTGTGGGTTGATGATAGGTTTTATTCATGCTTTCAGAATGATCTGATGAAGTATTGGATAAATTGCAGGAGAATAATGTGGACGCACAAAGTGCGGTGATGCACAGCGATAAAAATTTCATGCTTGTTTTTAAAAATGGCGGGTGAAATTAATAAAAGCGGTGGTATACACTATAGTTCACATGCTTTTCTATATGTGAAATAAACAATGTGGATATGTGGTGTGGATAAGCTGTTGAAAAATAAAATACCCCCGCAGGGGAATAATGTGAATATTTGGCCGAAGAAAAAATGCATTTCGTCGACTAATAAAATAATTTCATCGATAAAAAACAGCAAAACACAAATGAAAATAAAACTCCACATTCTGTCACTTTTCATCGTTGTATGTTCTTTTTCCGCCGTTGGACAAAAGCCTGAATTTCATCAGCACAACCTGCCTCAGATGCTGAATGTCTACCCCGGTTCATTTAGCATTCCATCCGTAAAAATTACGGAACTGCTAAATGGTAATGCACAAAGCAGTTTCAAAATACTGCTGGGTAACAGCATGTGGCTTGATCTGGTTTATATCAACAAACAAACCTGGGAAGATGGAAGTGAAACCATAGCTTATTCGGTGAGCAATCTTCCCGAAGGAACTATTCTTAATATCAATAAAGTATTTCGCCAAGGTGCGGTGAGCTATAGAGCGCACATTGTTAATCATAAATATTCCGACTCTTATCAACTGAGCTCATTCAACGAGAGAGAGTTTGAATTTAAAAAAACCGACACTGAAAATATTGTAGCTGAATAATTCTTCAACCCCATCAAAACCCGAACAAACACAAATGAAGAACATCGCTTTCATTTCCCTCCTGCTCCTGTTCGCTTCAACCGTTAGCGCGCAAGTGCCAACACTCAGCAGTTTGCCGTCGAGTCAATATGTCATCTACCTCGACTTTGATGGAGAGGTGGTGAACAATACCAACTGGAGCGCATCTACCATCAATGCCGCATCATCGGGGCTTAACAATACTCAGATAATAGAAGTGTTTAATCGCGTGGCAGAGAAATACCGCCCCTTTGATGTAAACATTACTACAGCACTGAGTGTGTATCAGGCAGCTGCTACATCAAAAAGAACAAGAGTTGTTGTAACAACAACATCGTCATGGTATGGCTCAGCAGGTGGGGTAGCCTTTATCGGTGCTTTTGGAACTCCGGCATATGAACCTGCCTGGGTATTTGTAAATATGTTGAGCTACGTTCCGGAGTATGTGGCTGATGCAGCAGCGCACGAAATAGGACACACGCTTTGGCTTAATCACCACGGTAAATATGATGCAAGTTGTAATCGGACTAGTTCTTATCACCCTGGGCAGGGCAGCGGCCAGATTGGATGGGGGCCCATAATGGGTGCGCCATACGGATATAATATGGTGCTTTGGTACAAAGGGCCGACCACATCACTTACTTGCTCGGGATCCAATCAGGACGATTTGGCCGTGATAGTGGCTAATAACGGTTTTACATATCGCACAGACGACCACGGCAACACCATAGCCACATCAACAAATCTGAACATCATCAACAATACTTTGTCGGATTCGGGCATCATCAGTACAACTGCTGACGCTGACTTTTTCAAATTGGTGTTGACACAAACCTCAAACATTACCCTAAACACAAGACCATATTCTGTTAATCAAAGCACTAATGCCGGCGCTAATCTTCATACCCAATTAACATTAATGAACAGCGGAGGAACAACAATTGCCTCTAATTCGCCAACAACAATATTAAGTTCAACAATAACGGCTAACAACCTTGCCGCCGGTACTTATTATATTAAAGTAGATGGTATTGGTGTTGCCAATTACAACGATAACGGTGGTACAGGACCTAATGATTACGGTAGTTTAGGAAGATTTTATTTAACCGGAACTGTAGCACCTAACACTACGCCAACCCTGCCAACAGCCAACTTTACCATAGCCACTTCCGCCTGCTCTGGTGAAACGGTAGGATGTACAAACACCTCAACCAATAATCCTACTTCTTATGTATGGACATGTACAGGAGGCACACCCTCATCGGCAACCACTACCAATGCATCCTTTACATTTAATAATGCAGGCTCTTATACCGTTAAGTTGAAAGCCATTAATGCATCAGGCTCTGACAGTATTACTAAAACAATTACGATCAATGCCAAGCCCACATTAAGTTCTAATGTAACGAGCACAGCGATTTGTACCAGTGCATCAACTACATTAACGGTAAGTGGAGCCAGCACTTATACCTGGTCGCCGTCAACAGGTCTTAATTCTACAACAGCTGCTTCAGTGGTAGCATCGCCAACAAGTTCTTTGACTTATACTATTGTTGGCACAGCATCTAATGGATGCACGGCCAACAGAACCATAGCAATAACAGTGAATTCCGCACCTGTGGTTACCGGCAATAATGCAGCAATTTGTAATGGCGCATCAGCAACATTAACTATGAGTGGTGCGAGCACTTATACTTGGAGTCCTGCAACCGGGCTGAGTGCAACAACGGGTGCAAGCGTTACAGCCAACCCCGTTGTAACCACTACTTACAGCATTATTGGAACAGCAAGCACAGGGTGCACCATATTAAAAACTGTTGTGGCCACCGTTAGTGCCAATCCAACTTTAACTACAAGTAACAATACAAGTATATGCAGTGGTGCATCTACAACAATGACCGTTAGCGGTGCAAATACATATAGCTGGTTGCCTACAACAGCACTCAGCAATTCAACCGGAACTTCAGTAGTTTCTACAGCCACAACCTCTACCACCTATACTGTTACAGGTACAAATTCATCCGGTTGTACTTCATCCAAGACCGTAGCAGTTTCAGTAAATGCCTCACCAACATTAACTTCAAGCAACAATGCTTCTATTTGTATGGGAGCATCTGCTACACTCAGTGTCAGTGGAGCAAGCACGTACGTATGGGCACCCAATAGCGCCATCACTTCTTCAACGGCGACAAGTATTACTGCTAACCCAACAAGCAGCATCACTTATACCGTAACCGGCACCGGATCAAACGGCTGCACTAACTCAAAAACGGTTGCAGTAACGGTGAATGCAATACCAACATTAAGCGGCAGTTCCAATACGTCCATTTGCTCGGGCTCATCTACCACGATGACCGTTAGCGGCGCCAACACATACAGCTGGAGTCCCACGGTGGGATTGTCAAGCACAACAGGCACATCGTCTATAGCAAGTCCGGGATCAACAACTACATATACCATTATTGGTACATCATCAGCAGGCTGCACCAACAGCAGAACAGTAGCGATTACCGTGAACACAGCACCAACTCTAACCACAAGCTCTAATGCAAGCATCTGCTCCGGCACATCCACTACTATGACTGTAAGTGGCGCTAACACTTATTCCTGGACACCCAATACCTCTATTACTTCAAACACGGCAACGTCTGTTGTTGCCAATCCAACTTCAAGTATTACTTATACGGTTACAGGTACCGCAACAAACGGTTGTACCACTTCCAAAACTATTATAGTTACTGTTAATCCCGGATTAAATCTAACTGCCAGTGCGGGCACATCAAGTATATGCAATGGTTCATCCACCTCACTCACCGCTTCCGGTGCTTCGACTTACTCATGGTCACCGGCCACAGGATTATCTTCAACAACAGCCACCTCACTCACCGCTACACCTACCAGCACAACAACATACACCGTTACGGGCACATCTTCGGGATGTACAACAACTAAAACAGTGGTATTAACCGTAAACCCCAAGCCAACTATTAGCAGCACTGCAAATAGTAGTATTTGTAGTGGCTCAAACATTTCCTTAAGCGCATCAGGAGCTACAACATATTCCTGGTCACCGACTACTGCGTTAAACACAAGCACAGGTTCGTCGGTTATTGCTACACCAACAACAAGTATTACCTACACTATTACCGGCACATCAGCTGCCGGCTGCACCAATACCAAAACCGTGTCGGTGACGGTAAACGCTTCACCTACGTTAACATCAAGTAACAACGCCTCTATTTGCACCGGTTCATCTACATCACTTATTGTTGGCGGTGCAAGCACATACACCTGGTTGCCGGCAACAGGGTTAAACAGCACAACAGCAACCACTGTTTCAGCTAACCCAACAGTTTCTACCACTTACACCATCACCGGCACAAGCAACGGCTGTTCCTCACAAAAAACAGTTAGCGTTACGGTTAATGCTATTCCTAACGTTACTGTTTCTTCAAGCAGCATAGGCATTTGTTCGGGCACATCAACACCGATGAACGCTTATGGAGCAAACACCTATTCGTGGACACCAAACACATCACTTAGTGCCACAACCGGATCTGCCATCAACACTACTGCTACAACCAACATAATTTATACAGTAACCGGTAGCAGCAACGGGTGCTCTTCCACAAAAACCATTAGTATTTTAGTCTCTCCAAACTTTACATTAACCGGCTCATCGGGCACAAGTTTATGCTCGGGTAATGCCACAACACTGAGCAACAGTGGGGCCACATCATATACCTGGCAACCGACAACAGGCTTATCCAATAGCACAGCAGCTATGGTTACTGCTTCACCAGTATCATCAACAACATATACCATTACAGGTACCAGCGGCTATTGTATAAAGACCAGAACAGTCAGTGTTACTGTTAATCCCAAACCTATAATATCAAACGCTACAACCCAACCTACTTGCAGTGGAGCAGCTAATGGCTCTATTAATGTTGCTGCAGATGGAGCAACGTCACCCTATACTTATTTGTGGAACAACAATGCAACAACAGCAAGCCGTAGTAATTTATCGGCAGGCACATACAATGTTACAGTAACATCTGCTAACACCTGCAGTAATTCACAGAGTATAACGCTTACTAATCCTCAGTGCGGACTCCCTGTTTCGGTTGCTTCTCAAAACATTTCAACCACATCTGCACAGATCATCTGGGCTACACAAAGCTGTGCAGTGAATTACAGATTGCGTTATCGCTTATCATCAGTAAGCACTTGGACAACGGTAACCATCTCAGCAACAAACACCTCATACACCATCAGTGGGTTAATAGCAAGCAGCAGCTATCAATACCAGATGCAATCATTTTGCAACAGTACCAATACCGATTCATCGGGCTATACACCCATCTACTCTTTCAGCACAATATCAAGCGGAGGTTGCAACACTTCGCCTTCGTCACTAACCGTAAATACTATTACGTCAACCAGCGCAAAACTGAATTGGGCTGCTGTGAGCGGAGCCTGGGGCTATAAAGTGCGCATTCGTCCTTCCGATAACTCATCAGAATATGTTGAATATGCCGTGCAAGCGCCGGCAATTAATTACATCGTTACAGGATTGCTTGCGAACAAGAGCTATAAATGGAATGTAATGACGTTGTGCGACGCATCAGGAAGCATCGGATCCGGTTGGTCAACTACCAGTTATTTCTCAACACTTGGTTCGGGAAGACTTGAAGAAACTGAAATCTCACACACTTTTGATGTACAGATATTCCCCAACCCCACCACAGGACCATTGCGTTTCAATTTCTATACCGACGATGAAGTAATAGTTGATGCACAACTATATAATCTCATGGGTCAGCAGGTGTGGAACAATCAATTCATTATTACAGAGTACAACAACAACCTCAGTGTGGACATCAGTAGTTTGACGCAAGGCATGTATTTGTTGGTGCTGCGTAAAGAACTTGAGCAAATCAGTTATAAGATCATTAAGCATTAACAACGCGTAGTAAATGCAATGAGCCTCAAAAAGGCGTTTCTGATTTACTGCTATTTTAGCACACCAATAAAAACGAATGTCAGCTAAAACCAGCAAGCAGGACGCACTCGATTATCATGAAAAGGGTCGTCCGGGAAAGATAGAAGTAGTTTGTACTAAAGAAACCAAAACACAACGCGATTTGGCATTAGCCTACTCTCCGGGGGTAGCTGAGCCATGTCTGGAGATTGCAGCCAATCCCGAATCGGTCTATAAATACACCGCCAAAGGCAACTTGGTAGCCGTAATCTCTAATGGAACTGCGGTACTTGGTTTGGGAGATATTGGTCCTGAGGCATCAAAGCCGGTAATGGAAGGCAAGGGTATGCTTTTTAAAATATTTGCCGACATTGATGTTTTCGATATAGAGTTGAATACTAAAGATATTGATTCATTTATTACTGCTGTAAAAGCGTTGGAGCCCACCTTTGGTGGAATCAATCTTGAAGATATTAAAGCGCCGGATTGTTTCGAAATAGAAACACGCTTGAAAAAAGAAATGTCCATACCTGTGATGCACGATGATCAACACGGTACAGCAATCATTTCCGGTGCGGCGCTCATTAATGCGTTGGAGTTGGTGAATAAAAAGATTGATCAAATTAAATTGGTTGTAAATGGAGCCGGCGCATCGGCTATTTCTTGTGCTAAGTTGTATTTGGCGCTTGGTGTTAAGAAAGAAAATGTGGTGATGCTAGATCGTAATGGTGTAATCCGATCAGACCGAACTGATTTGGATGACATGAAAAAACAATTCACAACCACACGCGACATCAGAACATTAGATGATGCTATGAAGGGTGCTGATGTGTTTTTGGGATTGAGTAAGGGTAATGTGGTAACGCAGGATATGGTGCGCGCTATGGCTAAAAGTCCCGTTGTATTTGCACTTGCTAATCCTGATCCGGAGATTGCTTATGACTTGGCTATAACAGCACGCGAAGATGTGATTGTGGCAACAGGTCGTAGCGATTACCCCAATCAGGTAAACAATGCTTTAGGATTTCCATTCATTTTCCGTGGAGCGCTCGATGTGCGAGCAAGAGAAATTAATGAAGCTATGAAGCTGGCGGCGGTCCATGCATTGGCTGAGCTTACCAAAAAGCCGGTCCCCGAAATGGTGAACATGGCATACAATCAAAAGAATATCACTTTTGGTAAAGACTACATTATTCCAAAGCTGATAGATCAACGCTTGATTACAACAGTATCTCCTGCTGTTGCCAAAGCCGCCATAGATTCCGGCGTAGCACGTAAAGTGATTACCAATTGGGATGCATACGAAAATGAATTGCGCAGTCGTCTTGGACTAGATGAAAACTTTACCCGCGTGGTAGTAAACAAAGCCAAGAGCAATCCTAAGCGTGTAGTTTTTGCCGAAGCGGATACATATAAAATTTTAAAGGCCGCACAGATTGTAAAGGATGAAGGAATAGCCCGGCCAATATTGTTAGGCGATGTAAACAAGATTCAGAAGCTTATTGAAGAAAATAATATTGACTTAGTGGATGTGCCTATTATTGACCCGCGTGATTCGGCACAGGCAGATAAAAGAAACCTGTTTGCACATCACTTGTACGAGAAGCGTCAGCGCAAGGGAACTACATTGCACGAAGCCAGGAAGTTGATGAACGAGCGCAATTATTTTGGCTCTATGATGGTTCAGGATGGCGATGCAGATGCACTTATCTCCGGATTAACAAAAAATTATCCATCAACTATTCGTCCGGCTTTACAAAGCATAGGCACAATGCCCGGAGTAAGCAAGGTTGCCGGCATGTACATTATGCTCACTAAGCGTGGTCCATTATTCTTTGCTGATTGTACGGTAAATGCCAATCCAGATACACAAACATTGGTGGACATTACCGTGATGACCGCAAAGGCAGTACAACAATATAATATACAGCCCCGCATAGCAATGCTTTCTTATTCCAACTTTGGTTCTGCAGTAGGAGAGGAGCCAACCAAAGTTGCTAAAGCAGTAGAAATTTTGAGACGTGACTATCCAGGAATGATAGTGGATGGTGAGATGCAGGCAAACGTAGCGCTCAATCAGGAGTTGATGAGGGATAATTTTCCATTCAGCAATCTTTTAAATGGTGGTGTGAATACTTTGATATTCCCAAATCTGGCAGCAGGAAACATAACCTATAAACTATTGCAGGAACTTGGAACAGCAGAGGCAATAGGTCCAGTATTGCTAGGACTTAACAAACCCGTTCACATTTTACAATTAGGCTCCTCTATTCGTGAGATTGTGAATATGGTAACCATAGCTGTAGTTGATGCACAGGCTAAAAACAGTCGCTGATGATAGCATATATCAAAGGAAAAATTACATCGCGCAGCGCTACACAGGTGGTATTGGAAAGCAATGGTATTGGTTACAGCCTGCAGATATCGCTGAATACCTATTCTGCATTGCAATCATTAAGTGATTGTCAGCTTTACACATACTTACACATCACCGGAGGAACACAAAGTCCGTTGATGGTTACCCTGTTTGGATTTTATGAAGAAGCAGAAAGAGAAATGTTCATTCATTTGTTGAGTATTAATGGTGTCGGCGCCAACACTGTGAGGCTTATATTATCTGAATTGAAGCCTGACGAAATACAACAGGTGATTGTTTCGCAAAATGTAGCACGATTTGAACGCATTAAGGGTATAGGTCCTAAAACTGCTCAACGTATTATTTTAGAGTTGAAAGATAAAATGACGAAGGTTGTAGTTTCTTCGTCGAAAACAGAAACAGTGTCATATAATAATATAGAGAACGAAGCGTTAAGCGCGCTTATCATGTTAGGATTCAACAAAGTTTCTGCAAGTGCCGCACTACAAAAAGTCGCTAAACAAACCGGCGGAGAATTAACAGTTGAGGCGTTAATAAAGCAGTCGTTACGTAATCTCTGACAGATAAGAAAAACTATTTTTCACCGGAATAAAAAACCAGCAAACGCCAATAGTGCATTAACGTATTTAATCTCAACCTGAACCCAAAACAACACCCATTTATAACCTGAAGTGAATAAAACACCTATTCATATAGCATTCTTATTAATTGGAAGCATTATAGGCCTGTCCTTCATTTCAGCTATTGGAAAAAACGGAATTATACCTGAGCCTCATTTACCAATTCCACTCAGTGCTTTTCAGGAAACGCCTTCCGATACACCCAAGTTGAAGTTCCCGATTAAAGACAACAATACCTCTATTCCAGGTCAATCGGGAGGCATTGATTTAGGGGATCCATCAAATATCAAAGACAGCATTGCCTATGATGTAGACAACAACCAGTATGTGCTGTACAAAAAAATCGGCAATCAATTTTACCGCGATCCCACCTATGTTTCTTTCGAAGATTTTTTAAAATATCAGTTTCATAAACAAGATCAGGATTACCTGCATCAAAAAAGTACTTCTAATAATTTATTGAATCGCAAAGGCTCTATGCCTCCGGTCAATGTCAATAACCTTCTTGTTGATCGATTATTTGGCGGAACCAATGTGGACATAAAACCACAGGGAAATATTGAGTTAACCTTTGGAGGTAATTATACAAACATTCAAAATCCTGCACTAACTGTTCAGCAGCGCCGTCAGGGGGGGTTTAATTTTGACATGAACATAATGCTGAACGTAGTTGGAAAAATTGGCGACAAGCTGAAGTTAACCACAAACTTCAACACTCAGGCACAGTTCGATTTTGAACGTCAGGTGAAATTAGAATATACCGGATACAAAGACGAAGTAATTAAAAAGATAGAGGCCGGTAATGTTAGCCTTCCATTAAAAACCACACTTATTACAGGCAGTCAAAGCCTTTTCGGTATCAAGACACAGTTGCAGTTTGGTCGACTTACCGTTACCAGTGTAATCTCGGAACAACGCTCACAAACGCAAAACCTCACCATTCAGGGAGGACAACAAACACAGACTTTTAAAGTGTTTGCTGACCAGTACGACGAAAACAGAAACTTCTTTTTGTCGCAGTTTTTCCTGGAACGCTACAATACTGCTATGTCAACCATTCCCATCATTACCAGTCCGGTACAAATCACCAAATTGGAAGTGTGGGTTACTAATAGAACCGGTGCTGTTACTGATGTGCGCGATGTGGTAGCATTTATGGATTTGGGAGAAAACAAACCTTACAACGGCGGGGGCACAGGCCCTGTGGTGACTAATCCGGGAAATGTATTGCCTTATGCTTACTCACAATTCCCGCAATTCAACAGCAATAATCTGTATAACATTGTTTCAACGAATGCTCAGGCGCGAACGCTCAACACAACAGTATCAACAATACTGGGATTGGGATTCGTGCAGGTGAGCGACTTTGAAAAAACATACGCACGTAAACTGAGTCCAACAGATTATACCTTTCATCCACAACTAGGTTATGTGATGCTGAATCAGCAATTGCAACCCGATGAAGTGTTGGGTGTTGCTTATCAATACACTTATAATGGAGAGATTTATCAGGTAGGTGAATTTGCAAACGATATTCCACCGGATCCTAATACGGCGAATGTACTTTTTCTAAAAATGCTGAAGAGTACTGCCGCGCGTCCCAAGTTGCCTATTTGGCAATTGATGATGAAAAATGTGTATTCCTTGGGGGCATTTGGAATTAGCCCTCAGGATTTTCTTCTGGATATTGTTTATTTAGATCCGGGAGGTGGCGAACGCCGTTTTATTCCGGCTGCACCGCTGAATACTCAACCTCTTATTCGCTGGCTTGGCTTGGATCGTTTGAATAACCAAAATGACCCGCAGCCAGATGGGGTGTTCGACTTTATTCCCGGTATCACAATTAACCCGCAAAACGGTAAAGTTATTTTCCCGGTAGTAGAGCCCTTTGGTAGAGATTTGACAAAGGCTTTTGGAAATTCACCCGAAGCGAAAAAATATGTTTATCAGGTACTCTACGACTCAACGAAGTTTGTGGCATTGCAATATCCTGAGTTTAACCGCTTCACGCTTAAGGGGACATACAGGGCAAGCTCTTCATCCGATATTTCATTGGGAGCATTTAATATTCCTCAAGGCTCAGTTTCTGTTACAGCAGGAGGTAGGGTTCTTCAGGAAAATCTTGATTACACGATTGATTACAATCTGGGTCGCATTAAAATTATTAACGCAGGGGTTTTGAGTTCCGGTGTGCCTATCAATGTGAAATTTGAAAACAACCCTGCTTTTTCATTTCTAAGAAAAACACTATTCGCTTCACGTTTCGATTATTTCATCAACGACCGTTTTAAACTGGGTGGAACCTTTATGCGACTGAGTGAAAGGCCGTTCACTCAAAAATTAAATATTAACGAAGACCCTATTGCAAATAAGATAATAGGGGTAGACGCCAACTATCAAACCGAGGCCCCATGGTTAACACGACTGATAGATAAAATACCTTTGGTAGATACTAAGGATAAATCCACTATCACCTTTACCGCCGAAGGAGCAAAGTTGATTCCAGGTCACTCAAAAGCCATTGGTAATGAAGGTATAGTTTATATCGATGATTTTGAAGGAACACAAACTACCTACGACTTACGCTTTCCTTTCTTCAACTGGGCTTTTGCAAGTACTCCCACATTACCAAAGTTTTTACCGGAGGCAACACTCGTCAATGACTTAGCCTATGGTTTTAATCGTGCCAAACTGCAATGGTACAATATTGACCCGTTCTTTTATACCAATAACGCGCCTGCAGGAATCAAGGACAACAAGCAGGAGCAATTTGGTTACTACACCCGACAGATGTTTGAAACAGATATCTTCCCCGGTCGGCCAAATATTAACCCTAATGGATTACCACCAATCCTAACAACCTTCGATATACGATTCGACCCCCGCAAAAGAGGTCCATATAACTTTCGTACAAACGGCATTGATCCCAATACAGGATATCTGTTAAATCCGACCGAAAACTGGGGAGGAATCATGCGCTCAATCGATTTTAACGACTTTGAAAATGCTAACATAGAATTTATACAGTTCTGGATATTAGACCCCTACCTTGATGGTGTACCTCAAGGTCAGGTGGGTGATTTATATGTTCAACTGGGGAATGTGTCAGAAGATATTCTAAAAGACTCCAGATTGTTTTTTGAACACTCTTTACCTCCAAATGGAGATAAGAGTAATATGGATGAAACCGTTTGGTCATTTTTGTTAAAACAAGGATTGCCTCCTGTAGCCAATGCATTTGATAATAACCCAACAGCACGTCAGTATCAGGATGTTGGTTATGATGGTGCTAATGTAACAGAAGAGCAAACACGATATAATGATTTCCTGAACATAATGCAGAGCACAGTTAGTGGATCATTGTATCAAATTGCTTTTTCTGATCCTTCCAGCGATAATTACCGCTACTATCGCGACCCCACATATGATAATTCGCAGTCAGGAATATTAGATCGCTATCAGGACTTTAATAACCCCGAAGGTAACTCACCAATCTCTCAGGGAAATCAGTCATTGTCTTTTGCCTCAACATTTACTCCTGAGTCGGAAGACTTAAACCGCGACTTAACACTGAATGAAACTGAATCATACTTTGAATATAAACTCAGTCTGAATCCATCGTTATTAACACAAGGTCAAAATTTCATTACCAATATTGTTGAAACTCCAGCAAAAGATGGCGATGGAAACCCGATAGGTAACATGCGTTGGTTGCAGGTACGCATTCCCATTTCTGATTATATACGCCGCACGGGAGGCATTCAGGATTTTCGTTCTATACGTTTCATCAGAATATTTATGACCGGATTCGAAGAGCCTATTGTGCTACGTTTTGGTCGTTTAGAATTACTACGAAATCAGTGGCGCCGCTTCAATTTATCGCTCACCAGTCCCGGTGAGTATCTTCCTGACGATAACAGTTCCAGCACATTTTTTAATGTTTCTTCCGTATCATTTGAAGAAAACAGTTCAAAAGAACCGGTTAATTATGTAATACCTCCTGGCATTCAGCGTCAACAATTAGTTGGGACAGTAACTAACTTTTTACAAAATGAGCAGGCATTACAATTAAAAGTTTGTGACTTGCAGGATGGTGATGCGCGAGCATCATTCAAGAATTTAAATCTTGATATTCGATATTATGAGAAGCTTGAATTTTTTGTTCACGCGGAAAGTGTCATTGGTCAACAACCACTGCAGGACAATCAAATGACTGCATTCATTCGTTTGGGTTCAGATTTTAATAACAACTATTACGAATACGAAATACCTCTGAAGATAACTCCACCGGGTCAGTATAACAAAGACTCAGACGACGACCGGTTAAAAGTATGGCCTGCTGATAACAACTTTGTGATTCTGCTGCGTGAATTAGCCACCCTTAAACAACAGCGCAATCAGGCGGGCTTTCCGCTCAATATACCATATGCATCTGTAAATGGAAATGTACGGGTGACAATTGTCGGTAACCCGGATATTGGTGTGTTGCGCGTAGCCATGTTGGGTATTCGTAATCCTCAGAAAGGAACCTGGCCTAATGCCGATGATTCCGGCAATCCACTGTGTGCTGAAGTTTGGTTTAACGAGTTACGTTTAACCGGCTTCGACGAAAATTCCGGTTATGCAGCTTTAGGTCGTCTTGATATTAAACTGGCCGATTTGGGAAGTATTACATTCTCGGGTAATATGCACACCATTGGTTTTGGTTCGGTAGAACAAAAAATAGCACAACGTTTCCGTGACGATTTTTATCAATATGATATTTCAGGAAACTTTGAAATGGGTAAATTTATTCCTAAGGCAATTGGATTGCGTTTGCCCATGTATTTGGGTGTTACACGCTCATTCAGCAATCCGCAGTTCGACCCATATCAATTAGATGTTCGGTTAAAAGATGTGCTAAATGTGATTCCTGAGAATGAACGTGCCGACTACCGGCGATCAACACAGGATTATACATCTATTAGAAGTTTCAACTTGACTAACGTGCGGCGAGTCAATCCAAAGAAAGGGGCTGTACCGCATTTTTATTCAATAGATAATTTATTCTTCACATATGCATATACACAAACATTCCGGAGTTCACCGGTTATTGAAAGCGATGTAATAGATCGTTATCATGTCGAGGGTAACTATGCATTTCCCGGTAAGTCGAATTTCATTACGCCATTTGAAAAATTACTGTCAAAACAAAACAGCAAATACTTGAAGCTGATTAAAGATTTCAATTTTAATCTGATGCCAACGAACATTGCCATCAAAACACAATATGATAGGCAATTGGGTCAAACACAACTCAGAACAAGATATCCTGGTGATGTGATAGAGCCAACATTCGCTAAGTTCTTTACTACCGATCGCTTTTACTCGTTCAAATACGATATTACAAAAGGGCTTAACCTAGATTTTAATGCAGTGAACAATGCACGTATCGACGAGCCGGCAGGTGCTATTGATACCGATATAAAACGCGACTCCATTAGAACTAATCTGAGACAATTTGGACGTAATACACATTATAAGCAAACTGCTAACTTCAGCTATGCTGTGCCCTTGAACAAAATACCACTGCTCGACTGGACTAGTTTGAATATCAAGTATGGAACAGGGTATGAATGGATAGCCTCACCTCAGGTTCTGGATACTACCTATGATTCGGGTGGAAGTATATACAAAATCCGGCAGGTAGATAACCCGCTGGGAAATATCATTAATAATCAAAGAAATATTGCAATAAACGGAGACCTGAATATTAGAAACCTTTACGGTAAGTGGAAATGGCTGAAGCGTTTTGACACCAACTTTATGCCCGGCAAAACATCACCCGGTGGAGGTAAGTCGCAAAATGAACCAAAGAAAGTTGATGAGGACTCAAATAAACTCAAGAACAATCAATCAACTCCACCAAAGTCATCTCCTGCTGTATTTGCATTACGACTGTTAATCAGTTTGAAAAAGATTAACTTCAGCTATACCCGAAACAATACAACAATACTTCCGGGCTTTGCTTTTAGAAATAATGTATTGGGTCAAAACTTAGCTAACTCTGCACCGGGCTATGACTTTATCTTTGGCTATCAGCCCGATGAAAACTGGTTGTTTGATGCGGCATCAAAGGGGTGGCTCAGTAATAACCCGAATTTGAATTATCAATTTATTCAAACAGAATCCAAAACACTTACAGCACGCGCCACTTTTGAACCTGCTAAAGACTTTATATTAGATTTGAATATTAACCGCGCACTGAATACAAACAGTAACGCTTTCTTTCGTAATACCAATACAGTCGATGATCCTGTGTTTCAGTTGTTAAATCCGCAACAGAATGGCAACTTCACAATGACATTTATCGCGATACCATCAGCGTTTGCAAAATTTGATAGTGGATATTCTAAAGTATTCAATCAATTTGCCGAATACCGCGAGATAATGTCAAAGCGCTGGCAGTTGCAGAATCCGGAATCCCAAGGCACTTTTATAAATCCTTACGATACGACTCTTAATAATCCATCCTTTGCTTATGGCTATGGACCTTACTCTCAGGATGTTTTAGTGCCGGCATTTATTGCCGCATATTCCGGTAAGGACCCTAATAAAGTTTCGCTGCGCAGTATTTTCAAAGCTATTCCTTCACCAAACTGGAAGATTACTTACAACGGCATCAGCAAGTTTAAATGGGCAAAAAAATATTTCAACAACTTCAGCATTTCACACGGATATACATCAACTATTTCTGTAGGCACATTCCTTTCGTCAATTGAGTATCAGGGAACCTCGCAAAATGGTTTTTTCATTCCAAATGTTATAGATCAAAGCTCAGGCAATTTTGTTACTTATTATGATATACCGGGAATATCTATCAGTGAAAGATTTTCACCTCTCATTGGATTGGATATGAGTTGGCGAATAGGTCTTACCACTAAATTTGAATACTCTCAAGGACGTAATATACAAATGAGCTTTCTCAATTACCAACTCAATGAAACCCGTTCGCGCGATATAACACTTAATCTGGGATATAAATGGAAAAATGCTCCGATACCGTTTAAAATTAGAGGCAAAAAACAACGGTTGAAAAATGTGATTAATTGTAACATGCAGTTTGGTGTAAACTCTAATAATACGTCAGCATTCCGTTTAGATTCTTCTCTTCCTGCATTACCGACAGCAGGTAACACGACTATTCAAATCAATCCTTCATTCGATTATCAGGTAAACAATCGTCTGAATATTAAGCTGTTCTTTGATCGTCGTTATACCATTCCGGCCACATCAGCATCCTTCCCCATTACATTTACCAATGCGGGACTTACCGTGCGATTCACATTGCAATAATTTTAATTGAACACGCACAACCCATTTGCACATTGCTATAAATTATTCTGCTACATTTGACCACGTAGACTCACACAAATCATGCAATTCCCTGAAAATTTAAAGTACACTAAAGATCACGAGTGGATTCTCGTTGAAGGTAACACAGCAACTATAGGCATTACTGATTTTGCACAGCACGAACTTGGCGACATTGTATATGTGGACATTAATTCCACCGGTAAAACCTTGAGCAAAGAAGAAGTTTTTGGCACAATTGAAGCGGTTAAAACAGTTTCTGATTTATTTATGCCTGTTAGTGGAACTGTAACCAAGATTAATGAAGAGCTAAATAATAACCCGGAGGCGGTCAACAAAGATCCTTACGGTGAAGGCTGGATTATCAAGTTAACATTGAGTAATCCCGTCGAAGTGGACAACTTGATGAATGCTGCTGACTACAAAAGTAGTATAGGACAATAACACATTTTTTATGAATGCACATTGGCGATTTGCATTGCCCATGATCTGGGCACTATGCATTGCCGTTATTTGCTTAATGCCGCAGAAAGATATTCCGCATCCACGTTGGTTTAGTTTTCCAAACGCCGACAAAGCGGTACACGCCGTCTTATATTTTGTGTTGGCTGCATTAATGTATCGTGCTCTTATAAAAATTACTAAACCGGGAGTTAGGCTACTTGTGTGGGTAGTTTCTATATGTATGACATATGGATTAATGATTGAGTTTGCTCAAAGCACCTTAACAACAGACCGTGCTTTTGAATGGCTGGATGTTTGCTTCAATATTTTAGGAACACTTGTATCGGTCATGGTATGTTATTTTTTATTGCCACCTAAAATATTTTTTACGCGGTATAAAATTTAAATTGCTGCTTGTCGGTTATACCTTTACTTTGTAATAACTATGAAACACGCAGTACTGTTGTTTTTTTTCACCCTTTTAACCGGGTCTGTTTTTGCTCAAACACAAACACAGGACGAACAACTTGCTTTGTATTATTTTAACAATGGTGAGTTTGAAAAATCAGCGGGGCTATACGAGAAACTGTATTCAAAATATCCTCAAACCATTTCTTATTACAACTACTATTACAAAGTATTGCTTCAGCTGAAACAATACGACGAGGCTTTCAGGATATGTAAAAAGCAAATAAAAAAATACCCCAACGACTTAACCTATTATGTCGATGCCGGATACACTCTACAGATTCAGGATAAAACCAAAGATGCTGATGCTTATTATAAAGATGCCATAGATAAACTGGGTCCCGATATGTCGGGCATAACCCGTCTGGCACAGGCTTTTCAGGCAATTAACAGAAACAATGAAGCACTGATGGTTTATGAAAAAGGCCGAAATCTTTTTGGCAACAGCAGCCTGTATATCAACGAGTCGGCACTTATTTATCAGAAGCAAGGTGATGTGGTTAATGTGATTAAACTGTTTCTGGATTTTTTAACAGCAAATCCTACATACTTATCACAGGTGCAACAACGCCTTCAGGATGCTACCGAGGATGAAGCATATGTCAAAGAGCTGCAATCGCAGCTTTACAAACGGCTTCAAAAACAACCCGATAATACTACATTGGTTGAAATGCTTGCATGGCTATTTATTCAGCAAAAAGATTATACATCAGCGTTTATCCAGATCAAGTCTCTTGATAAAAGAAATAAAGAAGATGGATTCAGAGTTTATCAATTTGCCGGTGTGGCTTTTCAGGATGCCAACTATAGCGCTGCTGAAGAAGCTTTAAATTACCTGATAGAAAGCCGAAATAATAGTGGAGCATATTACATGACAGCACGAACCCTGCTGCTCGATGTACTCAAAACCAAAACACTCGTTCCTTCGATTGTAACCGGAGCAGATATTCAAAATGCGCTTAATGCGTATCGTGACTTTCTAAACGAGTTTGGCCGCAATAGTCAAACAATCCAGGTAATACGCGATTATGCCATGCTTGAAGCTAGGTATGCCAACAATCCCGACACAGCCATATCTGTTTTAGAGCAGATCATTGCACAACCGGGAGGTACTAAAGTTTTGAAAGCACAGTGTAAACTCGATTTGGGGGATTACTACATCATAGCCGGCAATGTATGGGATGCAACATTGGTTTATATGCAGGTGGATAAGGATTTTAAAGAGGAACCGCTTGGTGAGGAAGCCAGATTCAGAAACGCCAAACTGAGTTTTTATAAAGGAGAATTTGAATGGGCTCAGGCACAGCTGGACATTATCAAAAGCTCTACCAGCGAGTTTGTGGCAAACGATGCCATTGCGCTTTCCGTTTTTATCACAGACAACACTGGTCTCGATACCAGCACCGAGGCTATGAGCATTTATGCCAGAGCCGACCTGTTGTTGTTTAGAAACAGATATGATGACGCCTTATTCACCTTGGATTCTTTGGTCAAAAAATTTCCGGATCACTCTCTGGTTGATGATGTGTTTTATGAAAAAGCGTTGATTTTTATGAAAAAGAATGATGTGATAAATGCCGTTAAATATTTTGAAGACATCAATCAGAAGTTTTCTACCGATCTGCTCGCTGACGACGCCATTTTTGACCTGGCCGATTTATATGAAAATGCCATACACGACAATGAAAAAGCCAAGGAACTGTACAAACAAATTATCACAGAACACAGCGGCAGCCTCTATGTTATCGAAGCCCGAAAGAGGTACAGGGCCTTGCGTGGCGATTCGGTAAATTAAGTGCAGAGGGACACCCGGCACTTACTTAAAAATTTTTTATATTAAAAATTTGGAGAACAAAGCCCGGGGTGCTTGTTTTTACAACGTAATCTCTTACATTTATCGAAGTTTTCAGAGTTAACTTTTGGATAAATGTCTGTTATCAAATATTCTGACGATAATAAAGATAACATTGTGCATTTCGTCGATAGTATTCTGTAACTAAACCGAATAACCAATTACCTTACAAACACAATCTAATTACACATGAAAAAAGTGTTACAACGCAAACTAATGCTGATTGCGGTATTATTACTCTCCGTAACAATTTCAAACAATCTTTTTGCACAAAACGCTATTGTTGGAACCGGATTCTCTTCTGGATGGGGTGGGGGTTCTTGTCCAACAGGTAACGGTAATTTTACTTACCTGGGCCCTAGTGCTGGAACGACATACATCGTTTCACTAAACCCAAACGGAACCGGCGATCAATACTTCAGGTTTGGAGTAGATTGGGGTGGAACGACAGCGCAATTAACGAATACTATTGGTTCGAATGTGTTGGTGAGTCCTAACACAACATATAACCTGAACACCAATTGTACCACCAATGGTGCTTTATACATTAATTGTCCCAACACAACTGACAATTATGTGTTTAAAACGCTTAATGCCGGTACAAATCCTACAGGAACATGGGTGTTCTTTCGAGTGCAGGGTGCTGTTCAATCCGTAAGTAGTGTTACCAGAAATCCTTCAGGCACAATTTTTCCGGGTCAAGCAGTTACAGTAACGGCCAATTTAAGCGCAGCTTTTGCAACAGGCCAGCAGGCTTACATTCGCTACACTACTAATGGTTATGCTACCTCAACTGTTGTAGCTGGATCAGGTGCAGGAGCAACCCGAACTTTTACCATTCCCGCTACTGTGAATACACCTGGAGCAAACCTCTCATACTACATATTTACTTCCGGGGACTCGGGTCCTGCTGCCGATGGCTCAAATGCTGATTTATATACCATCAATTTGAACAATAATGGAGGCTCGAATTATAGCTATACCGTTGCTTCTGGATGGACTACTGCCGCTACAGGCAATTGGAATGTTGCCGGAACGTGGACGGCAAATGCAGTTCCATCTGCAACATTAAGCATGGGAACCATAACTATCAATCACGCAGTTACTCAAAATGTTAATGCTGTTGGCACTAGTGTAGTAGTTGGTGCATCAGGCTCTATTACAGGAAGCGCAAATACATTAACTGTAGACAACAATACAAGCGGCACTAATTTTACAAACTCCGGTACATTAACTTTATCCGGTACACACGCCGTAACATTTGCCGGAACAGCCACACATACTGTTTCCGGAACGTGTGTATTCCATAATGTGAATACCACAACCGGTATTAACTTCGGAGCCGGGTCAACCATAAACAATAACTTTACAATTAATGCAGGGGGTTTTGTTTCTTCAAACGCACCAACATACGGGTCTGCATCAACTCTGATATATAACACCGGTGGCTCTTATGGTGCGGGTGCGGAATGGGCCACAAATATTCTTACGGGTCAGGGTGTTCCCAATAATGTTACCATTTCTACGGCATCAACCAGTGTGAATTTTGGAGCTTCTACACAATACCGCAGATTACGAGGAAACCTTTTAATATCTCCTTCTACAACACTTGCGCTTTCTTCGGCATCTGGTGGTGATTTGCGAATAGGCGGCAGCTGGACGAATAGCGGAACATTTACACCAAATTCTCGTGCTGTTATTTTTGATGGCAGTACCGGACAAACCATTAACGCAACAGCAACAAACTTTGCGTTCTTATTCATATCTAATACAACGGCAGATGTTACTGCAGCAGCAGCTATCACTGTAGCGAACTCTTTAACCATTGATGCCAATGCCAGATTGAATATGGCATTAAACACATTAACAATAACCGGTTCAACAAGCACAGTCAATGGATTCTTGCGAAGTGCAGGTACAATAACAGGAGCAACTACATCCTCACTTACATTTAGCTCAACCGGTACTTATGAACATAACTTTACAACTACTGCCGGAACAATCCCTACAGCCACATGGAGTGCGGGCTCAACATGTGCTATCATTGGATACACATCATTTAGCGGATCT
The DNA here is from genome assembly GCA_964640655.1 of uncultured Bifidobacteriaceae bacterium. Classification (GTDB taxonomy): domain Bacteria; phylum Bacteroidota; class Bacteroidia; order Chitinophagales; family UBA10324; genus BJGO01. The sequence goes on along the minus strand of CAZXFT010000017.1, from coordinate 34,103 downwards.
GCAAATGCCTCAATGAATCAAACATTCAGCAATTTTACTTGGGATTGCCCTAACCAAACCGCAAATACAAACATTCAGTTGAATAATATCACTCCCCCTGTTATAAATGGTACATTCTCAATATTACGCACCGGAGCATCACAATTTTTAAGACTTGCATCCTCGGGAAGTTATACTTTAAATGTGGGAAATCTTGTTATCAGTTCTCAGGTAAGTTACTCAGCAAGATTAAATACTTCAAATACAGCAACAGCTGTGATTAATGTGTCAGGAAACATTACATTAACTCAAACAGCAGGCACAGCAGGATTAGAGCACACCTCAACCGGCAGTACGACAATTAATCTCGTTGGAAGCATCTCTCAAACTTTTACTTGTGCAACCCCGGGTATTGTAGTAGGGCCTGTTAATTTCCGTTTAAACAATGCTGCCGGAGCTGTATTAGCCGCCGGAACAACATTACCTATTAATAATGGCGCCACACTTTTCCGTACTAATGGTGCTTTCAGCGGTACAGGAACAATTACATTTAATGCTACAGCATCTACACTGAACTACGACGGTAGTACTACCCTAACATCAACCAATTACGAATGGCCTGCAACCGGGGCAGCCATAACACAAATTATTATCTCCGGAGGCGGTACAATTAATTTACATACCAACCGAACATTGAATAATACAGCAAATTACCTGAGCATAACTTCGGGAATTCTGGCATTGGGCAATAATAATCTTACTCTTCCTGCAGCGAACACATTAAGTGTAATATCACCCAGTGCATCAAAAATGATTGCAACCAATGGTACGGGTTTGTTAATACACACAATAACGACATCGGTACCTACAACATACACCTTCCCAATTGGTGAGTTAACCGTTACTACAGAATATTCACCTGTTGCATTAACAATGACTGCCAATTCTGCAACACGTCTTGTCGGGTTCAGAGTGGTAGATGCAACGAGCGGAAATATCAATACACCTATTAATGCGACAGATTACTTAAGCCGTACTTGGTTTTCTTCTGAAAATTTGGCAGGAGGAACGTACACATATAATGTTGCCCTTACTTATAATAACGTGAGTGGCGACATCAATGGAACCGAAGGATTGTTTAAAGTAAGTTCATATGCATCAGGTGCCTGGACACCTGCACCTGCAACTTCATTAAGTTCCCCAACAATTACCGGATCAAACTTTAACAATACATCAGCCGATTTGAATGGTGGAGAATTTACTGGGCGTAAACAACTTGCAACTACCTACACCTGGGATGGTTCAACAAATACCGACTGGAATGAAGCCGACAACTGGACTCCTGCCGGGGTTCCAGCTGCAGATGATAATGTAATCATTAACATCTCGACTCCTAATATCTGCACTATTGGTTCGGGCTCTGTTACGGTGACTGACTTTACGCTGAATGGTACAGGACAATTGAATATGTCTGCGACAACCAGCCTGACTATTGCAGGTGCAGTTACTTATGGCGGAAGTGCAACAGCATCTCTGAATTGCAGCTCTACCATAAATATGTATAGCACCGGTAGTATTAACATACCGGCATTAAACTATGGCAGTTTAGACGCATCGGGTGGCGTACGTGTATTGCCTAATGGTGGCACAGTTGGTATCTGCGGTTCCTATACTCCGGGTACATCTACAACTGTAACCGGTAGCACGGTTGACTTCAATGGCACCGGTACACAATCTATAGCCGCCGCCACTTACAATAATTTAACCATCAGTAATAACCGTGGTGGAGCTAATATTACATTATCAGCCGGTACAGCAACTGTAAATGGTGTTTTCAATCCTTCGCTTACCAACTTTACTGCTACCGTAACAGGTAATACAATCGACTTTAACAATGCCGCTTCACAAAATATTCCAGCATTTATTTATGGCAGTATTACCAATACAGGTAACGGTAACCGCACTTGGGCAAATACTGGAGTGATAGAAGTTCGCGGAAACTTTACCCCGGGCACAGGTTTACATACAATTACAGGAAGCACTTTCCGCTATGCGGCAAGTTCAGGTACTATAACACTTCCGGCTCCTTTCACTACCAATGTCGCCAATCGTCAATACAACAATCTGGAGTTCAATGGCTCTGGTGCTACTTTCCAGATTAATAACAGTGTAAATCATGGTATAACGGGAAATCTAACAGTTGATAATGGAATCGTAATAATAGCATCCAGTGCAGCAACAACATTAAGTGTTGACGGGAATTTTACAATCAATGGCGGAGAGTATAGAGCGGCTGGATCAACCACAGGCATAACGCATTTATATAATAATTTTTCACAAACCGGGGGTACAATCACTCGAACCGGAGGCACAGGAACAATAGCCTTCAGAAAGCAAGGCACTTTACTTGCGTTTGCAGTACAAAACATATCACAAACCGGAGGTACAGTTGCAAGCACAGTTATATTTAGCGCAGGTGTTACAGGGCCAACTTACTCCATGCCAACTCTGACAACCGGATTTAATGTTAATACAGGATCCTTCGTTGTTGTTTCCGGTTCTGCAATTGATTTCGGTTTGAATATTTTAACCGGAACAACATTTACCTTAAGTAACGGTGGAAATATATTAACGGCTAATGTTGATGGTATAAATACTGCCCCAACTGCGACCGGCTCAATTCAGACTACAAATAGAACCATAGGCGCGTCATGTAATTTTATTTACAATGGAACTTCAGCGCAAAATACTGGAACACTTATTTCCGGAACCCCCACATTCTTAACCATAGCAAACCCCACCTCTGTTACTTTAGACAAGGATATCTCAATTAACAGTGGAGGAGGAATTAATATGTTAGCAGGAAGATTTATACTTGGCAACTTTAATGTTACAATAGCTGCAACAGCAGCTATTGGAGGTAATCCATTTAGTGCTTCTAACATGCTTGTTACAAATGGTACCGGTGAATTAAGAAAATCGGTTACTACTTCACCAACTACATTTACCTGGCCGGTGGGTGATACAACTGCAACTGCTGATTACAGCCCTATAACCCTGACAGTTACTTTTGGTGCATCGGGTTATGTCGGTTTCAGAGTGATAGATGCTATTGAACCTAACAACGGTTCAGCAACAAATTATATTACTCGTTACTGGGTAGCTTCTACTAATTTAAGCACCTACAGCTGGAGTGGTTCAGCTACATATACAGCTCCGGATAAAGCTGGGCTTGAATCTGCCTATAAACTAAACATTTACGACCCTAATGCGCCATCTATTGGTTGGTCGCAATATGCCAACTCTTCTGCAGCAGCAAATACACTTACTATTACCTCTGGACCCGGTACCGGAACCCTTAACAATACCAGCATTACTGCACGCGAAGACATAACATTATACTATCAATCTAATGGCAATGGCGCTTGGGATGTTGCATCTAACTGGCAGGTGGCAAATAATCCGTCCTTTACCGGAGCTACAACAGCTACTGTTGCTCCAAATAACGCAAACAGTTATGGTATATGGATTAGAAGTGGCCACACTATAACAGTGGGCACTACGGTATGGGCAGATGATTTAACCATTGATAATGGAGGAACTCTCACCATCGGTGGTGGAGGCAATTTTACGTTAGCTAACGGAACGGCAGCAACTGATTTTACAAACGATGGCACATTTAATATTAACAACACTACCACTATTCAAAGTGGTAGCGTTAATGTAAACAATAACCTTATTACAGCAACAGTTAGCCCATCAAGTTTTGGAGCGATTACACATAACGGCAGTGCTGTCTATAATCATGCTGTAGATGGAGGAACCATACCGGCATCAACATGGAACAGCGGTTCGTTACTCAGAATAACGGCATTAAATACAACATCATCTGTAGGTGGCTTTAATCAAACATTCCATCACATTGAGTTCAATTCACCATCACAAACTACTGCTTCACTTCAAATTCTTGGCGCAATAACAGGTATTAATGGAAACCTGACTATGGCGGCTTCTGGAACACGTGAAGTTAGAATATTCGGACATTCAGGAAATACAAATACTTCATTAACAATAGGTGGAAATTTAATTGTAACAGGTGGAAGACTTGCTGTCTGCAATGCAACATCGAACGGTACTCAGGCTGTTACTTTAAATGTTACTGGGGATGTTTCAGTTTCATCAACCGGCATTTTGGATTTAACAGGGTCTTCAGCAAATACCAGCGGCACCATAACATTAAATACGTCAGGGAATGTTTCCGTAACCGGGACTGGAACAATTGTTAAAACGCAAACTGTTAATACAGCAATATTCAGATATAATAAAACTACGGGCACTCAGACATATACTGCTGTTGCTCCTGCTACTGCTGTTTCAGCTAACCCTATTAGCTGGCAGGTTGGTAACGGCACAACTCAACCGGAACTCATACTTGCATCAGACTTTGTTGAAAATGCTACGGCTACATTTACTGTTAGCTCACTGGCTACACTGAATTGCGGAACATATACTGTACAAGGTACCACAGCAGGTACAACCGGATCCTTCACACTGCAATCAACAGGTACATTAAAAATGGGCTCTCCAGACGGTATTACCGCTGCGCCTAATGCTGTTGGTAATATTCAAACCGGCCCCGCTGCAGGTAACCGTGTGTTTAATACAGGCAGCTATTACGAATATAATGGTTCAGCAAATCAGGTTACAGGATTAGGACTGCCAACAACTATAGCCAGACTTACAATAAATAATTCAGGGGCTCCATTGTCTAACATTGTTACCTTATTGCAGGGAACGGCTATTGGTACTAATGGACAGTTGAATCTTACAAGCGGAATTTTCAAAATTGGTAATAGCGGAAATATTGTAACTCTTAGCGGAAATAATACAGTTAATGGAACAGGCGGCGATTTTGCATCAGGAAATGAAGGAGGAATTGTTCGTGCAATAACTTCAAACTCGTCTGCTACAGGAACACTTAACTTCTGGGAACTTCGTACTTCTACGGGCTTTAATTTTGGATCTGCTTCTACAGTGAACGGCAGATTTAGAATTGACGCAGGGGGGTTTGTTCTTACCAATCCACCAACGTATGCTGTGGGCTCAACACTACAATATAACTCAGGTGGAACTTATGGAAGATCGCTGGAGTGGAGCGCTACATCAGGTCAGGGCTATCCGCATCACGTTCAGGTTACAACAACTATCTTAAATCTTGGCAATTCAGGTACTTCAACAGCAAGGGTTTGCGGAGGCGATTTAATAATCGATGCCAATTCAACCTTGTCGATGAATGTTGGAGGAAGTGAAATGACCGCCAGTTTAACGGTAAATGGTGATGTGACTTTTGTGAGTCCAACTACTTCATCTACACTTACACTTTCATCTCAAATTGGTGGCGATCTTTTTGTAAAAGGAGACTGGATTAGAAACGGCGGCACATTTAATTCAAATAATCGTTTGGTGTCTTTCAATGGCACTGCTTTGCAAACCATCAATGGTCCTGCAAATACTACTTTTGATTATTTAAGAATTGATAATGCTACAGGAGTACAACTTAGTGGCGCAGATATAACAGTTGCACAACAGCTGGATATGCAATCCGGACACTTTACACTCAATAATAATAATGTATCGCTGAACTCTTTTGCAAATATTATCAATGCCAGCAACTCAAAATACGTAGTAACAAATGGTACCGGCTTATTGATCCAAAGCCTTGGCGGAGTAAATACTTTATATCCAGTCGGACCTAACACCACTCAATACTCACCGGCTACATTGGCTCAATTTGCAACGGTGGATAACATTGGTGTTCGTGTTAAAACAGCTCCGGCATTTGATGATGCAGTAAACAATGACCTGGAGATGGTAAACTACCAGTGGTATATTTCAGAGGGCACAGCCGGTGGAAACAGTTTGTTTACTCAGTTCCAGTGGAATGGTTCAGATGAAGCCACCAACTTTATTCGCACCAATCCGGTGTTTCATGGCGATTGGAATGGAGCTGTATATAATATTCGAGCTACAAATGCAACAGGCGGCAGCAATCCATACACCTCAGGCTCTTCAACAAACTATGCCGGTAATCTGAATCGCGCTTTTGTTGTAGGAAACCTTAATGGTATTAAGGGTTGCATTTCGTCAGTACAAAACGGCGATTGGAATACCAGTACTACCTGGGAAGCCGGTGTTGTTCCACCAAAGGATGCCAACGTTTGTTTAAATCACAATGTAACAGTAAATGTTGTTGACCCAGACACGGTAGGAAGTATTACTTTCAGTGCAACTTCAAACTTAACTCTTGCCACTGGTCGAATTGTTACAATGTCAAACGGCGGTTTCTTTAGCAATGCAAAACCGGGCTTAGATTTAGGTAGTGGTAAAGTAGTATTTAGCGGTACAGGAGCTATAAACGGAACACAAGCAACAACATTTAATGATGTTGAAATTAACAATGGTTTAACTATAAACATCATTCCTACAATTAAAGGAACATTCCGTATCAATGCAGGAGGCTTCCTGATAAGCAACAGTTTGAATTATAATGTTTCTTCGACACTTGAGTACAATACTGGCGGAACATATGGGCGTAATCTGGAATGGAGTGCTACATCGGGTGCAGGTTATCCTCATCACGTTTCAATTACGGGCAACACATTATTAAATCTTGGAAATGGCGGCTCTGCAACAGCACGACAAAATGCCGGTGACTTAAATATTAGCAATGGCTCTGGATTAACTATGGCAGGACCACCTAATATGACTGCTACTTTAACGGTAAAAGGAAATTTAAATCTGAATGGCTCTTTGGCTTTATCTAACTCTGCCGGCGGAGATTTTGTACTCGAAGGTGATTGGATACGCAATGGAACTACAGGCGTGTTTATTTCAAATAACCGTGCAGTATTCTTCAATGGTCTTACCGATCAGTTTGTTCGAATCACGGGTGGTGGTATGGAGAACTTCCCTTATATGCTCATCAATAAACCTAATGCCGGTACTTATGTGAAGATGTATAATTCCGGTTCAGATCTTACTGATTTACGCATAACAGGTACATCGGGTGGTGTTTTACAATTATTAAACAATGGTGGCTTGGATTTGAATGGTCGTACTGTGGGTATTGATCGTAACTCTAACACCGGCGCGCCAACGGTTTGGATAGAAGTGAACGGCGCACGTGAAATCATCAACTCAGGTGGAATTAGCAATGGAGAGTTCAGATTCTACAGTACAACGAATCCAAACCAACCAACCTGGTTTACAGCTGCAGTGAAGAATGTTGCTGGTGTCGGAACATTAACATTTAGAAATAATGTACTGATGACTATAGCAGATGGTTCCTGCGACTTTGGAATCAACGCGGGCAATCCAATAACAACAATTGAAGGTATACTTCAAGTGAAACTGGGAGGATCTGTAGGTCAAACGATGAATCCTTGTTTCTATGCTGTTGGTTCAACATTACGTTTTGCCAATACAGTGGATTATCTGGTGCCATCTAATGATAAAACATGGGCTGCCGGAGCAATCAATTCCGGCTTGGCAGGTATTCCATATAATGTAGAAGTAATAGACAACAACACTGACTTAACCTTGAATGATGCCCGTGCATTGAAAAATAATTTAACCATTACCAACGGAAAATTTATTATTAACCCGGGTGCAGGTAATGAGTTTAGCTTAGGTGGTAATTGGACCAGAACAGGTGCAACATCGGCATTTACAAATAACGCAGGAGCAAGAGTGGTTTTCCGTGGTTCTGCGCCACAATCATTATTGTGCACTGCAAGCAGCAATACTGAAACATTCAAGGAACTTGAAATAGATAACAGTGGAGGGTTGGGTAATAATGCAATTACATTAGGCGGTTCAACTCGTGTATTGGTAACGGACTCTATTGTGTTTACACAAGGTATTATCACTACAGGCAGTAACCGTGTAGAAACTAATCCTACTACCGGGTTTGTAGCAAGTGCAGGTAATACAAATTACACTCAAAGCTGGATCAATGGTAACCTGAGAAGAAATGTAACTAATTCCAATACTATTGTTGAATTCCCGGTAGGTATTGCTACACGCGGTAACCTTGCTGTGGTATACAGTAATGCCTTAACAGGAATTTCTTTTTACGATGCCAGTTTCAATCCGGTATCAGGAGGCAACGACTCAGAAATGGATGCCTGGGAAACTTCAATACCCGGAAATCCATATCATACAAAATACCTGATGATGAATGCTGGAGGCTTCTGGACTGTTGAACCAGACGTACAACCAGCTTCAGGAACCTACGATATGCGTTTATATTTCAATGGTATGTTAGGCGGTATGGCAGACAATCAGTTTGGTATTTTGAAACGTGCGAATGGATCAACAACATATGCTGACTTTAAACCATTCCCGGGAACTAGTATTAATACTTCGGGTGGACTTGGCAGAATGTTGGCCGACGGCTTTGCTCTGCGTATGGGCTATACATCATTCTCTCAATTTGGTATAGGTCTTTCAGGAGTGCCGCTTCCGGTTCAATTAACTTCTTTTACAGGTTATAAAGATGGCGCGGTAAATCAGTTGAATTGGAAATCATCGTCTGAGTTGAATACACTGGAATTTATTGTTGAGCGCAGTACCGATGCAATCAATTTCATCGCATTGGGAAGTGTTGATGCTGCAGGATTCAGTACAATGCCATTGAACTATCAATTCACGGATAATGCACCGGAAAATGCCATCAACTACTATCGTTTAAAAATGGTGGATATTGATTATACCTATGAGTATTCAAATATCATTGCTATTAACAACATCAACATTTTTATCAGTAACGACATTGTGCTGTTCCCTAATCCAACTACAGACAATTTGTTTGCGAACATTACTTCAGCTTCTAAACAAGATATGAATATAGTGGTACTTGATATGAGTGGAAGAATTATTTCTACTACACAAGTTGTATTGGCTGAAGGAAAAAATATAGTGCCACTCAATTCATATATGCTTGCAGCAGGAAACTACATATTGGAGTTCCGTGATAAGCATAATGGAATCATCAGCAGTAAGAAGTTCACCAAGAAAAATTAAATCCGGACGGGATTTTTTATTTAAACACCAGGAAATGCCTCTGCCACAAGCAGGGGCATTTTTATTAATGAGCATCAAGCCAGTTAGGCCCTTCTCCCATTCCCACTTCTATGGGCACGTCTAATTTCAATGCGTCTTTCATATGGTGTTCAATCATAGGTTTTAATTCATGAAGCTCTGACTGATGAGCATCAAAAACTAATTCATCGTGAACTTGTAATGTCATTCGACTCATTAGGTTCAATTTTTTAATGTCGTTGTGAATGTTGATCATCGCCACTTTAATCATATCGGCGGCCGTGCCCTGTATTGGAGCATTAATGGCATTGCGCTCAGCAAAACCTCTGATGGTTGCATTACGTGAATTGATATCGCGTAAATATCGTCGGCGGCCCAAAACGGTTTGCGTGTAACCGTGTTCTCTTGCAAATGCGATGTTTCTTTCCATCAGCTTTTTTACGCCGGGAAACTTTTGGTTATAGTTTTCAATGATTTCAGCGGCTTCTGTTTTACTGATACTGAGCGTTTGTGAAAGTCCGAATGCGGTTTGTCCGTATGCTATACCAAAGTTCACCGCCTTGGCTTTGCCTCGCATTTCGCGTGTAACATCTTCTATGTTTACACCAAATACACGTGCGGCTGTTGCGGAATGTATATCCTGATTTTTATGAAAAGCATCCAGCATATTTTCATCTCTACTCAATGCCGCTATGATACGCAATTCGATTTGTGAATAATCGGCAGAGAGTAATATGTGCTCGCTGTCGCGGGCAATAAATGCTTTGCGCATCTTTCTTCCACGTTCAGTTCTAATAGGTATGTTTTGCAAATTAGGGTCAGTAGAACTCAAGCGACCTGTTGCAGCTACTGCCTGATTAAATGAAGTATGTACTCTGCCGGTTTTAGGATTAATCAATGCGGGAATAGCATCCACGTATGTTGATTTTAACTTTGTCAATTCTCTATAATTCAGCAACTGTTCTATAATGGGATGATCAGTTTTTAGTTTCAGCAATGTGTCTTCGTCGGTACTGTATTGACCGGTAGCAGTTTTCTTTCCACTGTATTGAATTTTTAACTTGTCAAACAATATTTCACCAAGTTGTTTTGGAGAAGAAACATTAAACCTCACTCCGGCCATTTCAAAAACAGTTTTTTCTGTTTGTTCTATTTCCGCTTGCAGAAGCTTGGAATAATCATGCAAAAAAGCATCGTCAATTTTTACGCCTTCGTATTCCATACTACACAGTACATGAATTAAAGGTGATTCAACTTCTTGAAACAACTTTTTGCTTTGTTGTGTGATAAGTTGTGGTTCGAAATAATTTTTAAGTTGTAGCGTGATATCGGCATCTTCAGCAGCATAGTCACAAACTCTTACGGGATCTATATCGCGCATACTAAGCTGTTTCTTGCCTTTACCAATAAGGGTTTCAATAGAAATGGGTTTATAGCCCAGGTAGGTCTCACTCATAAAATCCATGCCGTGACGCATGTCGGGTTCCAGAAGATAATGCGCCAGCATGGTGTCAAATATTTTTCCCTTCAACTCTATACCATACCATTTCAGTATCAGCATATCATACTTAATATTCTGACCTATGATTTCTTTGTTTGCATCTTCAAGTACAGGTTGAAAGCGCGACAATATTGTCAGGCATTCATTTCTGTTGTCAGGCAGTGGTACATACCAGGCTTCACCCGATTTTGTGCTGAAGGACAAACCAACCAGTTCCGCATTGTTTGCATCAATGCCGGTAGTTTCTGTATCGAAACAAAATGATTGCGCATGTAGCAGATTGTTGAGTAACTCTTGTACTCGTACTTCGTTGTCGCACAAAATGTAATGGTGCTCTGTGTTTTCAATGCTTCTTCCGGCAATATCTTTCACGCCTGCCTCTTGTTCGTCTGGTATCACTTCACCAAAAAGATTGGTTTGCTGTGTTTTGTTTTCGCTCGGCGCGTTTTTGCTACTGTCTGAAATATTATAATCACTGCCAATCAACTTCTTACCTAATGTTCTGAATTCTAACTCGCGAAATATTTCTGACAAGACTTCTTTATCTGCTTCTTTTCTTTCCAGCATCTCTTCGTGCCATTCAACAGGAACGTTGGTGATAATAGTTGCCAGCTTTTTTGAAAGAATAGCCAAATCCTTATTCTGCTCAACGGTTTCTTTTAATTTGCCTTTGAGTTTATCCGTATTGACCAACAGATTTTCTACACTGCCAAATTCTGCAACCAATTTTTTAGCAGTTTTTTCTCCAACACCAGGCAGTCCCGGTATGTTATCAATTGCATCACCCATCAACCCCAGTATGTCAATCACTTTATTGACATCATCAATTTCCCACTTCTTTTTAATTTCTTCTGCTCCAAGAATCTCAAAAGTATTGCCCATATATGGAGGTTTATATATAAATATCTTCTCTTCCACCAACTGTCCGAAATCTTTATCAGGCGTAACCATAAACACACGGTAGTTGTGCTGAACGGCTTGTTTTGCAAGAGTGCCAATGATGTCGTCTGCTTCATAACCGGGCTGCTCCAGAACAGGAATGTGCATGGCTTTTAAAATTGCTTTAATATAAGGTACGGCAAAGGTGATGTCCTCGGGTTGCTCCTGACGATTGGCTTTGTATGCGGCAAAGTCGGTGTGGCGTTCTGTGGGAGCGGCTGTATCAAAACATACTGCAATGTGAGTGGGGTTTTCTTTGGTGAGCAAATCCACCAGTGTATTGCAAAAACCCTGAATGGCCGATACATTCCAACCTTTCGAATTAACAAGAGGATTCTTACTGAAAGCAAAATAGGCTCGATATATTAAAGCATATGCATCAAGCAGAAATAATTTTTTCATAAATAATTATTAACGGGTGCTGTATCATGGATAATATTAAGAAGTAAATCATTAAACACTTACAGGCAAACAAACAAAAGCGTTGCTTTTCTTTTTATATTAGTCCGCATAAGTATTATTGATAAAGATGAAACTACAAACCATAACAGTTTTAATTACGCTCATTGCTTTTAATATACAGGCACAAAAAATTACACGCATCGATCCAATGCACTGGTATGCGGGTTTAAACAGGAAGGATCTTCAGTTATTAATAAAAGGAGAAAACCTGTCAGGCTCTGCTGTTGCAATAAACTATCCGGGAATAACTATCAAACAAACCCATGAATTTGAAAACAAAAATTATCTGGCGGTTGATATATTGTTAAGCGCCGATATTAAACCCGGAAAATTTTTTATCACACTCACTAAAGACAAAAAAATAATCAAGGCCGAATATGAAATTAAGTCCAGATTACGGAGTGCTGAAAGTGTTAGGGGATTTACTCCGGCGGATTTAATTTATCTACTCATGCCCGACCGCTTCAGCAACGGCGATCCGGCGAACGATGTCGTGAACGGCATGTTGGAAAATGATGTGAACAGAGATGAAATGTACAAGCGTCATGGCGGCGATTTACAAGGTGTCATCAATCATCTCAACTATCTTACTGATTTAGGCGTAACAGCACTCTGGATGACTCCTTTTTTAATTAACGATCAGGAATTCTGGAGTTATCACGGTTATGCTACAACAGATCATTACCGGATTGAACCTCGCTTTGGCGGCAACGAAGTATTTGCAAAGCTGGTAGCAGAATGCCATCAACGGGGAATGAAATTCGTAATGGATTATATCTACAATCATGTTGGAGGTAATAATTATTTAGTAAAAGACTTGCCTGCAAAAGACTGGCTGCATCATTGGCCTGAGTTTACACGCACCAACTACAGACCGAATGCTGTTACGGATCCTTATCGCTCTAAACACGACAGCATATTATGTGTGGATGGATGGTTCGATACTTATATGCCCGACCTGAATCAAAAAAATCCATTTGTGCAGAACTACTTTATTCAAAATACAATATGGTGGGTGGAATATGCGCAGATTGATGGATTTCGATTTGATACTTATCCATACAACGATAATGAGTTTATGATTAAAGCCATTAAAGCACTGAAAGATGAATATCCGAACATTGGACTTGTAGGTGAAACTTGGGAACAGAATACTCCTTCTGTTTCATACTGGCAGTCTAAGTCTCCGCTGCGCAACGATGGCAAAGATTCTTACCTCGAAAGTCTCACTGACTTTATGCTGTGTTTTGCAGTTAAAGATGGATTGCGCGAAGACTATGGCTGGAATCGTGGGTTTGGAAGAATATACTATCAGTTATCTGAGGACGTGTTGTACAGCAATCCGTATATGAATGTTATCTTTCTGGATAATCACGACATCAGCCGCATACTTTCAGAACTGAATAATGATTTTGCAAAATGGAAACAGGCAATAGTGATGCTAATGACATTGCGAGGCATACCCATGTTGTATTATGGAACTGAAATATTGATGGATGGCATGAGCAATCCTGATGGATTGGTGAGAAAAGATTTCCCCGGAGGCTGGTCCGGTGATGCGGTGAATAAGTTTAATTCAGCAGGCAGAACAGAGCAGGAAAATGAAGCATATAACTTTATTAAAACTCTGGCACAGTGGCGAAAAACTAACCAGGCTATTACACAAGGCAAGCTGATGCAGTTTGTTCCCGAAGACAATACCTGGGTTTATTTCAGATATACCGACAAACAATGTATAATGATGTTGTTTAACTCCAGTAACAATACCAAGGTAATTGAAGGAAAACGATTTACTGAAAGACTTCAAGGTTACACAAAAGCAAAAAGTATTTTAAATAATACCATCATCACAGACTTGAGCATGTTTACATTACAACCTAATAGTGTAATGGTGTTTGAGTTATTAAAGTAGAGTGTTACAATTTTTTCAGTGAAAGACCCACTCTTTTCAAAGTACTTTTTAGCTTAGGAATGGATGATGGCCCGATGCCATGCAACTTTAATAGTTCGGACTCACTGTAAGAGGACAATTGCTTCAAAGTTTTAATGCCTTGGGATTGTAATGCTCGCTGTACAGGTGCGGATAATGAAGACAAATAACTTTGTGAGGCTTCACACACAGGACATAAAGGACAATCGATTGACTTAATAAAACTGTGTCCTTGCTTACAGATTCGGATGAATTTTTTCTCATACCGTGTTTTATTTTCATTCAGTTTATACTGCACAAGCTGTTCAATTATCAAAAATGGCAGAGGTTCGTTAATGGGGAATTGAATGGAGCCTTTGCCTTGTTTATACTTTTTCAATTCTTTGCTGAAAGCCTTCTGTGGAGAAGGTGTGGCATAGAAGCCAATATGATTTTGATACACAGCAAAATAAACCAGCGGAAATCCATAGGCTGTGTATGCAGGCATGCCGTAAGTAAAATCTTCTATTATATCATTTGATGTGTTCAATATTAATTTTCTGAGTTTACTAAGAATAGGTTTCAATAAAACCGGTTGTTTATTGATATAATCTTGAACGTTCATTTTACTTCGTCGTCTTTCCCCCCATTTTGGTCAATACACTATCCACCGGCTCCCATAATTCTATTTTGTTCCCTTCAGGATCCATGATGTGAATGAACTTGCCGTAATCGTATGTTTCCATAGTGTCGAGTATAGTAACGTTTGCCTGTTGTAATTTCTTGATAAGTCCGGGCAGATTGTTAACTCTGTAGTTGATCATAAAAGAACTTGTTGAGGGGGCCAAATAGTTGCTGCTTTTTGCAAAAAGGCTCCAACGTAGATAATTGGTTTCATTAGGACGGTTGGCATTTCTGAATTCAAATACTGAACCGTAAGCATCAGTAACCAAACCCAGATTTTCTGCATACCAGTCTTGAGTAGCTGTAGGTTTTTCCGAATTAAAAAATATACCCCCAATGCCTGTAACACGAGGAGTGGTGTCCGGTAATACAGATTCCTTTTTTTCTTGTTGATGCGAATTAGTGTCGGGTTGCTGACAGGACAAAGCAAATGAAATAATCAGAATTGAAAAGCAAGTACGCATAGATGATTTATTTATTGGTAGACGTAAATAAAATAAGAACAGTGCATAAAACAAAAAATCCCTTCTGATAGTGGAAGGGATTTTTCATATAGTATTATGAAGCACTTATGCTAAAGGCGTATTCACATCGGGAGTTAATCCGGGATTTTCTTCAGTGCCAGGCTTAATATCAAATGATGCATTGGGTTTAATGATGTGGTCTTCCTTCTTTTCCAGTATTTTGGAATCATAAGGTCTTTTGCCTAAGAGTCTTTCTAAATCATCTTGATGCAATACTTCTTTTTTCAATAGTTCTTGTGCAAGCAGTTCTAAATACTCGCGCTTTTCTTCCAATAAGTTTTTAGTGCGTATATAAGCAGCATCAATCAAGATTCGAACTTCTTCATCAATCATTTCTGCGGTGCGCTCAGAGTAAGGTTTTTGAAAACCATATTCGTTCTGTGGATCGTGGAACGACACGTTTCCAATCTTTGGATTCATACCATACATCGTAATCATGGCGTAACTCATTTTGGTAATGCGTTCCAAATCGTTTTGAGCACCGGTTGAAATTCTTCCAAAAATTATCTCCTCAGCAGCACGACCACCTAGAGTCATACACAAACTGTCTTTAAGTTGCTCTGTAGTGTATAGAAATTGCTCTTTAGGCATGTATTGTGCATAACCTAATGCCGCTACACCTCGAGGCACTATGCTCACCTTAACCAACGGATCGGCGTGTTCTAAGAACCAACCACAAATAGCGTGACCGGCTTCATGATAAGCAACGATACGTTTCTCATCGTCGCTGATAATTTTATTTTTCTTTTCCAGTCCACCAATTACACGATCAATAGCATCATTAAAATCTGCCATCTCCACTTCTTTCTTGCCACGGCGTGCAGCTATCAATGCTGCTTCGTTACAAACGTTGGCTATATCTGCACCGGCAAAACCCGGAGTTTGTGCAGCAAGTTTTGACAAGTCTAAAGTCTTGGATGATTTAATAGGCTTCAAATGAACTTTAAAAATATGTTCACGACCTTTCAAATCGGGCTTGTCAATAGTTATCTGACGATCAAAACGTCCGGGACGCATCAATGCCGAGTCTAATACATCGGGACGGTTTGTAGCTGCAATGATAATAACTGCAGTATCGGAACTGAATCCATCCATTTCCACGAGCAACGCGTTCAACGTGTTTTCACGCTCGTCGTTTCCGCCTTGTATAAAGTTGCGACCTCGAGCACGACCTATCGCGTCAATCTCGTCGATGAAAATGATGCAGGGACTTTTTTCGCGAGCCTGTTTAAATAAATCGCGAACACGCGAAGCTCCCACACCCACAAATAACTCCACAAAGTCGGACCCTGAAATAGAGAAGAAAGGAACCTGCGCTTCGCCGGCCATTGCCTTTGCAATTAAAGTTTTACCGGTTCCCGGAGGGCCTATCAATAAAGCGCCGCGTGGAATTTTACCACCGAGCGAAGTATATTTTTTAGGGTTCTTCAAAAAGTCTACTATCTCCATCACCTCCTCTTTAGCTTCATCTAATCCTGCTACATCGTTAAAGGTAATGTTGACTCTTTGTCCTTTGTCAACCAAAGTAGCTTTCGATTTTCCAAAGTTGAAAATCTGTCCTCCACCGCCACCCATGCCTGAGCTCATACGGCGCGCAAATACCCACCAGATTATTACGATGAAAATAATGGGAAAAAGCCATCCCAAAGCATCGAACCAGTTGGTTTGTGTTTCGGGATATACCTCTACTTTTTCTGCAGGGGTAAAATCTTTTTGAGCTTCATCGAGTTTGCGGGTAAAATCATCTACACTGAGTATTTTGAATTTGTAATGCGGTCCGTTGTTGGTTACGTTAAAATTATTGCGGGCCACATCGCTGTACTTGTCGGTTTTGAGCAAATCCTTTTTGATATAAACCTCAACTACCTCTTTATTTACAACTACAAGCTTTTCGATGTCATGTGCCTGTAACATGTTTTGATTAAACTCTTCCCAGCTAATAGTTTTAGTACTATTGGCAAACGGGAAAAAGTTTAGAGCAAGCAGCACAGCCCCAATGATGGCATATACCCAGTAAATACTGAATTTAGGAGGTTTTGGCAGACCGCTCTTCTCTTTATTCTCGTTGTTTGTTTCCATTTTTGATTTTCTTTTTTTCCTGTATTCGCTTTCGCTTCTTGATTCTTACGACGAAATAACAAGATAATTGTTTTAATGTTCCTCGATTTTTGCGTCATGCCAAAGTTCTTCTAACTGGTAGAACGCTCGAATGTGGGGTAAGAAAATGTGCACCACTATGTTTACGTAGTCTAAAATGATCCAGTCGCTGCTGCTCATTCCTTCGCTGTGCCATACCTTTTCGCCAATTTCTTCCAGTGTATGACGCTTGATATAATCGGCAATGGCCTTCACCTGTGTAGTGCTTTCGGCTTCGCAAATAATAAACTCTTTGGCAACAGCATCGCTGATGTTATCCATTTTCATGCTGATTATTTTTTGACCTTTTTTCTCCAAAATGGCATCAATGATTACAGTACTGAGGGTGGGCTTGCGCTTGGGACTCTTGCGGCGTACCGCAGTTTTACGTTTTACAGCCAAATGATATGTTTGTTTAATTAAGTCAAACAAAAATAATACACAATTCGTGAACAACTCTTTGTTGCAAACTCTATTCTGTGGCCGCAATCACCGGCATTATCAAACACTTGATTCCACCAATGCTGAGCTAAAGCGACTGCTGATTTCAGAAAATCTTCCCGAAGGCACATTGATTACCTGCGAAAAACAAGAAAAGGGAAGGGGCTATGCCGGTAACTCCTGGCAAAGCGAAGAAGGTAAAAACGTGATGATGAGTTTACTGCTAAACCCCATTTTCCTGAACGCGCGATTCCAGTTTTATCTGAATCAAGTTGTGGCGCTGGGTATTTATGATGCTTTGAATGTTTTATTGAAATCAGATAAGTTGAAAATTAAATGGCCAAACGATTTGATGTATAAAGACAAAAAACTTTGCGGCATATTAATTGAGAACACTATTCAAGGAAATTCGATATCTCACAGCATAGTTGGTATTGGGCTTAATGTGAACGAAACCGGATGGAAGAAAAAAGGATTGCCTTATGCTACTTCTCTTCAGCAAATTCTCAAATCACAAACCCCGGTCATGGAAATGGTTTATCGCATATGTTCTTGTATTGAGGCTCGATATCTGATGTTGAAAGCAAACAAAATGGAGAAATTGCAGGAGCACTATATGAAGAATTTATATAGGGTTGAAGAGAAGCACAACTACGTGATAAAAGGAAATAAGGCCAAAGCAATAATTGTTGGGTTAAATCCTGAGGGAAAACTGGTGTTACAAAGCAAAAACAGATTTACTGTGTGCGACTTCAAAGAAGTGGAGTTTGTTCTTTGATTTACTCAGGCGTTCAGAAATTCGAGTATAAACGGATTATGCCTGCGTTCGTGGCCTATGTTCGTAGCCGGACCGTGACCGCTATACACTTTTGTATCATCGGTCAGAGCAAGTATTTTGTTTTGAATACTATTCATTAAAGTATAATAATCACCACCGGGTAAATCGGTGCGGCCAATACTTTCATTAAACAAAACATCGCCACTTATTAAAACTTGGTTCTTGGTATTATAAAAAGCCACAGAACCCGGAGAATGTCCCGGTACGAAAAGGATGTCAAAGGAATATTTGCCGACTAATAAAGACTGACCATCCTCCATAAACACATCGGGATTTGGTGACGGTGAAGCAGGTATGCCATACATACGAGCCACATCGGCAAGTGATTGCAGCACGGTTAAATCGCTGCGATGCAGGTAATAAGGTACATTATACTTGTTTTTAACAAAGGAATTGCCCAGCACATGGTCTATGTGGGCATGGGTATTCAATAACAATTTAGGAGTCAGAGAATATTGTTTTATAAAATCACTCAACTCATTTTGTTCTAAAGTGTTATAGCATCCGGGGTCAATGATGGCAGCTTCTTTGGTGCTTTCGTCCCAGATGATATAAGTATTCTCCTGAAACGGATTGAATGTGAAAGAATGAAGTTTGAGCATGTACGATTTTATTGAAGACTTGTGCAAATATTCAACATCATAAACAATTTAACTGTTCGTTCGGGTATATCTTTGTTTTCCCACCTGCAACCAATGTCAGTTAACACCCTATTTGTTTTTCTTCTGATAGTATTCTTCCGCCTGTGCTTGCCTCAGGCCAAAGCTCAGACGGCACAGGAGGAATTTGGAACCAATAGAGTGCAGTATAAAGATTTTATCTGGTCGTTCTATACGGCGGATCGATACATGGTTTATTACTATCTAGGCGGACAGGAATTAGGAAAATTTGTGGCTATGGATGCTCCCGGACAAATGCAAGAGGTAGAAAAATATTTAGAGTACCGCCTTCAAGATCCCATCGACATTATGGTGTATAACAACCTTGGCGACCTGAAACAATCCAACATTGGGCGTACGCAGGATATAGTTAACACAGGGGGTATCACAAGAATAATTGGCAACAAGGTATTTATCTATTTTGATGGAGATCATCAACACTTACGCCATCAACTACGGACCGGTGTTGCAAAACTCTGTTTACAGAACATGATGTATGGTGGTAGCGTGCAGGAAGTATTACAAAATGCCGTATTACTGAATTTACCGTTATGGTACACCAATGGACTTGCTGCATTCGTTGGTCAGGGTTGGCTACCTGAGCACGATGCTATACTGCGTGATTATATACTTACAAAAAAATTCAAGAACCTTAATAAGCTTTCTCCTGATAATGCTGTGCTTGCAGGACAAAGTTTTTGGAATTACATATCAGTGACATATGGTAAACCTGCAATTCCAAATATTCTTTATCTGACCCGAATCAACCATAATGTTGAAGCCGGATTTTCTTATGTGATAGGCAAGACGTTTAAACAGGTGATGGAAGAATGGTTCGAGTATTACACAGACTATTATAAAAAGTCTGATACAGAATTAAATATTACCAAAGAGAATCTGCTTCACATCAGGATGAAGAAACAACAGGATTATCATCATTTCACCATCAACAACATGGCTTCACAGATGGCGTATGTCCTTAATGATGTAGGCTTGTACAAAGTATATATTCACGATATAGAAAAAAACAAACGACATAAAATATTGAAAGGCGGTTATCGTGACCAAACCATGCCTGTGGACAAAAGCTTTCCCATGTTGAGTTGGGATAACAGCGGTAATGTATTGGCTGCTATTTATGAAAAACGTGGCAAGACTCAGCTTCTGGTATATGAAACGGACACGAAAAAGAAAACGAAGAAAAGCATCATTAACTTTCAAAAAATTAATTCAATTTCTTTTGGAGAAAACAACAATCAGTTAGTTTTATCTGCCATCAACAGAGGTCAATCAGATATTTATACTTACAATATTGCATCAAGCAAGGTAACTCAGATAACTAACGATTTCTGGGACGACTTGGGTCCGCAGTATGTTAAGCTGCAAAACCGTCAGGGAATTTTATTCTTGTCCAACAGACCAGATGATACCATCCGTGTTCAAAAAACCATAGATTCATTGCTACCAGTAAAGCCACTCGATTTATTTTTTTACAATACCAAGACACAATCCAAATCATTGGTTCAGATTACTAACACGCCTAGCCACAACGAGACTGCTCCTATTCCATTCAACCAGAAATTCTTCGGTTATCTGACATCACGTAATAATGTCAACAACAGATATATTGCTTATATAGACAGTGTAATTCATCATTACGATAACTATTACTACTTCCCGGATTCAACTGTGGTTAATCCGACTTACAACATAGATTCACTGCAACGCATTAATCAGTGGAAGCCAGATTCAACAGCGCGTTTACCCGTGTTTAAAGATGTGGCACATTCCTATTCAACTACAGAAAACACCATTGGGATGATTGACCAAAGTGTTGCTTTCAAAAAAGGAATTATTGTTGAGCAATATATGAATAAGAGCAAACCGGTGTTTCTGAAAAGCCGTATTCCCGAGACACTAAACCTTGGAGACGAAATTAAATTCTTCGAGGTAGACACCTTTAAAACATCGTTGCCAATTTTACAGCCCAAGCAAAATGAATTGGTGTCTGATCCCAGCAATGTCAATGTTATTGTGTTGGACAAAGACGACAATAAGAAGAAAATAGATTTCAATAATTATCAGTTCCAAAATGAGTTTACTATTAGACCGCAGGGGGATAACAAAATACAACCTACACAAGACCCGGTTGTTAAACCTGTTGTTGTTAAGCCAAAAGAAAATTTGCAACGTAGCAATGCATCGGGTCAGTTTAAGTTTGGAAAGGTATTGCCTTATACCGTGAAGTTTTCTACTGATTATTTAGCCAGTCAGTTAGATAATACCCTGATGATAAATCGCTATCAGGCTTACGGTACCAATGGGGGACAATTCCAAAATCCAAACCTTGGTGCGTTAATCAAACTTGGTATTACCGATTTGTTTGAAGACTATCGTATTACAGGCGGATTCAGGTTGCCAACCAATATCTCCGGATCAGAATATTTTGTGTCGTTTGAAGATTTTAAGAAACGATTGGATAAAAAATATACTTACTACCGTCGTGTACAAAACCGTGCATTCGATTTTCCAGGGCAATGGTTTTTACCTGTGAACACCAAGATTAAAACTAACTATGCCGAAGCGTCGCTGCGTTATCCGCTCGACTACAATCGAAGTATTCGGGGCAACATCAGTTATCGTAACGAGCAAGCGGTATATCTTTCAACCGATACATTCTCTCTTAATAAACGAAACTATGATGAGAATTGGGTTTCGCTGCGCGGCGAATTTGTATTCGACAATACCAGAAGAGTTCAACTCAATATTCTTAGCGGTACTCGATATAAGTTCTATGCTGATGTACAGAAGCTGATAGATAAAAAGAATTTCTTTATGTATGCCATGGGTGTTGACTATAGGATGTACAAGCCTATTCACCGTCAGATTATCTGGGCCAACAGATTCAATGCCGCAACTTCATGGGGCAGTGCTAAAGTTGCATATCTCTTAGGCGGTGTAGAAAACTGGCTGGTGCCACGTGTAAACAACGATGCCAACTCATCAGACCAAACGGTTTATGGCTTTATGACTTTGGCAAATAACATGCGTGGCTTCGCACAGTCCACGCGAAAAGGCAACTCGACAATGGTTTACAATACAGAAGTACGATTTCCGGTGTTTAGTTATATCAGTAATGCGCCAATCCGTTCAGAGTTTATAAAGAACTTTCAATTGATTTCATTCTTCGACATCGGTGCAGCCTGGTTAGGCTTTTCTCCATATTCTGAGGATAATCCTTTCAATACAAAAGTGTTTGAACGCAACCCGGTTTCAGTTAAAGTGAATTATTTCCGTGAACCTATTTTATTCGGAACAGGACTTGGCGCACGTACAACACTGTTCGGATATTTTGTGCGCCTTGATTATGCTCGAGGTTACGACAGTGGCGAGTGGCAAAAGAGGGTGTGGCACTTTAGTATAGGTACAGACTTTTAATGAACATATCGCGCACAACTTTATTTTCAGTATTCAACACGAATAGATTTTTTTACGTTTCGCAATGAAAAAATACATCTGCATACACGGGCATTTTTATCAGCCACCGCGCGAAAATGCTTGGTTGGAAGAAATAGAAATTCAGGAAAGTGCAGCTCCCTATCATGACTGGAATGAGCGCATAACACATGAATGTTATGGACCTAACAGTGCTTCACGCATTTTAGATGAAGATAAATTCATCGTTGATATTGTAAATAACTACGAAAAAATAAGTTTCAATTTCGGCCCTACATTACTATCGTGGATGCAAAGTAAAGCTCCACGTACTTATGAAGCTATACTGGAGGCTGATGCAAAAAGTGCATTACGATATAACGGACACGGTAATGCTTTGGCGCAGGTTTACAACCATATCATAATGCCATTGGCTAATCGCCGCGATAAAGAAACACAGGTGTTATGGGGCATAGTAGATTTTGAAAAAAGATTTCACCGAAAGCCTGAAGGCATGTGGTTGGCAGAAACCGCTGTAGATAATGAAACCCTTGAAGTACTTGCAGCAAACGGAATTAAGTTCACCATACTGGCTCCGTCACAAGCCAAGCGGATCAGGCATTTCAATGATAATCACTGGCATATGGTTCATGCAGAACATTTAGATACGACACAACCTTATTTGTTCCGATTGCCTTCCGGGAATGCCATTACACTGTTCTTTTATAATGGTGCTATTTCTCAGGAATTGGCATTTAATGGCTTATTGGATGATGGTAAAAAAATGGCGCATCGCCTGTTGGATGCCACTTATAATAATGAACATGCTCAGCAATTAATTCATGTAGCAACTGATGGAGAAACGTATGGCCATCATCATAAACACGGCGATATGGCGCTGGCATTTTGTCTGAATCACATTGAAAAAAATTCAGATGCCGAGTTGATAAACTATGGTGCTTATCTTGAAAAATTTCCTCCGCAACACGAGATCGAAATACATCAAAAATCATCGTGGAGTTGTGCGCATGGAGTTGAACGCTGGCGCAATAACTGCGGTTGCAGCACAGGAGGTAACTCGCATTGGAATCAGTTATGGCGTGCACCGCTTCGAGGTGCACTCGACTGGTTGCGCGACAGACTTGGCCGGGTTTATTTTAAAGAAATGGTTAAGATACATGCCGACCCATGGTTGCTACGCAATGATTATATCCACATCATCAATGATCGTAATGAGAATTATGTGAATCAATTTCTGGCGCAACACCAGCTTCATTTTAACGATGATGAACAAAAAACAAGATGTCTTCGCTTACTCGAAATGCAGCGACAGGCATTGTTGATGTATACCAGCTGTGCTTGGTTTTTTGATGAGGTAAGTGGCATAGAAACCATTCAGGTATTGCAGTATGCCAGTCGTGCTATTCAATTGGCCGAATCGGTGAGCAATACCAAACTCAATGATAAGTTCGAAGCACTACTAACAGAAATTCCCAGCAATCTGGAATTATATGGTAATGCACAAAACATTTATCAGAAAAAAGTATCTCCAAATCGTTTGTCGCTGTCTATGGTAGGCATGCACTATGCGGTTCATTCCTTGTTTGCCGAAAATGTCGAAGAACTGGAAACACTCAATTATAAGGCACAAAGTGAATATTTTGAAAAACTGGAAGCCGGTGAAATGAAACTGGCTGTAGGTAAGTATAATATTCGCTCACGTATCACACATTCTGCAAAACAATTCTCATTTGCTGTATTGCATCTAGGCCAACATCATATCATTGGTGCATCATCCGACAAACTGAATGCATTTTCAATATTGAAAATGTTTGTGCAAATGAAAGAACAATTTGAAGATAGCAACATCAATGGAGTAATTCGATTAATGCAGCAATATTTTGGCGAGGAGAATTTCTCATTCCGTAATCTTTTTAAAGACGAACAACACAAAGTATTAAAACAAATTATTGAGCGTGACCTTATCGAAACAGAAACCTTAAATCATAATCTGTATGATCGCAACTATGTCACAATCACCGCACTTGATTTAGCCGGCATCTCATTACCTATGTCTTTGAGAAAAAACATGGAAATGGTGATCCAAACAGAAATCAACAGGTTTTTTACTCAAGGCTCCTTTAAGCCATCTCGCCTGAAGCGATATGTGGAAGAAGCTATTCATTGGAATATACAGATCGATGACATCTATTTACCTCGCGAAGTGGAAACGCGCATACTCGAAGAATTGCGTGTTTTTGCAGCAAATCTGAGCTACGACACCCTATACAAAATAGACAGAGTGGTTAAGCACATACAACTCTTAAACCTGAAATTGGACTTCATTGAATCTCAAACATTGTTATTCAAGCTGGCTAAAACAAATTATAAAGAATGGAAATCGGCGGCAGCAAATAATGAGCAAGCAATTCAACTTTTGCAGTGTTTCGAAAAATTATTACAACGATTGAACATAAAGCTGAAGGATTAAAAAAGCATTTATCAACCATTCTTTCATACATTTGTTACAGAAGCCGAAGTAATTAAATATATCATGGAAATAAAGCCCGGACCTTTGCTTGGCAGCATTGTTTACCCTTCTGATTTGCGCAAATTAGACCGCTCGCAATTGCCCCAACTATGTCAGGAATTGCGTCAGTTTATCATTGACAATGTGTCGGTATACGGCGGACATTTTGGCGCCAGCCTTGGCGTGGTTGAAATGACCGTGGCTATGCATTATGTGTTTAATACCCCCGAAGATCAATTGGTTTGGGATGTTGGACATCAGGCATATGGCCATAAAATTTTAACAGGTCGTCGTGCTGCATTTCATACTAATAGAAAATATAAGGGTATCTGCGGTTTTCCTGTTCGCAGCGAAAGTGAGTACGACACATTTGGTGTAGGACATTCTTCTACATCCATTTCTGCAGCGCTGGGAATGGCAGTGGCCAATAAATATTTAACAGTTGATCGTCAGCATATTGCTGTAATAGGTGATGGTGCAATGACCGCCGGTCTTGCATTTGAAGCTATGAATCATGCCGGAGTGAGTGATTCCAATATACTGATTGTACTGAACGATAACTGTATGTCTATTGACCCCAATGTAGGAGCTCTGAAAGAATACTTAACCGACATTACAACATCACAAACATATAATCGCACCCGTAACGAATTGTGGGATTTTATGGGACGTTACTTTGGTAAAAGCGCACAACACCGTTTATCAAAAGTTGAGGCAGGCTTAAAAGGAATCATTACAAAAAGCTCCAACATTTTTGAAGCATTAAATCTTCGCTATTTCGGCCCTGTGGATGGACATAACGTATTGCATCTGGTAGAAATATTTGAAGACCTGAAGACCATTCAGGGTCCAAAGATTCTCCACTGTATTACCGTGAAGGGTAAGGGTTATGAACTTGCTGAAAAAGATCAGACCAAATGGCATGCGCCGGGTTTGTTTGACAAAACAACCGGACAGATAATGAAGAAAACAACCGAAGTTCCAACTGCTCCCAAGTATCAGGATGTATTTGGAAACACTTTGGTGGAACTTGCTGAGAAGAATCAAAAAATCGTAGGTATTACGCCGGCTATGTCTTCAGGTTCCTCAATGAACATCATGATGAAAGCCATGCCACATCGTGCATTCGATGTGGGTATCGCAGAGCAACATGCGGTTACTTTCTCTGCCGGTCTTGCTACACAGGGATTGATTCCTTTCTGTAACATTTATTCCTCGTTTATGCAACGTGCATATGATCAGGTGATCCACGATGTGGTGTTACAAAATCTGCACGTCGTATTTTGCTTAGATCGCGGGGGCTTAGTGGGTGATGATGGTGCTACACATCATGGCGTTTTTGATTTAGCCTATATGCGTTGCTTACCAAATATTGTTGTGAGTGCTCCTATGAACGAAGAGGAGTTGCGTAACCTTATGTACAGTGCTCAGCTTGAAAAAAACAAAGGCCCTATCAGTATTCGCTATCCACGTGGTGAAGGGGTAATGCCTGATTGGAAAAAGCCATTTACAGAAATTGAAATTGGTAAAGGTCGTCTTGTGCGCGATGGCAATCAGGTTGCGGTGCTTTCTATTGGTCATCCCGGAAACTTTGTAAGCGATGCGCTTAAACAGTTGGTGAATGACGATATCATGCCGGCACACTTCGATATGCGTTTTGTTAAACCACTTGACGAAGAATTGCTTCATAAAATTTTAAAAAAGTTTAACAAGATTGTCACGGTTGAAGATGGCTGCATAAGAGGGGGCTTCGGTTCAGCGGTATTAGAATTTATGGCAGACCATAACTATAAAGCTGAAGTAATCAGACTTGGTATACCGGACAGATTCATAGAACACGGTACTCAAAAAGAATTACAACGTGAATGCGGCTTCGATGTGTACAGCATTGTGGAGGCGGTAAAGAGATTGGTACTACAACCTATACAAGTGGTGATTTAACCAATAGATAGCTTCAGCTAAGGTTTCATTATTTATTTTTGTGTCACTTGATTGGCTAATGAACAGCGAGATCTTATTACAAGAGTTAAATCTCATTTTCCGGGATGTGTTAGATCAGGATTCTATTTCATTAACTCTGGCAACAACAGCTTTAGATATTGAGGAGTGGGATTCTATTTCTCATATTCAAATCATTGTTGCAATAGAAAAAAGATTCAAAATAAAATTCACCGCGGCTGAAATTCAATCGTTCAAGAATGTTGGCGATATAATTCAGGCCATTCAATCCAAAGGGGTTTGAAATCATTGCGACTACACCACATTGGAATAATTGTGGAAAATATTGATGATGCTGTTCGGCAGTATTTGGTTTTTCATCCTCATGCTAAGTGCAGTAAAAAATTTTATGTCAGGTCGCAAGGAGTTACTGTTCTTTTTTTTCAAGCTGCTTCTGACTTCTTTTTTGAATTTATTGAAGAAACCGACACCATATCATCTATTTCTTCTTTCAGGAAAAGAGGATTTAACTTTTATCATTTAGGATATAAGACATCAGACTATGAGGGCAGTATTCAGGCATTCGAAAAGTCGGGTTATAAGGTGTTTGAAGAAATTATTTCGGAAGCCTATCAAAATAAACGTGTACGCTTTGTGCTTTCTCCGGAATCACATTGGCTTGAAATTATTGAAGAGTAAATATGTTATTTAACTCGCTCCAATTTCTTGTATTCTTTCCAATAGTCGTTGTTCTATATTATCTCATGCCGCACCCTTTTCGTTGGGCCTGGTTATTAGGTATGAGTTCGCTGTTCTATATGGCTTTTGTTCCTGTGTATGTATTGATATTATACTTCACAATTATAGTCGATTATATTATAGGTATTCAGATTGAGCAGTCGTTAGGCAAGCGTCGCGAGTATTTACTTTTTGTTAGCGTACTGGCTAATATGGGTGTGCTGGCTGTGTTTAAGTATTTTAATTTTTTCACAGAAAATTTTAATCATCTTTTTGCTTCTATGGGGTTGCATTTCAGCATACCCGTATTAAATATTTTATTGCCTTTGGGTTTATCATTTCACACATTTCAGGCCTTGAGTTATACAATTGAAATATACAGAGGCCATCAAAAGGCAGAGAGACACTTGGGTGTTTATGCCTTATATGTGATGTTCTTTCCGCAGTTGGTTGCCGGCCCAATAGAACGACCACAAAACATGTTGTTTCAGTACCACAAGAATATTTCATTGGACACCAACTTGGTGCTTTCCGGCTTGCGTCTCATGCTCTGGGGTTACTTTAAAAAAACAGTTATAGCTGACCGCATGGCTATGTTTGTCGATCCGGTATTTCAGAATTATGGTGAGATGAATACCATTTATCTGGTATTAGCGGCTCTATCTTTTGTAATACAGATATATGGCGACTTCAGCGGCTATTCCGACATTGCAATTGGTTCTGCACGTGTACTAGGCATTCATTTGATGATCAATTTTGAAAGACCCTTGTTGAGTAAAAATATTACCGAATTCTGGCGCCGATGGCACATTTCTCTCTCCACATGGTTTAAAGACTACGTGTTTCAACCTTTAGCTGTTTATTGGCGCAATGCAGGGCTGCACGGAGTTGCAGCGGCATTGCTATTGACATTTATTGCAAGTGGATTATGGCATGGTGCTGGTTGGAATTTTCTGGTTTATGGTTTTTTATATGGCAGCATATTATGTTTTGAGCTTTATACTAAGAATCAAAGAAAACAATTAAAAAAACACACTGCACTATGGTTGTACAATAGTTTTAGTCTGATGTTTACATTTATTGCTGTAGCAATAGTTCAGATTTTTTTTAGAGCTACTTCACTACAAGAAGCCTTTTTGTTTATTGAAAATATTTTCACCAATGTTCATCAACCCATTGCGGCTTATGTAAACTCCGGCACTTTGTCTTTTGGAGTAATCAGTTGGGTTATTATTCTGACCATGCTCGTATTTATGTTATACATAGAAAACAAGTATGATGCTTTATTGTCGCAGCTTGACAATCATGATCTAGAAAACGTTTTGTTCTGTTCTACTACCTTGTTTCTGATATTAAGTTTGGGAGTGTTTAATCAAAAATCATTTATCTATTTTCAATTCTGATGAAAAGATTATTCGCCATCATATCTCTTGTGTCTTTTCTTGCAGTTTTGCCTGCAACAGCTTATTGGCTGCTAATTAATTCAAACCTACATAGTGCAAAAAAAATGGATGCCTTGGAATATGCTCTACATGACAGCACACATCATGATATTGTTTTTGTAGGAGCGTCGCGTGTTATTAGACATGTAAACCCAGCTATTATAGATTCTGTTACCGGGCTCGATTCTTACGTGTTAGGAATAGATGGTATGGGAATAGTGGAAAGCAATATGCTAATGAATGTGTATTTAAAATATCATCCTAAACCTCGAATAGTAGTGATAAATACCGACAATAATATTTTTTTTACAGACGGTCCTTTGTTTAACATCACCGACTATTACCCTTATTTAGATAATTCGTTAATATACTCATGCCTTGCACCATATAAAGCGGAATATCGTATTGCTCTGTTGCGTGCTCGAATGATGTTTATGCGTTTAATGGCTACAACAGACTATGAAAAAGCATGGGCATTATTTCCTGAACAATCTGCGGCATGGTATCCAAAACAGCAGACTAATGAATATAAGGGTTTTCAACCTGTCGATCATCTTTGGTCTCGAAATCAAACCAACTTACATGGAAGGTCCGAACGGATTACCACCCGTGAAAATGGTTTTCAGTTGCTGTGTGAAATGGTGAAGACCTGCCGAGCACAACAAGTGGAGCCGGTTTTATTATTTACGACTCAACATCAGAAAGCTGATTCTATTTTTATTAATCACCACGAAATAATGAATAGGGTAAAAGCTATTGCCGACTCATTGTCTGTTCCATTTTTTAATTATGAAGACTTATACATTAAATCAGATAATTCTTTTTTTATACAATACAGCATGTTTAATAAAACAAGTGGTTTCTTTAATTATAATCATCTTAATTCCCGTGGAGCCAATGTCTTATCACGATATTTGGCGCGCGATTTAAAAGATTTCCTAAACACTATTTCACCCGCAGTTCAATAGCACATCATGATTTCCTATCATCGTAATAACCACGACAATCAATTACTTAAAGATTTATACCGCGAACTCTTGTTGCCGCGCATGATTGAGGAGAAAATGTTGAATCTTCTTCGTCAGGGACGAATCAGCAAATGGTTTTCTGGCATAGGCCAGGAAGCTATTTCTGTTGGTGTGACAATGGCACTCGATGCTGATGAATATATCATGCCCCTGCACCGAAATCTAGGCGTGTTTACGGTTCGAAAAATGGAACTTCGACAATTGTTTGCACAATGGCAGGGAAAGAAAAGTGGATTCAGTAAAGGTCGTGAGCGTTCTTTTCACTTTGGCAGCAATCCACACCACATCGTGGGCATGATATCACATCTTGGACCACAGCTAACAATTGCAAATGGTACTGCACTAGCACACCAACTCAAGAAAGAAAATAAAGTTTCAGTTGCGTTTACCGGCGACGGAGGCACAAGTGAGGGAGATTTTCATGAAGCCCTCAATGTTGCCAGTGTATGGAATCTGCCTGTAATTTTTATTATTGAAAATAACGCTTATGGTCTTTCTACTCCGGTAAGTGAACAATACAATTGTAAGCAATTAGCAGATCGTGCCAAAGGTTATGGAATGGAATCCGTGATTATTGATGGCAATAATATATTGGAGGTTTATGAAACCATTCGTAAGGTGCGTGAATTTTGTATTCGTGAACAAAAACCATTTTTAGTAGAGTGCATGACCTTCAGGATGCGTGGCCATGAAGAGGCCAGTGGCACTAAATATGTTCCCAAAGAACTGTTTGAAGAATGGGGAATGAAAGACCCGCTAATGAATTATGAAAACTGGTTACTGGAACAAGGGGTTATTTCAAAAGAGTTCATATCTGATTCACGATCATCAACCAAAGCATATATAGAACAGAGTGTTGAACAGGTATTTCTAGAACCGGAAATTGAACCGGTAACAAGCAATGAAGTAAATGATGTTTATAAACCATATGAAATTATTGCCTCGTCACCAGAAGGGGCACAAAGTGAAAAACGATTGGTAGATGCTATTAGCGATGGCTTGCGATTGGCTATGCGACATCACAATAACTTAGTGTTAATGGGTCAGGATATAGCAGAGTATGGTGGCGTATTTAAAATTACGGATGGTTTTGTACAAGAATTCGGAAAAGAAAGAGTGCGAAATACACCATTGTGCGAAAGTGCAATAATAGGTGCAGCCTTGGGTTTAAGTATCAAAGGATTTAAAGCTATGGTGGAAATGCAGTTTGCCGATTTTGTTACCTGTGGTTTTAATCAAATCATTAATAACTTATCCAAGAGTCATTATCGCTGGGGGCAAAACGCAGATGTCGTAGTGCGTATGCCAACAGGTGCGGGAGTTGGAGCGGGACCTTTTCATTCTCAAAGCAATGAAGCTTGGTTTACTCATACGCCGGGACTTAAAGTATTATATCCTTCATCACCTTATGATGCCAAAGGATTGTTGTTAAGTGCTTTTGAGGATCCTAACCCTGTTATGTTCTTTGAACATAAAGCTCTGTATCGCGCAGTGAACGGAATGGTTCCGGATGAATACTACACAATTGAAATTGGAAAAGCCAACACAGTTAACCGAGGCGAAGATGCTTGTATCATTACTTATGGATCAGGAGTGCACTGGGCTTTAGAGTGGCAGAAAATCAATCCTGATTATAGTATTGAGATTCTTGATTTACGAACACTTTTACCGCTCGATTACGATGCCATTCAAATTGCGGTAAAGAAAACCGGTAAGGTGTTGGTGCTTCATGAAGATACATTGATTGGTGGTATAGGTGGAGAAATCAGTGCTTGGATATCTCAGTATTGTTTCGAATATTTGGATGCACCTGTAATGCGTTGTGCATCGTTGGACACACCGGTGCCGTTTGCCATTCCGTTAGAAAATAATTTTCTGTCAAAGTCGAGATTACATGATATGCTAATGCAATTAATAAATTATTAGAGAACACTAGTTTCCTTTTCTGATTATCTGATGAGGGTTACATTTCCCTTCTTCAGGAGTTTAGATCCATCAGAACAAACTCCTTCAAGATAATAGACATACACTGCCGGAAAACACAACTCCCCCTTCCAGGTTCCATCCCATCCATCATTGATATTATTTGTTTCGAAAACCATCTCTCCCCATCTGTTATATATCCGAAATATATTCAAATAGCTTATTCCATAGGCTCTTACTCTGAATATATCATTCTTCTTATCACCATTCGGAGTGAAAGTGTTAGGTACGAATAGAGCATCTTCTGTACATATCATTCTGATTCTAACTGAATCTTCTGCACGACATCCTGAGGAATCAATAGCGATGAAATAGTATGTCATTGATTCATTTAAATGTAAGATATAAGGATCAAGACACTGGCTACACGAAAGTTGATTGAATGGTGTCCAATAATAGTTTGAGGCATTAGTGTAACCTGAAAGTTGAATAGATTCTCCTGCAACGGCTTCAATGTCCGCTCCTGCACTTATTGTTGGCATTGAGTTTACAGTTACTGTAACTGTATCGTAAGCATAAAAACAATAACCGTCATAAGAACTTACAACATATGTTGTGGTTTGTGAAGCGCTGCAATAAGGATAAGGTGAAAATGGATTATCTAAACCGGTTGAAGGAATCCAGGAATAACTATAGCCACCTTCAACATTCAATTGTATTGTACCATTTTCACAAATTGCCGCATCGGCAGACGCTTGAATATCAAATGGTTTATGAATGGTTAATACTACGCTGTCCTTGCCTTCACAACCAAATACATCCTGAACTATAAGGGTGTAAGTAATATTTTCGATTGGTGTTGACAAAGGATTTTGTATGGAGTTATTGTTTAAATAAAGAGTAGGGAACCATGTGTATGTCACTCCGCCATATCCGTATAACTCTACAGTATCGGGAATGCAAACATGTTTGTCTGGTCCCGCGTCAGCCGCCGGTAAGGATTGAACAGTAACATGTACGTAACCAACGGCCGTACAACCATTAGCAGCAGTCGTTGTAACGGTATATATTGTAGAGTTAATACCGCTGAATGTGGGACTTGATCCATTCGTTTGAGAGATTCCACTGGACGGAAACCACGTATAAGAATCTCCTCCGGATACTTGAAGTACGGCTAAGTCACCAAGGCATATTATGGTATCATTAGTGATAAGAATTGGTTTATTAAGAACATTTAGTGATACAGTTTCGGTGTCGCTGCACCCATAACTGTTAAAACCAATAACAGTATAAGTGATATCGGAAATAACTGTTGCCAGTACGATATTATTTGTGTTGTTATTTAATCCGTTTTGAGGTGACCAGAAATATTGGTTTGCCCCGGTGCAGATTAGTGTTGCTGTACCTCCTTCACAAATTGAGGCACTATCTATGTTCAATGCAATTACAGTATTTGGTAATGATGTTATTTGGGATGTCGTTTGACCGGTACATCCGTTTGCATCAGTACCTGTGATTGTGTAAGTAGTTGATGAAGCAGGATTAGCTGTTACACTTGAACCTGTTGTAGCACTCAGTCCTGTTGCAGGAGACCAAACATAAGTTGATGCACCACCTGCAGTTAAATTCATTGAAGCTCCATTACAGATAGCACCGCTGTTTGCAGTGATGGTTGGTAATGGATTAACAGTAACCGTTGATGTCGTTAGTCCGGTACATCCGTTTGCATCTGTACCTGTGATTGTGTAAGTAGTTGATGAAGCAGGATTAGCTGTTACACTTGAACCTGTTGTAGCACTCAGTCCTGTTGCAGGAGACCAAACATAAGTTGATGCACCACCTGCAATTAAATTTATTGAAGCTCCACTACAAATGTCATCACTGTTAGCTGATAA
>CAZXFT010000016.1:0-80075 GCA_964640655.1 uncultured Bifidobacteriaceae bacterium | reverse complement strand
TCATTTTGAGTTGTTTGTTCTCAAAATGTGTCAGGCTATTTCAGGAAGGGACACTCACACCACTTTACGTGCGGGTCTCGCATACAGCGGTTCATTAAGTTGCGGAGCTACTTTTTGGTAATGTTCAAGCAATGATTCGTAACCTCGTTTTCGCAAGCGCATCAATGTAACCGATTGCTTTATAACATTCATTTAAGCGAAGCCATTTTTTAAGCGGCTATGCTCCACGCTAATTTTATCTTCGCACTATGGGCTTGTAATGAGGTCTGTTTTCTATGCGCACAGACTATCCCTTTATAGTCCGGTTTCCAGTTTTTAGAGTTTTTCTAATATTTAGTTTGTTGAGTATATGGATATATACTGTCTTTAAACTTTTGTTACTATAGCTAAGCTGTTGAGTGCATTGAAGTTGGTTGCGGCTTAGCCTGCGTGAGGGATGGAAGCGGAAAGCCCGCAGCGGAGCGAGGACTTGCAGCGGACAGCCCGACCCGCAGGGGCACGCCATCATTATTTATTAATTCACCTTTTTCTTCATTTGGTTTAGCTCTTTTTGCATGTTCATCATCATGCGTGTGAGGGAGTAAACGTTCATGTCGTCGGGTTGCTGTATGTCGAAGCGGATGTAACCCACAGCGTACCAAATTTCGAGTATGTCATTGGGGTCTATTTCGTAAGGTTCGTAGTCGAGGTTGTCGGATTTGAGCAGGAAGGTGCCGCTGTCTTTGATGCGGTTGTAGAGGCGTTTGAATACGATGCCATCATTGGCAGTAACTACAATATAAGGATAGCCGTCGCGTATATCCTGCCAGTTCATTACATATTCACAGATGATATAGGAACCACTTTCTATGGGCAGCATGCTGTCGCCGTTGATTTGAAAGGTTCGATAGGTGCGGTCGGTTTTGAAACGGTCGAAGGGTAAGTTGAAGGTGGGAAGTGCTTCGATAAATTCGGGGTCGGCATAGCCGTTGAGATATCCAGCAGCAGCTTTGGCGGGAACAACGGTGATGAGTTCGCGGTTATCGCGGTCTACCACAATAGGCAACACGCGAAGGCCTTTGCCTTCTATGTCTTTATAAACTCCTTTCTGAGCGGTGTTTTTGCGACGGCTATTGGAGGCAGCGCGTTTTTCGAGGTCGGTATCGATCATATCGTGTATGCTTACTTTGAAGAGGTAGGCCATACGTTGTAACAGTTCGAACTTTGGCTCGGCGCGGCTTTCTTCGTAAGAGCCTACCATAGCGCGGTTAATGCCTAGTTTGTCGGCTAACTGATCCTGGGTTAATCCTTTTTGCTTACGCAGAAACTTGAGGTTGTTGGAGAAGAAAGACATGCTTGTTTTGTTTACTAAATTATTTAGCGAAAGTACTTTTTTATTTTGAAGCAACAAGTGCCTATTAAGCTGTTATTATGCACACAGTTTGTTCTGTGTGTTTTCCTTCTATAGTTTTACGGCATTGACTATGAAAAAAATACTGATTGCCAATAGAGGTGAGATTGCGATACGTGTGATGCGTGCCGCGCGAGAAATGGGTATAAAGACTGTTGCTGTCTATTCTGAAGCTGACCGTACGGCACCGCATGTGCGCTATGCCGATGAAGCCGTTCTGTTGGGGCCACCACCATCGGCTCAATCCTATTTGCTTGGGGACAAGATAATTGAAGAGGCTAAGAATCTGAATGTAGATGGCATTCATCCGGGTTATGGTTTTCTGAGCGAGAATGCAGGCTTTGCACGTAAGGTGCGCGAAGCAGGATTAATATTTATTGGTCCATCACCGGAAAGCATGGATATGATGGGCAGCAAACTGGCCGCGAAAGACACTGCCAAGAAGTACAAGGTGCCTATGGTTCCGGGAACAGAAGAAGCAATACGCGATGTAGAGGATGCGAAAAAAATAGCGAAGGAGATTGGTTTTCCGATATTGATTAAAGCGAGCGCCGGTGGCGGCGGAAAAGGGATGAGACTGGTGCAGCGAATGGAAGATTTTGATGAGCAGATACGTATGGCTCAAAGCGAAGCGCGCAGTGCCTTTGGTGATGATGCCGTGTTTATGGAAAAGTATGTGACAGCACCACGACATATAGAAATACAGGTGCTTGGGGATACTCATGGCAACGTGGTTTATCTGTTTGAGCGTGAGTGCAGCATTCAGCGGCGACATCAAAAGCTGGTTGAGGAGGCACCGAGCGCTATTCTGACTCCGGAGTTGCGCAAGAGCATGGGTGAAAGTGCCGTAGCTGTTGCAAAGGCTTGTGGTTATTACAGTGCAGGCACTGTGGAGTTTCTGGTTGATGATCAGTTGAACTATTATTTCCTGGAAATGAATACACGCTTGCAGGTGGAGCATCCTGTAACCGAATTGATAACAGGTATTGATTTAGTGAAGGAGCAAATAAAAGTGGCGCGTGGTGAAAAACTTTCTTTCAATCAAAGCGACCTAAACATTAACGGACATGCCATTGAGTTACGTGTTTGTGCTGAAGATCCGCTGAATAACTTTTTACCCGACATTGGAAAACTGACTCGCTATCAAAAACCTCAAGGACCCGGAGTACGTGTGGATGATGGCTTTGAACAGGGAATGGATATTCCTATTTATTATGATCCCATGCTTGCGAAGCTCATCGTTTATGCAGCTGACCGAAGACAAGCCATTGAACGTATGATACGTGCCATAGATGAGTATGAAGTGAGTGGTGTAAGCACTACCCTGCCCTTTGGCCGATGGGTGATGCAGCACGAGAAGTTTCGCAGTGCAGAGTTTGACACAGGTTTTATTACAAAATATTTTGACTCGGAAAAACAACAACTCACTCAAAGTACTGAGCAAATAGAACTGGCAGCAGCAATTGCCGCTATCGGGGCCTATACCGCAAGTCATACTAAACAGAATACTTCAACCAGTTTTGAAACAAAAGCAAAAAGCAAGTGGAAAGCATACAGATAATTAATTTATTTTGAGAGTAAGAGTAATGCTTTGCGTTAATATATTAGTTGAATAAATACACTATTCATACATCATCTGTTTCATGCTTTAATGTAGGATTAAATATGAAAACATATAGACTAAAAACATACTTAATAATTGTTCTAAAACTGTTCTTTGCAGTTAATCTTGTTGCGCAAACACCCAACACTAACATAAGCAGTGGAATATTCTTCGATGGAGAACCAAATATTGCTGTTAATCCAACCAATCCTCAGCATATTGTTGTTTCGTGGATGGGATTAATTCTGACCAATGGCCAATTAAAAATAGCCATTAAATCAAGAGCTACTTTTAATGGTGGCAGTTCCTGGTCAACAGCATACACTCATCCTCATTATGGTACAGGCTATGGTTCGGCAGACCCTACTATGGCTTTTGACAAGAACGGTAAAGTTTATTTAGCCTACATAGACTACAAGCAAAATCCGGATAGTGGTGGTATTTATATCACCCGATCAACCGATGGTGGTTTAAACTGGGATGTTGCCAGTAAAGCATTTGACATGTATGATGTACCACTTAAAAGACCTATAGACAGACCGTGGCTGGTTTGTGATCGGTCCAACACTACATCTGCTGGTACCTTATATATTACCACTAAACCGGCACCATGGATTGCTCCACCAAACCGCAGTTACTACAAAGTTTCAATCGATGGCGGCTATACCTGGAGCAATATCAAACCAATAGATGACACCGGTTACCTAATCGGTAATTCAATAGCACAGCCTTTGGCCGCACCGGCAGTTACAGCTGATGGTCTATTCTGTGCCGCATATCCCAGTTATGTAACATCACAAAATGTATTACCGGCTTTATATTTAGCGAAGTCATCGAATCAGGGGACAACACTCAGCTACACCACAATGTGGACAGGTTTGAATGCCGTAAGCGACACCAATTTTAAAAAGGGATATTGTTTGTTAACAGATCCAGGCAATGCAAACAATATGACTTTGATTATTCCTCTTGTTACTAATTCTGATCTAGATGTAATGACCATGACATCGCTAGATGGAGGCAACAACTGGAATGCCCTTGTTCGAGTGAATGATGATGCCTTGAACAATGGTAAAGCACAGGATATGGTATGGGGCTCTTATAATGAAGCAGGCAACCTCATCGTAACCTGGCGCGATAGAAGAGACGCATCCGGCACTGATTTCTGGAACAATGGTTATGAATTTTATTATGCATTGAGCTCCGACAACGGACAAACATTTAGTGCTAATCAAAAATTATCTACTCAATTTATTGCTTTTGATTCTATTATTGCAGAAAGTGGAAATGACTTTATGGGATGTGCCTACTTAGGTGATACCCTCTATGCAGTTTGGGGAGATACACGCAACAACAGAATGAATATCTACTTCACTAAAACTCAGTTAAGTACCAACACCGGACTTGAAATAGCTCTACTAAACAATACTGAACAGTCTATAAAGTTATATCCTCAACCAACTAGCGGCACAGTACAAATTATCGTTTCAGATTTTGAAAATCAAAAACAAGTCAGTGTTTTCAATGTTAACGGAATGCTAATACTGCAAATGCATATAAACTACAAAGAAGAAATGTTAGATCTCACTGATATTCCAGCTGGAACATATTTTATCAAGGCCGGTGATGCTATAGAAAAGCTAGTGAAACAATAATGCTATTTGCTCTATCATAATTACTTTCGCCTAAAGAAAATTTAAACTATGCCTTCTTTCGACATTGTAAGCAAAATAGAACATCAGAATTTAGATAATGCCATGAATGTGGCTCGCAAAGAAATTCAGAACCGTTATGATTTTCATGGCTCTAAAACTGAGATAGAACTAGACAAAAAAACACTCAACATACACATAGTAACCGAAAACGACATGCGCATGAAAGCCATTCAAGACGTACTTATTGCACGTATGATGAAACAACATGTTGATCCAAATAGTCTTGATTTTGGTAAAGAATTATACGCCAGCGGCAATATGGTGAAAAAGGATATCAAGGTAAAAGAAGGTATTGATAAAGAAACTGCCAAGAAGATAGTTAAGGATATTAAGGCAAGTGGTTTTAAAGTTCAAGCGTCAATTATGGACGACATTATTCGTGTTACCGGAAAAAAGATTGACGACTTGCAAGCTATAATGCAGTTGTGTCGTCAGGGTAAGTATGAGTTGCCTTTACAGTTTGTGAATATGAAAAGTTAATCATGCACATTGAACAGTTGCGTGAATATTGTCTGAGTAAAAAATCAGTAACAGAAAGCTTTCCTTTCGATGAACAAACCTTGGTTTTTAAAGTAGCAGGTAAAATTTTTCTGATTGCGGCCTTGGACGAAACTCCGTTAAGATTTAATGTGAAGTGCGATCCAGAGAAGGCTGTTGAACTGCGCGAAAATTTTGAAGGAACTGTGTTGCCGGGTTATCACATGAACAAGGTTAATTGGAACACCGTTGTATGCGATGATTCAATCAACGATAAATTGTTGTTCGAGATGATAGACAACAGTTATTGTGAAGTAATAAGAAAATTGCCAAAGAAAGTGCAAAAAACGTTGGAATAAATTCAGAATCAATGGCTTAAAAACTTATTCACCAATTCTCCACAATGATTGGCTGAAAGGGGCTTTCTAGCGGGCTTTCCGTTATTTTTACAGACTTTCAAAAAATATAAACTTCACAGTGAAATTAGTCAGTTTAGAAATTAAAGGTTTTAAGTCGTTTGCCGAGAAAACAGTCATTCACTTCAATGATAATATGACCGGAGTAGTAGGTCCAAATGGTTGTGGCAAATCGAATGTTGTGGATGCCATACGTTGGGTGTTGGGAGAACAAAAAACATCCGTGCTTCGCTCAGAGAAAATGGAGAATGTCATTTTCAACGGAACAAAAAACCGTAAACCATCAGCGTTAGCAGAAGTGTTCCTCACCTTTGAAAATGATAAAAATCTATTACCATCAGATTATAATACCGTTACCATTAGTCGTCATTACTACCGCACGGGTGAAAGCGAGTACCGACTGAATAATGTGAATTGTCGCCTTAAGGACATCACCAACCTGTTTCTTGACACAGGCATCAGCAGTGACTCATACGCTATCATTGAATTAGGTATGGTGAATGAAATACTAAACGACAAGGATAACAGCCGCCGCAAGTTGTTTGAACAGGCCGCAGGTATTTCTAAATATAAATCACGTAAGAAAGAAACACTTAATAAACTTGAAGCCACGCAGGCAGATCTTAATCGTGTTGAAGATTTGTTGTTTGAAATTGACAACAACCTGAAATCACTAGAAAGTCAGGCACGCAAAACAGAGCGCTACCACAAACTCAAAGAAGAATATAAAGAAATCAGCATACAATTAGCCCTGCACAACCTGAAAGATTACAAGGTGATCTTTGAAAATATTCAAACGCAGCAAACCGAACAGCAGGATAAAAAGATTGTACTTGAAACCGAACTATTGCAATTGGAAGCAAAACTGCAGGCAGAGAAATCCGATTTCCTAGAGAAAGAAAAAAATCTGTTGCAGGTTCAGCGTCAATTGAATGAATTGGTGAGTTACCTGAAGCAAAAGGAGAATGAAAAGAATCTGACTGCTGAAAATATTCGTCACCTGAACGAGAAGATCGACAACTGGAAAAGACAAAACGAACAGGCATCTAATACTATAGAAACATTAGAAAGTTCGATCGGGTCATTTTCTGAAAGAAAGAATGCCGAAGAAATATCATTGGTTCAACTTCAGGCAGAACTTGAAAATGCAAAACTGAAATTGGAAGATATTCGCTTGCAACATACAGATTCCAAACGTGCATTGGAAAATGAAACACAACAGATGCGCAGCGTTGAAAATGAGATAGTGGATTTAGAAAAGAAGATTACTGTATTGAAAGTGCAGAAAGAAAATCTGATACGCGAAACGGAGGTGAACGAACGCGAACTTCAACAACGCAGTGAGGAGAAAAACAGATTAGCTGAGCAACTGATTTCATTGGAACAAAAAGAAAATCAGGAACGTGATGCCATACAACAACAAACACAGCTGGCTGATGCTTCTCAACAACAAATAACCAAACTCGAAGAACAAATCAACGATATACGCGAAAAGTTGAATGCCAAACACCGTGGTCTGGATGCAAGACAAAACGAGTATAACCTGACCAAAAGTTTTATTGAAAACATGGAGGGCTTCCCTGACTCTATCAAGTTTTTGAAAAATAATAACGAATGGAATAAACAGGCTCCTTTACTCTCAGATGTAATCAGTGCTCAAAGCGAATATCGTATTGCTATTGAGAGTTTTCTGGAACCATACCTGAACTATTACGTGGTTAACGATATGCAGGAGGCTATGCAGGCAGTTAATCTGCTCAGTAATGCCGCTAAAGGACGAGCTAACTTTTTTGTACTGAACGATTTTGAAAATGAGCATACTGAAACATCAGGTTTAGAAAAGGCATTGCGTGCTCTCGACGTGGTAGAATGCGAAGATCGTTTCCGTAAACTGGTGGGTTATCTGTTGCGTAATGTTTACATCATTGACGAGAATCAAACATTACCCAATTTTAAAGCAACATACATAGCTCGAAGTGGAAAATTTATTCGTAACAAACATTCACTCAGTGGCGGACAGGTAGGTGCGGCCGGAGGCAAACGATTAGGTCGTGTAAAAAATCTGGAGAATCTCAATAAAGAAATTGAACAATTAAAGAACGAGAGTGACAACCTTCGTCAGTCATTGCAGCAACTGCAACTGGAACTGTCTTCACTGAAAAGTAATAATCACGATAAACAGTTGGATGCGCTTCGCGATACTTACAACATTACCCGCAATCAGATTACCGGCATCAAAACCAAACTTGAAAATATTGACCGCTTTTATGTGGACTTTGACATCAAAAAGAATTCCATTATAGAGCGTAGCACCGCTTTAGATGCCGACCTGTTGATACTGGGTGATGTTATTTCTCAAAAACAAAGTGCCCGCGAAGTGCAGCAAGGTAAAATTCAGGATACACAACACCAATTTGGTAATGTTGATTTACAGCTGAACGAAGCATCTCAGCTGTTTAATCAGAACAATATTTTGTTTCTGCAACAGCAAAACAAAATTAATGCTCTGTTGCAGGAAATTAACTTCAAGCGTTTACAGTTGGATGAAACCAACCGCAACATTGAACGCAACAATGCTGATCTGGAATCATCTTCGAGACAGTTGATGGAACTCGAAGCAAAACGCAATGAAACCGAAGCCGAGTTGATTCTTCTTTATGAAGACAAAACACGTCAGGAAACTATAGTGTCTGACGCAGACAGAATATTTTATGAGAGTCGCGGCGCCATCAACGAACTGGAAGAAACCATAAAAAACATCACCAAGCAAAGAGAGCACTGTGATTTGCTGCTGATTGAAATGCGTGATAAAGTGAATGACCTGAAGTTGCAGCTTGCCTCACTGAAGGAGCGTTTAGATTTAGAGTTTAGAGTTTCTATTGACGACTTGATGGAGCAGGAACCTGTTGCTGAACTCATCAAAGAAGAATTGAATGAGAAGGTGAACAAGATGAAAAACAGGCTGGACAACTATGGTGAAATCAATCCTTTTGCTATCGAGGCGTTTAATGAAATGAAGCAACGTGCTGATTTTATTATCACACAAAAGAACGATCTGGTAACCGCAAA
Source organism: uncultured Bifidobacteriaceae bacterium (assembly GCA_964640655.1). Taxonomy (GTDB): domain Bacteria; phylum Bacteroidota; class Bacteroidia; order Chitinophagales; family UBA10324; genus BJGO01. The sequence goes on along the minus strand of CAZXFT010000016.1, from coordinate 71,405 downwards.
AGAATCTTTGATGAATACCATTGACGAAATTGAATCCAAAGCACGCGAACAGTTTATGGATGCATTCAATCAGGTGAAAGAAAACTTCATTAGCGTATTTCGCAATCTGTTTACTGCCGAAGATACCTGCGACCTTTTACTCAGCAATCCGGATAGTCCGTTGGAATCATCAATTGATATCATTGCCAAGCCTAAAGGCAAACGTCCACAAACCATCAATCAACTTTCTGGTGGAGAAAAAACACTCACAGCAATTTCGTTGCTGTTTGCTTTGTATCTCCTGAAGCCTGCACCTTTCTGCGTTCTTGACGAGGTTGATGCTCCGCTCGATGATGCCAACGTAGGAAAGTTCACGGATATCATCCGTCAGTTTAGCGATAAGTCGCAGTTCATTTTAGTAACACACAATAAGCAAACCATGGCTTCAGTAGATGTGATCTACGGTGTAACCATGCAGGAAGAGGGTGTTTCGAAAGTGGTACCGGTTGATTTCCGTCAGCTACAGGAAGCTGAAGCAGTGTAACTTACAATAAATCATTCAACAAACGCACACCCAGATATTGTGGGGTGTTGAAACCTTCGGCGTGCAATACACCTATATACTTGCCATAGATCAGGTGGCGTCCATTTAATGCTTCTAAAAATTCCGGTGTGCTGATGTAAGTTGGTGCCTCATCTGAATTAGGATTATAAAACTGTGAGGTATATGCCTTAATAGCTTCCCATTTTTTATCAAGATGACCACTGATGTCTATCAATATGTCGGGCTTTAATTCTTTATCCTGAATATAATGCAACACTTTACGTGGACGCCATGTTTGCTGTGTTTTACCATCATACTGAGTTTCAATCTTAGATAATCCTGCAAGAAATGAAGCCTCTCTGACAAGAGAAGCCGCACGAGCATGGTCAGGATGCCTGTCATCAATGGCATTACACAACACAATATCCGGTTGATATTTTCTAATCATTTGAATCACCTGTAACTGATGAACCTCATTGTTACAGAAGAAACCATCACGCATATTTAAATTATCACGAACACTCAGGCCCATCACCTTTGCTGCTGCTGAAGCTTCCGCATCGCGTTGATTAACTGAACCGCGTGTTCCCAACTCACCGCGTGTAAGATCAATCACACCGCAATGGTATCCAAGTGCGGCATGTTTGATCAGTGTGCCGGCACAGCTAAGTTCTACATCGTCAGGGTGAGCGCCAAATGCAAGTATATCTAATTTCATAGTATTTATAGTAATAAGTATTTATATAACTAACAATCACCTATCCTGCTACCATCTGTAATGGTAGCACCCTTCTTGACAATCACCACTCCATCAACTATGGTATAGGATGCTGTATCGGTATCCTGTAAATGTTCAGTGCCGCGAATACACACATCGTTGCCTATGCAACAATTTTTATCCAAAATAGCCCGTTCAATGCTACAACGCTCACCTACCCCAACTTTTGGATAATGTGCATCTGCTAATTGCTCTATGGTTTGGTAAAAATCTGAACCCATCATATAGCTTTGCTTAATCACCGTGCCTTTGCCAATTCGTGAACGAATCCCAATGATGCTTTGCTCAATATGTTCTGCGTGAATGATGCAGCCATCTGCCACCAATGCTTCATTAAGTCTGGTTCCAAATATTTTGCTCGGTGGCAACAAGCGAGGATGTGTGAACACCTTGCGTTGTACATCAAAAAGGTTGAAGCGAGGCAATGCTCCGGTAAGTTCTATATTAGCTTCAAAGAAAGAACGAATATTACCTATGTCGGTCCAGTAACCGCTGAACTCAAAGCTGGCAACACGTTTACCACTATGTATAGCAGCCGGAATAATTTCCTTACCAAAGTCGTTGGCATTGGGATGAGTATTAAACAATTCCAGTAATGTGTCTTTATTGAAAATGTAAATACCCATGTTAGCTAAAAACACATTCCCCGCATTTCTATTTTCATCGCTCACCGGAGAAGTCCAGTCTTTGAGTTCCTCTTCGCGGGGCTTTTCGATAAATGTACTGATAAGCCTTTCGTCATTCACTTTCATAATACCAAAACCTGTTGCATCGCGAGCAGGCACAGCTGTAGTGGCAATAGAAAGGTTGGCTTTCTTCTCTATATGATACTTGGCCAATGCTTCAAAATCCATTTGATACAGTTGATCACCGGAGAGAATCAGTATGTAGTCATAGTCGTGATTTTTCAGGTGATGCATACTTTGACGCACGGCATCGGCAGTTCCCTGATACCACTCCTTACTACCGGGAGTTTGCTCTGCTGCCAGTATATCTATGAAACCGGGATGAAACACATCAAAGTGGTATGTGTTTTTTATATGCGCATTCAACGAGGCACTATTGAACTGAGTGAGCACAAACATTCGTTTCACTCCACTGTTGATGCAATTGGAAATTGGAATATCAATTAAGCGATACTTACCCGCAATTGGTACAGCGGGTTTGGAGCGTTGCTCGGTGAGTGGAAACAAGCGCGTTCCAGCACCGCCGCCTAATATTAAGCATACCATTTTTATCATAGAGCTAATTGATGTTTGGTGATGGAATGATATAACTGAACATAAGCCTGTACAGCTTTTGTCCAGGAGAAATCTATTTTAACAATTTCGTTTCTGATGGCTTCAAACATTTCTTTATGATCATAGAAATCATTGGCACGTAGCATGGCACCGTATAGTTCGTTCACTGTGGCTTTATTTAGCTTAAAACCACGCGGTGTACTTTCTGTTAAATCGAAAACTGTATCGTGCAGTCCGCCGGTGTTATTGACTATGGGTACAGTTCCATAATGCATGGCATACATCTGATTCAGTCCACAGGGTTCGATGCGCGAAGGCATCAGCAGAAAATCAGCTGATGCGTACATACGATGCGCCTGTGGTTCATTATAACCCTGTGCAAAACGCACACGCGATGCATGAACTGTTGACACCATTCGCAAGGCATATTCAATGTCGTTTGAACCGGAACCTAATAACAAAAAATGTGCGTCTTTATGCTGTAAAAATCTATTCACGGCATCAGGTATCAGGTCTGCTCCTTTTTCCTGTACCAACCTTCCAATGAAAACAAACAAAGGTTTTGATGCATCAAAGCCATACTCTTTGCATAAGGATAGCTTATTCTTTTGTTTGTAAGATACCACATCATCCTTTAGATGATGAGCGATAAATTTATCCGTAGCCGGACTCCAAACCTCATCATCAATACCGTTGATGATACCGAAGCACTTTTGTTGTTCGCTGCGAAAAAGAGATTCCAAACCATTGGCATATTGCATCAGTTCCTGCATATAACCATTGGAAACAGTAGTTACCGCATCGGCGCATTTAACAGCTGCAGCCATAGGATTGATATGATAATTCCAATCCAGTAGGCCTATAGTTTCATGTGGCAGATAAGGCAGCAAATATTTTTTCTCCCAGCCAAATGCTCCCTGATACAATCCGTTATGAATGGTGAAAACCGTTTTGATGTGTTTCAATGATTCAAACTCCGGGCTGAATCGCATCATCAATGGAATTAAACCACAGTGATGATCGTGCGCGTGCAGCACATCAGGTTTGCTTTCAAACTGACGAAGCCAGGTAAGCACAGCTAACTGAAAAGCGATATAACGCTCCACTTCATCGTTGTAAGCATAGCCATTGTCACCCACGTACACGCCACGTCGATAAAACAAATCGCTTAGTTCCACTACATATAAAGTAAAACCAAGAGTTTGTTTGGCTTCGCGAAGAATTCTGAAATGCACATCTCCAGTAAACCAACGTAAATGACCACTATAGTCTTCCTCATACGAGGCATCATTCAGCCAACTTGTATTAAACTTAGGCATCACCAGCGCAGACTGAATACCTGATTGATTCAGATACTTAGGCAATGCGCCAGCCACATCGGCTAGACCGCCAACTTTAGCTGCAGGATAACATTCAAATGAACAATGCAATACGTTCATTACAGATTATTTATCGTGAAAAAATAAAGCTCTCAATTCGTTAGCATCTTCTACTTTCATTCTTCCGCCGAGCACCAAACGTACCTGTCGGCGACGAAGTGCACCTTCAAATAACTTTTGTTCGTGTTCGGTATCGGGTTGCACTTCTTCCTGAATTGGTGATGGTTTACCTTCTTTGTTCAAGCAAACAAAAGTATAATAGGCATCGTTGCTTTTCACCTTGCGTTTGCCATAATCTTTATGCACCCATACTTCAAGATAAACCTCCATAGATGTTCGAAAAGTGCGGGTTACTTTAGATTCAATAGTTAATAAATCACCCACATTGATAGGTTCATGAAAGGATACATTATCAACCGAGGCAGTAACAACAGGAGCTTCTGCAAGTTTGGAAGCAGCTATAGCGGAACATATATCCATCCAGTACATTAAACGACCGCCATGCAGATTTCCCAGATTGTTAGCGTCAGTAATCTGCACCAATTCGGTCATTATGGTCAGTGTGTCTTTAGGGTGTTTCATAATTTCTATCAATATACGCTGGCAAAGTTCGGTAAAATGGAAAGAAACTATGAAACACAATTAAACTATAATACAAATCAGGATTGAATACCCAGTAAATAGGTAACGAGTTGAAGATCTTTATAGATATATTACTCAGGTGACATATACTCATGGAAATAGAGCAAGATGATCAAACTGTTTATTTAGAATACGATGATCATCAGCTTTCAACCATTGACTAAGTAATGATGCGTATATCTGCCGGAAATCAACTTCCATAATAATATCTCCATCCTTAAGGTTCTTTAGATCTGGCATTGAGTTATAAATACCTCCTTTTTTTAACCCGCCACCTAGTAAGAGCGTACAATTTGCAGCTCCGTGGTCGGTACCTCCACCTGCATTTTCTTTAACACGTCTTCCAAATTCAGAAAACACAAGTACTACAGTGTTTTTCCACTCGTCCAGCAGTTTCAATTCTGTTTTTAAAGCAAATAAGGCATCATCAAGCTGAGTAAACAAGCGAGCTTGAGCACCCTTTTGTTGTACATGTGTATCAAACCCACTAATAGATGTGTAATAGACTGGTGTTTCAAAGCCTGATTGAATGTATTGTGCTATTGTCTGGAGTTGCTTACCTAAGGATGTAAGAGGAAATACTGTTTTTACCGAAGCACTTTTCATTTTTTCATCAATATATGAAGCTGCTTGAACTGTTTCAGTTAGTGTTTTATACAAATAAATCTGTTCCTCGTTACCATCAATTGTTGTTTCAGATAAATTTTTAATCAAATTTCCTTCTGCCATCACCTTGAAATGGCTGATATTGTCAATAGCAAGGCCTTTAACCTGAGAGCCTTTCAAAGCAAGACTTAAACTGCCGTCAATTTCAATTGCCTGAGGAATACTGCAGGAAACGTTACATGAATTATCAAGCCAGCGTCCTATCCATCCGGTATCAATATATTTATCAGCATCGGATGCTGTATGCCATATATCCATAGATCTGAAATGTGACCGGTTTGGATTGGGATATCCTACACTATTGATAAATAGCGCCTCATTATGATTATACATATCTGCGATATGAGGCAGTTTATTATTCAATGCTGCCATGTTGTTTAAGTTGATAAGCAAATCTGTTGATAGTGAAATTTGAGGTCTTAAAGAGTAATACAGGTCATTCGTATAAGGTACCAGCATATTTAAGCCATCGTTACCACCTGATAGTTGTACAATAATCAGTTTCTTGCCCTCAAACGCCAAACCATTGGTAATATTTAAAGCTTTCAAGAATTGAGGCATTAGACATGTTGAACTGATGAGAGATGTGTTGCGGATAAACTGTCGTCTGTTGAATTTCATTTTACACAAGTTTTTGGTGGCTGTATTATGATAACTGATACTCGGGAAGACTGCTTAGTAATGCTAGAGCATATTGTGTCTTTTTACCGTTTTCGGCTTTAGAAATCATTTGTTTTATATAATCCATTACCGAAGCAGTAGGTTCGGCAGCCAGTAGTATGTTACTGATAGCTTTAATATCGTGATTGTATTTAGTCCATTCGCTTATCTGAAACTGTAAACCTTTTAATGCATTATTTATTTTTTTTGGCATGTTGTTCATTTCCTGTGCATCAAAATCATCTTTTACAATAAGCTCAATATCTTCTCCCAACAGAATTGCAGGAGTAATCTTCATCCTATATAATAGAGTACTGCTGTCAATCCAACCGCGACCAGTGGTCCAACCTGCAACACTAGGAGGTGCAAATAAAATCTGACCCAATACTTTCTGTAAAGTAAATAATGACGAATTATCGGAACAGGTGACATTAAAATGGCGCAACAATCCGACAAGAAAGTCAACCGGTGATTTAATCTTGTTGCCTCTGTTAACTTTCTCATAAAAGAATGATGAGGTGAAAATATCTTTCAATAAATCTGAAATGTTATAATTGTTCTTGAAGAATGATTCTGACAATTTTGAGATAATATTTGAATCGGGCTTTTCATTTACAAACCACCGATATAGTTTTTCAGTAATAAAGTATGATGTGCGAGGTTGCTCAAGAATGATATTGATAATATCGTCGCCATTAAAATTTCCATTACGACCCATGAATGTTTTTTCTCCTTCATCATGTTGTTGCTTAACAAAAAGAAAGTCTCCATTCAGACTGGTTTTCCACCCTGTAAATGCACGAGCTGCCTCTTTGATATCTTTCTCGGAATAATTTCCCTCACCCATTGTAAAAAGTTCTAGTAGTTCACGTGCAAAGTTTTCGTTTGGCGACGATTTTTTGTTTTGCTGATTATTCAAGAACAATAGCATTGCAGGATCTTTGGCAATAGCGTGTAATAAATCACGAAACGAACCCAAGGCATGTTGACGTAAGGTTTCGTGATGGAGAGCACCGACAGCACTTAACAATGCTTTTACACCAAAATGATCATGCCAGAAAATGACCATTTTCTCCAAGAGTGTATCATCTGTAACTGCCATATGTTTTATCCAGTTGGCATTCATTTCACGACGATTGTCAGCTTCCTGAGTTATCATCATTTCCCGTTCTTCCTTTGATAACTCTTTCTTTCTTTTAATAACAAACTGATTTTCTGAATGATTATGAGTATTCTTTTGCCTGATGAATAAAGAGTTAACACATTCATTCAATTCCATTGTACCCAACAACTGAATATCTGAAGGTCTTAATCCAAAAGAAGTACGATTCATCAGGTGTTTTAAATCCATTAAATCCATATTAAAATAATTATTTTTTATGACTATGGTATATCAGCAAAGTTTACTCATCAACATCAGATAATACTTTTTCTTTTGTTCACTGATAAAAATATTAACGGAGCAAGTAGTTGTAAAGTATTGTTGTATTAACAGCTTAACAGTTAAAAACAAAGTTTAGATTTACTATTCGATGATAAAAAGATACATCCTCATCACTGCTCTTCTTGCTTCATTTGCGCTTGGACTAGCAGCTGATAAAATTATTACTTCACACTTGAAACAAACCACAACTATGAAAAGAGTTACCGGAATTGGCGGCATTTTCTTTAAAAGCAAAGACCCAAAAGCAACAACAGAATGGTATGTAAAGCATCTGGGCTTGCCAGTTAATCCTTACGGTGCCATGTTCGAATGGTACGAGAAACCCGAAAGCAATTCAAAGGCACAAACACAATGGGCACCGTTTTCAGAGAGCACCAAATACTTTGAGCCTTCGGCCAAGGAGTTTATGATAAATTACAGAGTTGAAAATCTGGTTGCACTGGTTGAAGAGTTGAAGAAAGAAGGTGTAACCATTGTTGATCAAATTGAGACGTACGATTACGGTAAGTTTGTTCACATTATAGATCCTGAAGGTAATAAAATTGAGTTGTGGGAGCCTACAGGGGAGTTGTAAGATTGAATTCATTAAGATTGATTGGTCAATGTTTCATCAGATAAACAAAAAAGTTTTTGAACAATTTCCGGTACTTACTACCAAACGACTTACCCTTCGAGACATCAGGATTACAGATGCGGAAGAAGTTTATAAGATGAGAAGTAACGGAAGAGTAAATGAATTCATAGCACGTAAAAAGATGAACCATTTAGATGATTCTGTTAAACTTATTGAAAAGACTATACAAGCATACAAAAATTGTCACTCAATTGGCTGGGCAGGTGTTTTGAGAGATAAAAACGAAATCATTGGAACTTGTGGATTTAATTCTATTGATACCTCAAATATGCGTGCAGAGATTGGCGGGGAACTTTCGACAGATTATTGGGGAAAGCATGTTGCTATAGAAGCAGTTTGCGCTATAGTTAAATTTGGTTTAGACGATATGAACCTGCATAGTATTGAAGCAAAAGTGAATCCGAAAAACAAAGGAGCCATCTATTTGCTAGAATCCATAGGTTTTTCCAAAGAAGCGCATTTTCAAGACCGCATTTATTATGATGGAGCATTTAATGATATGGCTGTATACTCACTGATTCGTGGCAATGAAATTTACCCTTAGGTGGACCCTGTCAAAAAAAACTTTACAGATTTTAGGATAATGAATATAAACAGAAATTGTTACCGGTGATGCAGTAATAATTAGTTTCATAGTTACTTTGATAATGTTGGCTCTTTAAGTTTTGTATCTATGTACTCCTATGAAAATACTATTCAAATCTCATAGGTCCAATGACGAGGCAGTATCATTAATTGAAATCATTACGATGCAAACTGTTCTTATTAAATACCTGATTTGAGCGCATAATGAAACAGCTCTGCATTATTCATAAAAAAGTTTTTCTTTCCCTAATATTGCTCTTATGCAACGCATTCTCCTTCTCTCTGCTATACTGCTGTTGAGTGCAAGGTTATGCGCACAAACGCAGGATGCTCAGACTTGGGTGGGTTATGAAGTGGATAAGAAGTTGTGGAGTAACATGAAGGTACATGCCAAGTATCAGTTTAGATTAACTAATAATTACACCCGCTTTGATTATTCATTTATAGACGTTGGAGCTGATTATACAGTTAACAAATGGCTTAGTCTGAGTACGGCATATGTGTTTAATGTGAAGAACGACCAGGAACAAGGTTGGGTGCCCCGGCATCAGTGGTATGGTAATGTAGTGCTGGAAAAAAAGCTCGGAGATTTTAGGTTGAGCAATCGTGAACAATTCCAAACCGATCTGGAAGATGATATCGCTATAGGGGGTAACTGGTATTACCGTAACAAAACTTCTTTGCAGTATAAGTTGAATAAAAAACTGACACCATACATTTATTTTGAGGGATACCTACGTATGGGTGAACGTCCGCGTTCGGAGGACTTTTTATATCGCACACGTTATCTTGCCGGAGTGAAATACAGATACAACAAACGCAACGATATAAATGCGGGCTTTCTGGTACAGCATCAAATACGACGAAGCCAACCTGATAATATCTATGCAATACTTCTGAACTGGAGCCACTCTGCCAAGTAATTCAAGTTGTATAGTATGAGGCAATCAACTCTATGGCTTTAAGTAGCTTATATTCATGAGGCGTAAGAAACAAACCTCTTATTAGATTGTTATGAAATGTATGCCGTCCTATACTCGTAAGTATTTTTAAAAAAACAGCAATACATAGTTCCATGCTATTGAGTATGATGTGATTGAAATTGACTATATTGATTTAAATAATGCTTTAGCTACTGTGACACCTAAGAAGTTAGATGAGGCAAGTCGTATGCTGTCATGCATATTCAGGAATAAATAAAGTGTTTATGCAAAATTTTTTTTTACGTATTTCGCTGCAGTAAATGAACGAGGAGTTATATAAGAAGCAATTAATGGAGCGCTTTCAGTTGATTCGTTCCTGTTCTGAGTCTGGAGATTTTGAATCAGAAATTCAACCGGACATGGAGTTGCTAGATTTAGTATTTGATCTGCTTCAGGGACACAAAGAATTTGATGCTGAATTGTTTAATAACATTTCTTTGTATCACCTCACGCTATACCTTCGCCATACTCATGCTTACTACACCAACAAGATATTTTTTGAGTTAGAGCAAACATTACATCTTCTTTTACCTAACATAACAGCTACGGATTATTCGCAGGCATTGTCTCTTCTGATGCGCTATCAGGAGTTCAAAGAAGAATTGATGGAACATATGCAGGAAGAAGAAAGAACATTTATTCCTTACATACTTTGGTTATGTACAGAGGCAAACAATATATTACCTACGTATGGATATTGGCTGCGCAAGAGTAACCATATATCCCTGAAGAGTTTTTTACTCGAACATCACCACGACGACAAATTGTATGAGACATTTTATCGTTGGGTGCTGAAACATCATCCTGCATTCAGTGCGTATTCATTGTTTCGCATTTTCAGCAATCAGATGAGAAAGTTCTCCAACGATTTGTATATACACTCATTAATAGAAGAGTTTGTGGTATTGCCGCGTGCCATAGAAGCTGAGAACGCCTTGATGAAACGTATGGAACAGCACGCCTTACTGAATTAATCAACACAGGAGGCCTCCTCTTGTTTTTTTCAAAAAACGATTAATAGTTACCTTCGTGCACACGAAATTAAAAAGCAATAACGGGAGATGATGCAAGTATCGGAAATGGCGGAAAATCTTATTGGTTCAGAGATTATTAAACTGGCTGGTGAGATTAACGACATGATTGCAAAAGGCAAGAAGATTTACAACTTCACTATAGGCGATTTTGATCCCAACATTTTTCCTATACCTGTTGAGTTGGAACAACTCATCATTGAAGCATATCAGAATAAACAAACCAACTACCCTGCTGCCAACGGTATTGCTGAGTTACGCAAATCCATATGTTACTTTATGCAAAAGCATTTGCAACTGGAGTATCATCCCAATGAAGTTTTGGTAACCAGCGGTGCACGGCCGGCTATCTATGCAGCTTATGTAACCTTGTTGAATCGTGGCGATCGTGTTATATATCCTGTGCCTTCGTGGAATAATAATCACTATTGCCATTTGGTTGGTGCAATTGGTGTGCCGGTGGAAACCAAACCGGAGAACAACTTTATGCCAACAGCTGAAGAAGTGAAACCATACATTGGCGATGCATCGATGATAGCTTTGTGTTCACCACTGAATCCAACTGGTACATCTTTCAACAAGGACTCATTGGATGCCATATGCAGATTAGTGTTGCATGAAAACAGAAAAAGAAAAGAACAAAACCGCAAACCGCTTTACATACTCTACGATCAGATTTACTGGGTATTAACATACGGCGAAACGGTGCATTACAATCCAGTTCAATTCTATCCTGAACTGCGCGACTATACTGTTTTTATTGACGGTTTATCTAAATCATTTGCTGCAACAGGTGTACGTGTTGGGTGGACTTTTGGGCACTCCTCCATCATTGATAAGATGAAAGCCATTCTATCACATATTGGTGCATGGTCACCAAAGGCAGAACAGGTGGCTTCGGCAAAGTACCTGCTGATGGATGAGCAGGTGAACAAATACCTTCACCAGTTTAAAGAATCTATTCAATTACGTCTTAACGGTTTTTACAAAGGATTGATGCAGTTGAAGCAGGAAGGATTTGCCGTTAATGCCATTGCTCCACAAAGTGCCATTTACCTTACCATTCAGTTTAATCTCATCAACAAAAAGAAAGTGAATGGTGAACGCCTCACCAATAATGCCATGGTTACGGAGTATCTGCTTCACGAAGCCGGACTGGCTATTGTTCCCTTCTATGCTTTTGGTTCAGACAAAGAATACAACTGGTATCGATTATCGGTTGGAACATCAAGCATACAGGATATCACTGACAGCATTGCTGCATTGCGCGGTGCACTTTCAAAATTGAGTGATTAAAATGTTGCGCTACACCAGTTTATTGTTCACGCTATTGTTATTGTTTTCATGCACTCAGAAAACTGTAGTGATTGAAGACAACTCTCAGGTTGGAGATACGAACTATAATGAATCTGAATTGAATAATGCAGATGCAATAAATCCAAAGGAAATTAAGTCGGGCATCATTTATATGAAAAGTACAAAGCCCATTCATGGCTCTGACATAGAGCGAACTATATACTTTGATGATTACGGCACCAAGCGCCGTGTAGAGACGGTTACGGTTATTGAGGCAGCCGGACAACGAGTCACTACAACACAGGTTACCCTTGATATTGATGGTCATTCCTATAGTTTCAACCCCGAAAAGAAAACAGGTTACATCACCAAGATCAGCCGTAACGCAAACCCAACTCAATTAGATTTTTCTAAGATTGATGCAAACACCATGCAAGAATTTGGTATTGAAGAGCAAGGCACAGAAATAATTGCAGGTAAGTTGTGTACAATTTATTCCATTAATTATGAGGCTATGAATTTTAACGGGTTGTATTCAATATGGAATAATATTCCTCTCCGTGAAATCAGCCGTACATTAGATTTTGGTTACGAGTATGTCGCATATAAAGTAGAAGATAACGTAACCGTTAGTAATACATACTTCACCATACCAACGGATATTGATTTTCAGGAATCAAGCGGAATGCAACTTCCGTAGCATCTCCACACGTACCCGATCTTTGAGAGTTTCCACAGTGTCGTCTGCTGCGGGTATAATTGGATTTGAGAAAATGCATGTAATGGTTCCCGGTCTCATAGAAGAACCATTTAATAATTTCTTGGAATCCAAAATAGTACAAACCATCAAAGGTTTGCTGCTGTGAATGGCCAGTTTAAATGCACCGTCATAAAAGTATGCCAATGGTTCATTGGTTTTATTTCGAGTGCCTTCAGGAAAAATAAAAAGTGATACACCACGCTCCAAGCATTCTTTCATAGCATCCATACTGCGAGCACGGTCGTCTTTATCAGTACGTTTCACGCTGAAGTAAAGGTTCTTGATGATGTATCCGAACAAAGGAATTTTAGTTAACTCATGCTTGGCTAAAAACTTAAAAGTATTAGGTGTAATCATTGCTACAGCAGGCACATCTAGCAAACTGCTGTGATTAGCCACGAAAATGTAAACGTCTGTAGGCTTTACCCATGAGGCGTTTTCAACTTTAATTCTTGTTGCAAAAAAGAAGAAGAGAACATGAGCAGCATTGCGTGATATTCTGTGTCCTGCCCTGTCGCGTGCTATTCCGCTCTTGGTAAGAAACACAAAGTAATAGATAGGTATGCTTACAATGATGATAAGAGCAAAGACTATAAGACCATATATCGCAAATATTTTTTTCAATATCAGATAAGTTGACGTTTATAAAGCTGAATGGTGTTTTCTAAACCCAGATAGATCGCATCGCAGATAAGCGCATGACCAATACTCACTTCATCGAGCCGGGGAAGTTGTTGTTTTAAGTATTGAAGATTATGCAGATTCAAATCATGACCGGCGTTGATACCCAGGCCAAGTTCATTTGCACGCTGTGCAGCGGCCCGGTATGGATGAATGGCTTTTTGTTTATCAGTAAAAAAGTCTTCTGCATAAGGCCCTGTGTATAGTTCTACACGATCAGTTCCGGTATCTAATGCGGCATCCACCATATTAAGCTCAGGATTCAGAAAAATGGAAACACGAATGCCGGCTTTCTTAAACACATCAATCACGCCGCGTAAATAGTCCTTGTTGGAGATAGTATCCCAGCCGCAGTCACTGGTTAAGGCATCGTCTGAATCAGGTACTAATGTTACCTGATCAGGCTTTACATCCAGGACCATTTCAATGAATTTGTCATTTGGCTTACCTTCAATATTAAGTTCCGTTGTGATGTTGGGTTTAATACCAAAAACATCACTATATCGGATGTGTCTTTCATCTGGTCGCGGGTGAACAGTAATACCGTCAGCACCAAAGTTCTGACAGTCTGCTGCTGCTTTTACTACATCAGGCAGATTGCCACCCCGTGCGTTGCGCAGTGTCGCAAACTTGTTAATATTTACACTCAGTTTTGTCACGTGTTCAAATGTAGCAGTTCTCAACTTTATTATAACTTCAATCAATTCAATATTGCTGATTACATTTGAACAAGATCACCTCAACAATGAAATACTATTTAATCCCTTTTATTCTGATAGCGTTATTCATAAATAATAATGTATCAGCACAAACTCTTGATACTTTAACCATTTGTAATGGACAGACTATTAACATCAATGGAACACTCATCAGTAGTGCCGGCCAGTACAGCATTACCTTTCAACCTGGTGACAGTGTGGTTACCTATACTGTTTATGTTTCTAGTCCTTTTGTTTCTTTAGGGGATGATATTGTAGTTTGTGAGCGCACTATTGGCATGTTGGTTCCTCAAGGGTCCGGCGGTTATTACACCTGGAACAATGGAATGGTTGCCGACTCTATATTTCTTGGCACAAGTGGTATATACAGTGTTACACTTACCGACGTCTATGGTTGCACGGCAAGCGATGAAATTGAAGTGAATATTATGCCTAACCCCGATCCTGTAATTGAAGGAATTCCTGACCCGATATGTTTACCAAGTAATGACATTGTGTTAACCGGTTTGCCAGCAGGTGGTACATTCAGTGGCGACTTATTAAACAACAATAATTTTCTTGCTTCACAGGCTGCTGTAGGGTTTTACAACGTTTACTATAGCTATACCGATAGTTTCGGATGTAGCTCCACCGTGAATGCTTATATACAGGTTGCAATTTGTACTGGAGTTGAAGAATTGATTAACACGCTTCAATTTACCATATTGCAGGATCGAGTTCTGATGAATGATGATGTTGTTTTTGCTATTTATCAATTGGACGGCAGGATGGTTCAACAAGGTGCCACTAACAATAAAATAATCTATACTGGTACCCTTCAGGAAGGAATATATCTTCTTGAAGTTGTAGCCGGTAATACCAGGAAATGCATAAGCTTTTATCGTGCTAAATAAAAAAAGCCCCGCGGTGAGGCGGGGCCTAATGTGCGAAGCCTTCCGGCTTCTATGAACCCAACACATTATGAAGATGAATTAGAAGCCTGCTAACACTATGCCAACTTGTATTGGAATGAGAGCCGGCTGTGTATTATCCCTGAAAAGAGTAGTCATATCGTAGTCGGCATAAAGGTTTAACCAACTATAACCAATAGAAGCTGTAACACCGTACTTTATAGGATTTAAGTTGAAGTCGTCACGCACTTTTTCTTTCTTGCTATCCACCACTTGCTTGGTGTGTGCACCTACGCGGTAACCTACACGGAATCCGGCACTCATCCTGAAAGCTTTCTTTGATTCTTTTGATGATGTAAAAGTGAAGTTTACAGGCAGCATTAAATATGTGGTAGTTAACTTATTCTTTGAAATATTCTCAGTTGACTCTTTTGGCTTGAATGCCACTGAGTCGATGCGTGGAATAAGTGATGCATCGGTAGTGAAACGATAATTATTGATATCATAGAGTAATCCGGCATTAAAACGCAACCAGTGTTTAATCAGGTTCACACGCATATTAACTATACCAAGTCCAACATTCAACGATTTAGCGTTATTCAACTCCAGGTCATTGTATCCGGGAGCAGTGTTAAGTTGCCTGTTATACATTAAATTATTAAAACCCATTCGTAAACTAAACACCTGTGTTTTGATTACACCGCCATCATCGTCTTCATTTATGTCATCATCTTCAGGTTCTAATTCTGTTATAATCTCTTCCTGAATCACAACAGCATCTGAATCGGGTTGCTGGTCAAGGACACGAACTTTCATTCCACCAATATTTACAATAACACTATCATTGTTCTGATAAATTTTAAGCCCTTTACCAAGAAGCAAAGAATCATTGGTAAGATCTCGCATGCTTTTCTCAAAATCGTCGCCGGAGATAACGATGTTTTTACCATCGATGATAATCACTTTGCTAGACGTATCACCTGAGTTAGGTTGCTGGGATATTTCAGATAACTGTTTTTGCAAGTCGCTGAGTTGTTGTTGAAGTATGCTGAGTTGTTGTTGAAGAGCTGCCTCATTAATTGCAGGAGGAGGTGGTGTTTGTGGCGGTGGCGGTGGTGTTTGTGCGTTTGCGGTTTTCAGGACTGCAAGTATCAGTATCAATAAAATAATTCGGATTTGCATAAGATTAAAGTTTACTAAGTGAAAATGATTTTTGAAAATTGATGTAACGTGAATTATAAGAGATCTCTATTTCTTTGTCTTTAAGTTGGGCAACATATTCCACACCATTGGCCAAACCTTTGTTACCGGTCTTGCGTAAAAGTCGACTCACTAACTCTACACGCTTATTCAGTTTTTTCTGAGGCATCGTATGTGGCTGTTGTTGTGGCTGATGAATTAATTCGGGTTGCACGGCATAGTCCACAGGATTTATAGCGTTTGTTGTTGGCATCTGCTGTACTATATTGTTCGTCATTTGAGAGTGAAGCGTGGTATCAGGTGTAATAGTTACAGGTTGTGAAATATTTTTTTCAATGCTCTGAATATTCTTTTGCTGCGCATTAAGATGTTTTGCAACCGATGGTTTAACAGGTTGTGTTACTAATGGTTGAACACTGGTTTCAGTCTTGTCAGAATTGACATTCTCAGATTGAATTTGAACTGGATTGGAATTGGATTTTGGTTTAACAACAACAACTGCTTCAGACCTTTGGGTTGAAGAAGATATAAAATAATAATATGCAGAAACTGAGCTAAGAAGCAAGGCGAATACGGCAGCAACACGCCACATCAATGGCATAAATAAAATTCTGCGGTCTTCTTCAGGTTTATACAGAAGTTTCTTATGTGCAAAAACTACGTTATTGGGTTGCAGCACAGTTTGCTCAAAGACGAGCAGGTCAGCACGGTACTCAGGATGTTTGCTGATGAACTGATCAAGCATTTGTTGTTCTTCGGCAGTTAAATCTTTTTCAGCAGCGCGAAACAGGTACTCCTCGATGTTTTCTTTATTTATCATATCACGTGTTCTTTTTTAACAATTAAATTTTTTAATTCCTTTCGTGCACGAAAGATGTAAACTTTCACCTGAGATTCGTTGAGTCCTGTGATATTACCAATCTCTTTATAGTTATAACCTTCGTAATCGCGCAGCATCAGTACATGTTGTTGAGCCTCGGGCAATGACTTTAAAAAATGTTCTACAATTTGTTTGGTATCAGAGTAGTTATTGTAATCAACGGCAATGTTTTCATGCTGTTCCAGCAAAGGAATTTTTCGTTTATGCTTTCTGATAAAGTCTATCATATCACGGTAGGCTACCGTAAACAGGTAAGACTTAGCCTTGGCAAACTCCACCTTGAGATGGTTCTTCCAGAGAACCTCAAAAGCATTTTGAACAATATCGCTGGCATCATCTTCATCTTTTAGGTTAGATACAATAAATCGATATACCGCATCGCTGTATACGGTTACGCATTCATTATATTCTTTTGGGTTCATTATTTGTAAAGCGTGTAGCTGATGCAAAAGTTACAGCATTGAAAAAATATTTTTAAAATAGTTTTGAGCATCCATGAAGCAAGCACTCATTTTACCATTTATACTGATTTCCGTCATTTCAGCGATTGCACAATCTGCACCTCCCAGCCTCAATAAATTTCCTTCTTATGAGAGTGTGGTTCAGCACTTTAAGTCGAATTACAGTACATCCTTCGAATCCAAAATTCAGGTGCAGTTTGCCCGCAAACCTTTTGGCTGGTATGTGGAACTCTATGATCTGACAGTACAAAAAGGTACCCCTTATGAATCACTATTGCTTTGGTCTTACAACCGAAAGCAATATCAGCAGCTGGCATTGAAGTCATCGTCCAAAGTAGACAATCCGTATTGGAAACCTTACGAATATGATTACTTCACAAACGCGTTCGAGGTTCATCCGTTCTTTGGTTATAAAAACTGGAGTAGCGATGTATGTGACTTATATGCCTCACTGCCCAACCTGAGCGATACATTATTATATGCTGTTGGTCGTGCGTACTCCAACTATGCTGCGCAATGTTTATGGTCGTATGATGCTTACAGCACAACAAGCAAATATGACACTACTTTCAGCAGATCTGATGTATCATCAGATTCGGTGCGTGTATTTATTGATAGAGAAAGACAAGCTATTTCTTTCTTTAAACAGGTCTGTGATAAAAACCCTACGTTCCCCACAATGGTGGGTAATATATACACCAAATATTCCAACGAACATCTCAATGCGTATTTAACCTTAATGGTGATGGGCTTTGAAAATGAGGCTAACTCTTTTTTACCTGAAGGTTTGTATGATGAATTTATTATTTCAACTGCAAAGAACTTTCTGGTTTCTTGTCCATTAAACAGTTTACTGGTTACAGGCGGCGATAATGACACCTATCCGCTTTTATATGTGCAAGCTACTCAAAGTACGCGAAATGATGTTGTTGTAACGAATAGCAGTTTGCTGAATACTGCACGTTACATTCATTTCCTACGATATAAATACAAACTTGCATTAAACCTCAGCGATCAGCAATATATGCATTTACAAAACAAAGTTGTTATGTTGAGCGATACAAATCCCTTTGTTTCTGCCGAAGACGAGTTGATGGCATTGGCTACCTATACTTTCAAGACGCAACAAGATTATGTGCAATTACAGGCACAGAATATCATGTTTGTTGTGAACGATTTTGATGAAAACAATAAAGAGCGACTCACGACATTTACCTCATCTTATAAGAGCACCTATCTATATGCAGCAGATGTTTTTTTAATTGACTTTATACAGAATAATATAAAAACCTATGCACTCTGTTTTGCCAACACATGCATGGATTATATATATGAGCCTTACAACGAAAATTTGTCATCCTTGGGTCTGATTTTTCAACTCCATACTAACGCCGAACTCAAGAACAAGCTGGTCATTAACCTTCGTATAGAGGATTTATTACTGAAAGTATACGAATGGCGTTTTACGCATCGCGACAATGAGACATTTGACAAATTTATTAGCAACTATAAGTTGCAATTTCTGAGCACAGCTCAATCATTATTATCTCAAGGAGATACCGCAGCTGTTAAACGCTTTACCGACCGTTATATGGAATTGTTTACCTCTTATGTTCAATCTTATAGAGAAACAGAAGTTCTTCTTCTCGAAGTACTGATAGGTTCCAAACAATTGGAACAAGCTAATACGACTGCAGAAACTTTGCTAAACGAAGCGAATAGATTTATTAAAACAGAAATGAGCCGCACCTGGGAAGTACTACCCGATGAACACGGTGTATCACTTTGGATTTATGTATGCAACATAATAAAAGAGAATGCGGTTATTGCACCACATCTAAAAGTACAAGCAGGTATCTATTACGAAACCCTGCTACCCTTTTATCACTGATTATTCTCCTATAAAATTTTTCAAAATCAGGTAAATCAACATAGCTAGTGTAGCACTTACAGGAATAGTTAAAACCCAAGCCCAAAGCAGTTTTAATGTTACTCCCCAACGTACTGCAGAAATACGCTTCGTAACACCAACACCTATGATGGCACCTGTGATGGTATGTGTTGTACTTACAGGAATTTTAAAATACTGGGTAAGAAATAAAGTAAAAGCACCTGCTGTTTCAGCACCAAAGCCTTCGAAAGGTGTTAGCTTGGTAACTTTTTGTCCCATTGTTTTAACAATTCTCCAGCCACCAATCATAGTACCGGCCGCAATGGCAACATAACACGATAGCGGCACCCACTCCGGCAAATGCTTAGTATCTTCAATCATTCCCTGAGAAAACATAGCTGCTGCAATAATACCCATAACCTTTTGCGCATCGTTACCACCATGACCCAGACTGTAAGCTGCGGATGATATTAACTGTAAACGTCGAAACTGTGTATCAACAGCTTCTGGTTTCATTTTTCTGCATATGGCAAGTGTGATAACTGAGAGGAAGTAAGATAGTATCATTCCTATTAGCGGTGCCAACACAATAAAATAAACTGTTGGCATTACCTTATCTAGTTGCACTGCCGAAAAAGAACCGGCATGTGTAAGCCCGGCTCCTGCAAATCCACCAATGAGTGTATGAGATGAGCTTGAAGGAATACCCCACCACCAAGTAAGCAGATTCCAAATGATAGCTGCTATCAACCCACTGATAACAACCGTCAAAGTGATATGATCAATCTTTACTGTTTTAGCAACGGTATCAGCCACTTTCAATTCAAAAATCCAGTAAGCTAAAAAGTTAAATGCAGCAGCCCATATTACAGCTGTTAAGGGTGACAATACACGAGTAGATACTACAGTTGCGATACTGTTGGCAGCATCGTGAAAACCGTTGATAAAATCGAAAGCTAATGCAAGGACTACAACAACTATGAGTAAGGTCATGAGGCTTAGGCCATTTTGATTACTATAGATTCAATAACATTGGCAGCATCTTCGCACTTGTCGGTTGCTGTTTCCATCATGCTGAGCAACTCTTTAGTCTTGATGAGCTGAATAGCGTTGGTTTCTTCGTCAAACAATTTGGCTAATGCGTGCTCAAAAATATCATCGGCATGATTTTCAACACTGTTTACACGGACAAGTGAGTTGGTGATATCGCGCATGTTGTCCATATTTTTTAATTCATGTACACATCGACGCAACTCTTCGGTTTGCACCTGAATCAGCGATGCAAGCTTCACCATATCGTTAGAGAATGTGGTGAGTTTATATAAATCTATTCGCTTACTGGAACCATGAATATAATCTAATACATCATCAATTGCAGCAGCCAACCGGTGTATGTCTTCCCGGTCGAAAGGTGTGATAAAGTTTTTACCGAGTTCCTGAAAAATATCGTGAGTGATTTCGTCGCCAATGTGTTCAAGAGATTCAATCTCTTTAATTAAATCGTGACGCTCATCGGCATTTGAAGCGTTTACCAATTTAAAAATGAGTTTACCTGCTGCCTCGAGGTTTTCTGCAGCTTTATCAAAAAGGGGAAAGAATTTTCGGTCTTTGGGAACAAAGAGTCTGAGGAAGTCAAATGACATTTGTTAAGGTTTTATTGTCTGTGCAAATTTAGCCGAATAATAAGTCTAACTATCATCCCTTAACAATTTGTTAACATTAGTAAACAAATTCATTCCAGCCGCGCCTTCTGCTGATTTTTAAATCTTGCAACAAAGAAGATTTCACATTTAAATTGAAGTTGTAGCTGCGGAAAGTACCAACAGGAATCCATACAAAACGCATCTGCCAGCAATGCAGATCGCGGTATACTTCAATAGTTGTAGTTGAAATTTCTTTTGCTGTGAGATCTATGTTGGTTACTATGTTTACTTTCCAGTTTTTGGTAATACTCAGGTCGCCTCGCAAATTCAGGGTTTGGTTATAAATCAAGGTGTCCTTATTGGTTAATGGTCGTTTTGTAAGATTTAACTGATAACTAAAAGAGAAATTCCAAGGTATATCGAAGTCCACAAAGAAATCGGGGTAGCGCAACAGCAGTTCATATTCACTCATGTTTTCCGGTCCAACCTGAATATTCTTTTGAGGTTGCTTCTTGCTCATACTTCTAAATGAGCCGTTGACGGCAAGCCTTGCCGCTGTAAAACGCAATAATTTACCTTCATCATTGATATAACACTCATTACGACGTTGCAGTGAATTTCTATCAATAGTATAGGGATCCCAATTAACATCCATATTTAAGTTAATCCCAGTAAATAATGGCGTAATCATACGGAAGTTTACTTGTTGAAATTGCAGGGTATCCACCGCAAGATTATAAGCTGTTGAAAAATCAAAACGGTCAATGATTTTAACTTTCTTGAAACCGGTAATAGTATCTTTTCTGGAACGTACTTTCATCTCCAGATTGTTATTGATATTCAGGCTTATTGCTCCCTGTCTTCCTGCACCCGGTGAACCATATAAACCATTTTCAAAAGCAGAATACAATTGCTTTCTTCCCGAGCTATCCGATTGAACAGAACGGTAAATGTTATACTGTTCTTTTGAAAAATCGGGTCTGAAGTTGAAGCTCAGTGTAGGATTTATTACATGCCGAATAGCCTTTATCTTACCACGAAATTGATACATACCGTATAATCGTGTATTAATACTCACACCTGCATTATACTCATACACCGACCTGAATCCAGAAATAGTATCCAACTCTATCCTGTTTGAGTCAGCATTCCAACTTTTGATAATCGATTTGCCGTAAAACCACTGACTGAAGTTTGCATAGGGTGTGACCGTAAAAAACTTAAGTACATTCAGTGAGGTGTTAATAGGCACTGTATGTCGGGCTCCATAGGCTGCATTATTCATTAACCGTCTGAAAATAATATTGGCATCGTTTCCTCTAAATAACACTGTATCCACACCCGAAATATTATTACGCGCACTGGCATTATAGGCAATTGTAATTTTCTCGTACCACTTTGGCCTCCCAACATTGCTGCTTCGTTTAAAGGGATTAATCTGCGACATGCCAAAATTGATATCGGGCAATCCAATTGTTACGATGTTATTGGCAAGGTTCTGATTATGGTTAGCCGTGGCAGTTAGGTTGAGCGGTGCTTTACGAAACACTTTGGTATATGAAATTGAAGAACCCAATTGGTTATTCAACCTCGTATCGGCTTGTGAAGTATAGCGACGGTTGTATCCGCTCGTGGCAAAATTAACCGCAGCAGAAAAACGATAATTCGGATTTGCTTTTTGATCCAGGTTGTAATTCCACTGTACGCTAAACTGATTGAGATAAAAGTTAGTTGCGTCGGCAGGATTAAATGCTCGCTCGCGCAAGTACTTTATGGAAACATTGCCGCTATACTTATACTTCTGATTGTATCGGGAAATTAGATTCAAACCCCAAGTGCCTCGGGAAAATATTGTACCTGTGATTGCAAAATCGAGATAGTCTTTTACTGGAAAATAATACCCGCCATTGGCGAGGAAGAAACCCAGATCGTTACGCTCACCATATTCCGGAATGATGATGCCTTTTGTTCTTCCCTGTTTGAATGGAAAAATAGCAAAAGGAACAAACAATGGAGTGGGCACTCCTCCAACAACCAGATTGGCAGGGCCTGTAACAATCACTTTTTTAGGAATCACTTTGACCCTTTTAGTTGCTATATAAAAGTCAGGGTCGGCATAGTTGCATGTAGTGAATTTATTACGCAACCCAAAATACGTTTCGTCTTTACTGCGCTTAATAACCTCACTATGCAGATAGCCTTCATCTTGTTGTGTAAGAAGTTCGCTGATACGACCCTTGCGGGTTTTAAAATTGAAAGATAGTTCCCGTGCATCGTACGATTCATCACCCTGCATAAAATGGGGAAGGCCATATTCTTTACCGTTGCTGTCTTTCATCCCAAAGGCACTCACAGTGTTGTCTTCCCAGTTGAATATAATATAAGCTGCATCCAAAGTAATATCGTCGTAGTCTACATGAGCCTTTCCATAGAGATGTACTAATTTGTTCTCGATGTCATATACAATGGAATCTTCCGCGTAGTAATTCACAGCTTTGTCTAATGCGTCGTTGCTAAAACGCAGAGAATCGCTGTTTGCCTTAAGGGTATCTGTGGGAATACTGTCATTTACCGCCGGATTGGTATAAAGATTGAATGCCTGTGCTGACTGATTGAATATTGTTCCAATGAATACTACAATTAACAGCAGCATCGTTAAACTGAAGCGGCTCCGTAAAGGCGTTTCGGTTGTGTCAGAAATAAATTTGTCGGAACCCAATAACATCAATAATCCGCGGTTAAAACTACAACAAGATTAAGCTGTGAATAGAATAGTTGCATTAACAGGTATTTGTGCGTTTTTACTTCTTATGCCTAAAAAGTCGGAAGAACGTGTAAAGTGGCGATTTAATTATGCCATGAAGACTATTGTAATTGATGCAGGACATGGCGGCCACGATGCCGGATGCCATGGAACTTCTGCATATGAAAAAAATGTCACGCTCTCGGTAGCACTCAAACTCGGTGCTATGCTGGAAAAGAATATGCCCGGTGTAAAGGTGATCTACACGCGAAAGACGGATGAATTTATTGAACTGCATGAACGAGCCTCCATTTCAAATCGCCATAAAGCAGATTTATTTATCTCAATTCATTGCAACGCCAATAAGAATACTTCTGCATACGGTACAGAAACCTGGACAATGGGTTTGCATAAAACTGAAGGCAACTTAGATGTAGCTAAGCGCGAGAACTCAGCCATTTTGATGGAAAAAAATTACGACATCAACTACGATGGTTTTGATCCTAATTCGCCTGAGGCATACATCATGTTCAGTTTAAATCAAAATGCGTTCATCAATCAGAGTTTGATGCTGGCCTCTAATGTAGAAGAAGAATTTAAGAAAGATGGTCGCTCATCGCGCGGTGTAAAGCAGGCAGGATTTCTTGTTTTATGGCGTACGACAATGCCTGCTATTCTAATTGAAACCGGATTCCTAACTAACAGAAATGAAGAACAGTATTTAGCATCAGATAAAGGACAAAACGAATTAACACAATCCATTTTCACTGCCATTAAAAATTACAAGATTAAGATGGAAGGTGAGGTGAATGCCTTGTTTAATACCAATGACAGAACCATTTCAGTGCAACAGGAAAACCAACCTAAGGAAAACAACCTTGAAGTAAAACAAAATATACCTCAGGAGAAACCGAATCTGAATGCACAAACAACACCCGGTAATACAAATCAAGTGAAACAAGAAACAAGCGTTGACACTTATTATTCTATTCAACTAGGAGCTTCCAAAAACACTATTAACATTAAGGCAGCTCCATTTAGTGATGTAACAGCAGTTCGCGTAGAAACCGACAATACCGGTATGAATCGTGTTTTTGCAGGTAAGCACAAAAGCAAAGAAGAAGCAATGAAACAAATGGAGGAACTCAGTAATAAAGGTTTCAAAGGTTGTTTTATAGTTGGGTTTGAAAATGGGAATCGCTTTGTAGTCCATTAACTATATAAGATGAATAAAGAATTCTGGAATCAGCGATACAGTGAAGAAGAATCCGTTTATGGCCTTACACCCAACGAATATTTCAAACAGCAACTGGATAAGCTAAAGCCAGGAAAGCTTTTGTTACCTTGTGAAGGAGAGGGACGTAATGGCATCTACGCAGCCTTAACAGGTTGGGAGGTTAGTGCATTTGATCAAAGCGATGTTGCAAAAGAAAAAGCTTTGAAACAGGCAGCAAGTCTAGGATTAACCATACAGTATGAATTAAATGATGTATTGAATTATCCTTATTCATCGAACCACTTAGACGCTGTCGCCATCATATACTCGCATCAACCTGAATTGCAGCGGAGAGCCTTTCATCATCATTGCATTCAATCTTTGAAAAGCGGCGGTACGCTCATACTGGAAGGTTTTAGCAAACAACAACTACATTATCAAAGTGGCGGTCCCAGAGATATCACGATGCTATATAGTATTGAAGAATTACTGCAGGATTTTTCAGCTTTACACATCTCGGAACTTATAGAAATCAAAGTTGTACTCAACGAAGGTCCTTATCATCAGGGAGAAGCAAGTGTTATAAGATTGCTAGCAGTTAAATCCTAAACTGCTTTATTATCCAACTGCTCAAACTCAGAGTTGTTGCTGATATATTCAGGCACTAAAGCTTTCATAGCTGTTACTATTTGCATATTATCCTGTGTAGAAAACATGCTGATGAGTTTATCAATACTTTGTTTCACTTCGTTGTATGAATATTCGCGTACACGGGCAATCATTATCTTAGGATGATGTGTTGGTGTGGTGTTCTCTCCGTTGTTCAATAATTCTTCATACAACTTTTCTCCAGGACGTAAACCAGTATAAACGATATCTATATCAACACCCGGTTCTAATCCCGAAAGAGCAATCATCTTGTTAGCAAGGTCAGCTATGCGAACGGGGTCACCCATGTCAAAAATAAATATCTCACCACCCTGCCCCATTGCTCCTGCTTCAAGTACTAACTGGCAAGCTTCAGGTATGGTCATAAAGTAGCGGGTAACTTCAGGATGTGTAACCGTAAGGGGACCACCTGCCTCCAGTTGTTTGCGAAACAGTGGAATCACTGAGCCATTTGAACCTAAAACATTACCAAAACGAGTAGTAACAAAACGAGTCGATGATGCAGAACCACTCAGATGTTTATCCAGACTCTGCACATATATTTCTGCTATGCGCTTGCTTGCTCCCATCACGTTTGTCGGATTAACGGCCTTGTCGGTGCTCACCAGCACAAATTTTTCTGCGGCAAACTGTACAGCAAGGTCTGCACAATTCCTTGTGCCCAGGACATTGGTAAATACAGCTTCAGATGGATTGGTTTCCATCATAGGTACATGTTTATATGCCGCAGCATGAAATACCACTTCCGGTTTAAAGGTATTGAACACATTCACCATACGCTCCTTATTACAGACATCTCCTATCACTATTTCATGTTTCAAACCAGAAAACCTTACACGCAACTCGTTTTCAATTTCATATAAAGGTGTCTCCGCCTGATCGAGCAAAATCAGTAATGCAGGCTGGAAACCGGCTAACTGTCGCACTATTTCAGAACCTATGGAACCCGCAGCACCGGTAATTAAAATGGTTTTGCCTGTTACCTGTTGTTTGATTTTATTCAAATCCAGTTGAATGGGGTCGCGTTCGAGAAGATCTTCAATACGCACTTCACGAATCTGAGCTGTTTTCAAGTTACCATTCAACCATTGCGAACTGGGAGGAGTATGTAATACCTTTACCTGATGTTTCAAACAAGTATCTACTATGTTTCGCTTTATACCTGCCGGAACTTCCCATCTCGCTATCACCAGTTCTTTCACGTCATAATCGTTCAACAGATTTTCCAAATCCTGCTTGGCATCATATACCTTGACTCCCTCCAGTTGCTGTTTTACTAATTGTGGTTTACTGTCGATAAATGCCACTACATTATAGTTGTGTTTGCTGTCGCGCTCCATAGTGCGCTTGGTAACTGAACCGTTAAAATCCGCTCCGAAAATGATAATGTTGCGTTTCTCTTTTGAAGCCTGTGCAATTTCGAGATACAGAATTTTTACAGCTAATCGATAACCCGTGCTGAATACCAACTCAGCCAAAAATTCGATCAACAAAACAGAAAACGGAATCAGATAAGGATAACCTGCTTCGTGTACGACAAAGTTGAGTAAGCCCGCCAGCAGTGTTCCCAATGTAATAGTGATAAAAAGACGTTGCGCATCTTCAGAACTGGTATAGGCAATCATTCCGCTGTATGTCTTAAACAAAATGAATCCTGAAATACGAATTATGAGTAAGGCTACGATACCTCGTTGCATCAGTTCCACTTCGTAGTCTGGTATGGTGAAGTTAAAACGCAAGAGATACGCTACATAATAACAAAGCAGAACCAACATCACATCTATTGTGAAGATGGCCCAACGTGGCAGAATATTTCTACGGGTGAATCGCACTTAAAACAATTTCAATATGGTTTGGAAAATTATTTTCAGGTCGTAAAGAAACGATTGTTTGCGAATGTATTCCAGATTGAGGGTGAGTTTATGTGGCATTACGATTTCGATGTATGCTTTCTCGGCATCGTCGTATTGTGCCAGTACTTTGTTTTCATCGATGTATTGCAGCGATGCAAGGTCGGTTAAACCCGGACGCACACTCAACACGCGGAGTTGTTCCTCGTTGTAAAGGTCCACGTATTTTTTCACTTCAGGTCGCGGCCCCACTACACTCATATCTCCTTTGATGATGTTAAGTAGCTGAGGCAGTTCATCTAATTTATACTTGCGTAAATAGTAACCTGTCGTTGTAATACGATTGTCCTTCATACCCACAGTCAGCAAACCTTTTTTATCAGAACCACTATACATCGTTCTGAACTTAAGGAGTGAAAACTCTTTTCCGTATCTGCCAATTCTTTTTTGAGAATAAAATACACCACCGCTCGAAGTAAGTGCCACTAGCAAGGCTATCAGCAGAAACAATGGGCTGCAAAGAACCAAAACAAGGAATGAAGAAATGATGTCGAACATTCGTTTCATCAAGAACTATACCTTATGTAATTGCAATACCTCTTCAACAGAGTGAATCACTGCATCGGCAACCTGTTTCACCTGCTCATCTGTTAATCCATAATAAATAGGCAAAGAAATTTCACGCGAATAATTATCGTATGCTACAGGATAATTCTTCATCTCATAACCTTGCAATTGATAATACGACAAAAGAGGTAGGGGCTTAAAATGCACATTCACACTCACGTCTTTGTTAAAGATGCGCTGAATAATATCGTTACGTTGCTGTTCGCTGATGTTTTTAATGCGTAACATAAAGAGATGATAACAAGTCTCACCGTTCGCCGAATTTGTTACAGGCAACTGTGCCCAATCATATTTAGAAAGATGATGCTTGTACAGCTCCACAATATGTTTTCGTACCGCTAATGTATCCTCATCATAGCGTGCCAGTTCAACCAAACCTATAGCAGCTAATATGTCAGGCATATTCCATTTATAACCCGGTTCAATAATGTCGTACTCCCAGTTCCCTTTTTGAGTCTTGGCTAAAGCATCTTTATTTTGTCCGTGCAGCGCTTTAATATTTAGTTCTTTATAAACCTGCTCCACATCAAAGCTTTCAGGTAGCATCAGTGTAACAGCACCTCCTTCGGCAGTAGTTAAATTTTTTACCGCATGAAAAGAAAACACTGTTGCATCTGCCAGTGTGCCGGTCTTACGGCCTTGATAACTTGCTCCTAATGAGTGAGCAGCATCGCTTAATAATAAAATACGTCCTAACTTCTTCTGCACCTCATTTTGAATAGTAAATTTTTGAACAATATCTGCTTCACGAATCAATGTATTTAATGCATCGTAATCGCAGGGCAATCCTGCTATATCCACCGGCATAATGACCTTGGTCCTTGATGTGATTGCCCGTCGCACAGCATTTACATCTATGTTAAAATCATCGGCCCGCACATCTACCAGTACCGGTTTGGCACCGCAATGCATCACCACATTGGCTGTTGCCGAATAGGTATATGAAGGCAGTATGACTTCATCACCTTCACATACCCCAAACCAACGCAGCATCAACTCCAGCCCTGCAGTTGCACTATTCAGACACAATGTCTTTTGCGAGCCGCAATATGTTGTTAGCTTTTGCTCAAACAATTTAGTACGCGGTCCTGTGGTTATCCAACCGGATTGCAAAGCCTGTATAACTTCATCTATTATTTTTTGATCTATACGCGGTGGAGAAAAAGGAATCATAAGTTATTTTTTTTGTGCAACCTAAACTAGCATTTATTACATCACTTTCATTTCTATCATACCATAGTGTTGTGAAATAATGCAGTGTCGTATGTCACACGTGCAAAGGAATAGTAAAAGCGTGTGAAATACATCGCTAAAAGTTCACTTGAAGCCTCAGGTTCAATCGCCGTGTGGTCAGATAATTAGGCACGGCATAAGTGGTATTGAAATAGTCCTTAATCCATAAATAAGAAATACTGTTACTGATACCCAGAAGATTAAACACTTCAAGGCTCACCCACATAGAACGTATGTATTTATTAACTCCTGTCAGTTCGCTTCGTTTTTTATGACCGAGTAGCATAGCAGAAAATCCAATATCCACCCTGCGATAAGGAGGTAAGCGCAAGGTATCGCGAAAACGATTCAGATCCGGTGGGCCAACAGGCAAGCCTGTAGCAAAAATCAGATTCAGATGTACTTTAAAGCGATCGTTGCCAGGAATATAATCCTGCATAAATATGGCGAATGTTAGTCGCTGATCGGTTGGTCGCGGAATAAAACCGGGATATTTAATTGTAGAATCCAGTTTAGAAATTTCACCACTCGATGTAAAGGTCGTGTCGTATAAATAGTAAAAATCGTTCTTCAAATTCTCTCTTGTATCCAGAAACGACACACTCACCCATGACTCCGCATCCTTTACCAACTCACCATTCAACCTAAAATCTATACCGCGCGCGAATCCCGTAGCTACATTGTTGGCATAATAGCGAATGCGCACATTGTCTACTTCATAAGTATTGATGTCGTATAACAACTTGTAGTATGCCTCAGTAACAAATTTGAATGGTCTGTTCCACATCACAAAATTGTGATCACTTCCGGCCACAATATGTATGGAGCGTTGCGCGCGAAGTTCAGGATTCAGGCTGCCATCAAGACGGCGCAACTCTCTGTAAAATGGCGGTTGATTATAAGAACCTATCGATGCACGAAACACATAATCTCTTGTCCACTTTTTTGGCTGCCACGATAACTGCAACCGCGGACTCACAAAAAACTGATTGTTGTATGTCCAATAGTTGAAGCGTGCTCCATACGTGATGGTAAGGTCTGAGACGCTGTCGTTGCGCAGGTTCCAGGTATCCTGCATAAAGCCGTGCAAACGGTTCGAGTTTAAAAAGTTTTCCGACTTTACATAAGTTGCCGTTGCAATTTCAGAATTACTGTATGGCAAATGATAACCCGCCGAATCCAATATCTGCCATTCCAACAAACGGTCGTGAATGTATTCGTGCTGTGCGGTGATGCCCCATTTCATAAAGTGCTTCTCACTCATATATGTGCCGCGATGACCAGCATTAAAAACTGCTGCATCCAGATAATTTCTTCCCCAGTCCTGAGTGGTACCAACACCAAGTGAGTATAACACTTGTCCGAAATCTGATTTACCGATATCGGTTTGTACTTCACCAATAAAGTAATCACCGGTAACATCAAAGCGCTCATCTTCCCGGTTGTAATATGCTGCCGCAAGCCACTTCAGCATCATCCTTTTATTTGGTTCGTATCTGATAGCAATGCCATTCATCAATGTGTTGAAACGATTGTCTTCCGCACCATCGAAATATATATTCAGACGCAACACACGCTTCACAAATCCAAAGGTGGTTACACGATCTTCAGGAACAAAATAGTAACGGTTAATACTTCCATTGGCTAAATACTCCAGATGAGTTTTCTCTGAAAGCTGATAGGTAATCAACGTTTGGAAATCGGCAAAGGTGGGTTGATACTGCCCGCTTATATCGAGCGTACCCAACAGGTAACGATTGGTACGGTATCGCGCACCGGTTAAATAAGTCCATCGGTAATTCTTACTGCGGCCTTCAATATGCACATTGGCTCCCAGCAACGATGCCGATGCCGATGCACCAAAACGTTTAGGCCTTTTGTAGGTAACATCCAGTACACTGCTGAGTTTATCGCCATATTTAGCCTGAAAGCCTCCGGTTGAAAATAAAATTGAACCCACCAAATCGGGATTGATAAAACTTAATCCTTCCTGTTGTCCGCTGCGAATCAAAAATGGACGATATATCTCAAAGTCGTTCACATAAATCAGGTTCTCATCGAAGTTTCCACCGCGAACTGAGTATTGCGAACTCAACTCGTTGTTGGAATTGGCCCCTAACATTTTCAACATAGCCTCTATGCCACCGGATGCACTAGGAAGAAATTCAAAAGTCTTGGGGTCCACACGTATCAGTCCCGGTTGATCGCGAATAAACTTATCGCTGATTATGGTTTGCGGAAGTGAATCAATTCTGGCATCGAGAAAAACATTCAATAACTTTCTGTCTCCCGTTTTCAGTGTTATTGACTTCGATTGCTTTTCATAACCGAGGTACGTAAAACTCACCAAAATATTTTCACCCGCAGTCATCTCTAATTCATATTCACCGCGCTCATTAGCATATACACCAACATTCTGCGAACTTACAATCACTGTTGCTCCGGCTAGTGGCTGCTGTTCCTTACTTTTCACAACGCCGTATAATGTAGCCTTTTGTGCAAAACCGGCAGAGGCCATCAATAAAAAGCATAAGGCAAAAAATATGTTGGGTTTCTTATTCAAGTGCAGCACAAACGATTCTCAGACCGTAATATTTTGAGTGAGATGTTTTAAGTGATGAATTGCCTTAGCCGGATCCTTGGCACTGAAAACAGTATTTCCGGCAACCAACACATCGGCACCAGCCTCTACCAACTTCACGTGATTATTAAAATCCACGCCACCATCAATTTCAATCAGTGCTTTACTGTTGCGGCGCAGTATCATCTCCTTCAATGCAGAAATCTTTGCATAAGTATTTTCAATAAACTTTTGTCCGCCAAAACCCGGATTCACACTCATCACCAGCACCAAATCAATATCAACAATGATATCATCCAGCAGATTCACATTTGTGTGAGGGTTCAGCGACACACCAGCTTTCATTCCATTCAAATGAATCTGTTGCACACTGCGATGAAGATGTACGCTTGCTTCGAGGTGGATGGTGAGCCAGTCGGCTCCAGCTTTGGCAAAATCGGCAATATATTTTTCAGGCTCCACTATCATCAGGTGCACATCGAGGGGTTTGGTGGTGTGCTTCTTCATGGCAGACACCACAGGCATACCAAAGGTAATGTTCGGCACAAAACGACCGTCCATCACATCGCAATGTATCCAGTCTGCTTCACTGTTATTCAGCATGTGCAGCGTTTCGGCTATACGACTGAAATCAGACGATAACATAGACGGCGCAATCAAAGGTTTCATAGCGGTAAAAATACACAGCTTATTGAGCCGCACTAACAACAATAAATAATCCTTACTAACACCATTATTCAATTAACCGTTGCATCAACGACAGTAATAAAGATTCCTACTT
The DNA here is from genome assembly GCA_964640655.1 of uncultured Bifidobacteriaceae bacterium. Classification (GTDB taxonomy): domain Bacteria; phylum Bacteroidota; class Bacteroidia; order Chitinophagales; family UBA10324; genus BJGO01. The sequence goes on along the minus strand of CAZXFT010000016.1, from coordinate 38,718 downwards.
CCCTGCTTCTTTCAGCAATCTCGCTGAAATGAACTCATCAAACCACTGCACCTGAATAATATTCATTGCCGCAGGTACCACCGCATCCTGAAACTTCTTCCCCTCATCATATACCCATCGCAGCTGCACCACCCCATTCACGCGGCGTAACAACAAAATCCCAGAGCCATCCTCTGAAGGATAATAATCCAACACCGACGGGTCCACACTCTGCAAAATGCTCAATGTCAAAGTTGCATTCGTGTGCGGATACAATGTCTTGGGCAAACGGCCCACTCCACAACCTGCCGTAAATTGATAATCTCCCGACTCTGCATAAGAAGCATCGGCATAAGCCTCAGCATAGACCTCATAATATCCTGCCCTGCGTTGCAACAAAGCATTCACCTCATTCACATCCACTATATACTCGGCATCCTCAAAAGCATCAAAGATGTTTTTACCTTCATAATTCTTTAAATTAAAAATGCAGGTGTCTTCGAAATACATATCATCAAAACACTTTGCTATGCCCTTAAAGAAAAGCACCCTCCTTACCGAGTCAATGTTTGGCGAACTCAATACATCTATAAAACGAAAACGCGATTCTGTTTGCTCATAATAACCATCCTCATTAGTACCATTCATTATTAAATCCGAAAGCTGCTGAACTACGCTATGACTAAAATGATTTGGATGCGCACCTCCGGTATATCCTTCATAGTATGTACCCAACTGCACATATCCCGGAATGATGTGCTCAATAATAGCCACCTGCATTTCGTCCCACACACTCATACTAGACTCTATGACCAACTGCTTCTCCTGATGCGACTTATCATAAGCGGCCTGCGCATAGGCATCTTTTATAGAGTTAAGTATAATAGGTAATGAATAGTATCGGTAAAAGTTAATCTGCACCGTATCATTATCGCCGTATACTTCTATCAGTTTCTCATTATAACTATTTGTGCGTTGATGTATATAAAATAATGAATCCTTATGTGACAACACCAAAAACGGAAAAGACAATGACTGCACCTCCAGAGGTTTTTTGGCATCGCTGTAAAACACAACCGAAGCATACAACGAGTCGCTACTAATTCCAACCGTAAATGTTTGTGTGTGATACTTTGTAAAGTATGGTTTCAGCAGAGAGTAGTTCGGTTCTTTATGTTGTGCTTGCATCTGTAACAACAGCAATGTAAAGAACAGGGTCAGTGGAATACGCATCAGAGAGAGTGGAATAACGAAATAAAAATAATCTTTGTCCGGCAGTACAACTGCCATATCATATGAACACCCATGTCATCACCCTCATAGAACAAGCCTGGCACGACCGCGAACAACTGCAACGCGCCGAATTACTCGAAGCCATAGAATGGACCATAGAAGAACTAGATAAAGGTCGTCTGCGTGTTGCCGAAAAAATTAACGGAGAGTGGATTACCCATCAATGGATTAAAAAAGCGGTTATACTCTACTTCCCCACACGCAAAATGGAAACCATCAGTGCCGGTCCGCTGGAGTTCCATGACAAGATAAAACTAAAAACCAATTATGCTGAGCTGGGCATCCGAGTAGTGCCACACGCTGTGGCTCGCTATGGAGCCTATTTGTCAAGCGGCGTGATAATGATGCCATCATATATTAACATTGGCGCATATGTGGACAGCGGCACCATGGTAGACACCTGGGCCACTGTTGGCTCCTGTGCACAGATAGGCAAAAACGTACACCTCAGTGGAGGTGTAGGCATTGGAGGCGTGCTTGAACCCATACAGGCATCACCGGTAATAATCGAAGACAACTGTTTTATAGGCTCGCGTAGTATAGTTGTCGAAGGTGTTACCGTGCGCGAAGAAGCTGTACTCGGCGCCAATGTGGTTCTTACACAAAGTACAAAGATCATTGATGTCACCGGCCCTCAACCGGTGGAGTACAAAGCTGAAGTGCCACCACGCTCTGTGGTTATTCCCGGATCTTACACCAAAAACTTTCCTGCCGGACAATATCAGGTGTCCTGTGCATTAATCATAGGTCAACGTAAAGAAAGTACCGACAAAAAAACTTCACTCAATGATGCTTTACGGGAGCATAGAGTGGCGGTATAGAGGGTATTGCTACTCATTAAATATTTAAGAAAACGAATCACATACCTCATATCTGTCATCTGCTGTGATAACGGAAAAGAAGTTTATGTATTAATAATCTTTCTGCAATGTTCACCACTTTACTGAATAGTGCTCGGGCATAATATTGCATTAATATCTGAAAGGATATTAATCTGAAAGATTGAGTCCACAAACCAAATTGAATCATACTAAAGATTTAATAAACCATTTCATATATGTTCACCCATAAGGCTTAGCGTACTGAAGCCCTATTAAACCTCCTCTATGTCAGCACTCAACACTACTCCACTTCCACCGCTACTTCGTTGCGTCGGTTCACGACATCCCAGGGAGCGTTGTAACCCATAAACATAAAAGAGCCTTTGGTCTTAATCTGCTCGCCGGCTAATACTTCGGTCAGCTTACTACAATACTCCTTTATCCGTTTATCGTTGGCATATCCGTTGAACGAAATCACCGCAAGTGTTTTTTCTGCTTCTTCCACAATACTCACATTCGGTGTATTAGGCTTGGGCAACTGCTCCTTGTTGTATTGGCTCGGCATCACAAAATACATCCTTGCCGTATCGCTCATCTGCATCACAACCGGGGCAGTCATCGCAATCTTTTTATTTGCTTCATTGTCGCCAAAAATGTAACCCGCTATAGTACGGAAACCCTGATTGGCGCTGTTTTTATAAGTCTTATCGCTTAAGGTAGTCTGCGCTACAATCATTCCGGGGTATTTTCTAATCTCCACCTTACCAATGGTTTTCAGGACTCTGTAATCAGGCGTTTCAATATTTTGTGAAGTAAACGAAAGTAAAAGCAGCACCACACCAATCAAGGCAGCCACTGCAAGGGTAATCATTAATAACTTGGTCATAATTCATATAACACCCTGCATCAAATAAAGTTTATTTGATGCAATTGTCCCACTTGATTTGGAATGCGTAAGAAGGATATGCATACACAAGAATCCATAATACTAGACCATGTATTTATTCCTGGGTATTCCGATAGCACAGGTTCTATTTCAAAAACTCTTGGTTTTTATCATTGCTACTGTATTTAGCCATAGGCCACGGTTTCAACCGTGGAAAAACAAATATTCGCCAACATAATAACCGTTTTAACGGTTTGCATCCTCAGTATTTAATTCAATAAAATAGTTGAAACCATTTTTCATATTGAACAAACAGGATAGTCCACTAATGAATTCGTGGACTCTAAACAATCGATGACACAGAACCGTATCGATGATTATTAAACCATTTATTCTTTTTTTATTGTGACATAAAAGAACATTTCAGTTAATTATCTAAAGAATTTTCTGATATTCGTATCAACTCAAATATTTAAACCCCTCTAAACCCGACTCTATTATGGCCTATGTCATGTCTCTTCAGGAATGGAAAAAAAATTCCGACGCGGGTGTATTAGCCACGCGTACTCCCGAAATCAAAGCAATAGATACCGCGCTGGAACAATTCCACCGGAGCCCTTCTGCCAACACGTTATTGTCATTGCGAAAAACCATAGAAACATGGATGGCTAAAGAAGGACCGAACTGGAAAAACAGTCCACGTAATAAAGGCAATGTCATGGACAACCTTTACAGGCAGTCTGAATCAATGCAGGGACATAAACAAACTGGAGAAGAGATGGCAGCCTTGTCAGCAGTGCGTAACGAATCGCGCGCCATAGTTACTGATCTCTTCCGCGATAGAAAGCTTGTTTACAAAGGTTCGTCGGTGAAAAAAATTCTCTCTGAAGGTTACGATGCCTGCAAAAGTATTGGCTCACATGTAAAAACATTGAAAGGTTCCGGTGGTAAGCCAAGCCCTCCTTCCGCTGCACAGCCCAACTTTGCATTTGCCGAGGAATTGTTCAGACAAATTGTACCCACCGATATGTTCACTGATGTAAAAAGTATGCTCTTGAATATCATGCCCGATTTCATGACTCAATGGGCTGCAGAACTTGCTCCTTTCACAGGTATTGTCAAATCCGGAGGCACCACGATGCTAAAAGCCGCTGATGTGGTAAAAACACAGTGGACCATATCACAATCAAAGATGCATGGCAGCCGCACCTTAAGTATTGATGAACCTGCGCAAGCCATAGAAGCCATCATTCGTTTATTGGAAAGAGAAAGAAACATCAAACTGACTGATTTAGGAATAGCTGCCGCCGAATTTGGTGGCAAACTCGCTTCCCTACTTGTGGATATGAGCGGCACCGTGCTGAATGCCGCTATTAGTATAGCGGCAGGTGTTGTAAAACTGGTGGTACTAATAGGTACTGTAGTGCGCGATGTGCTTGAGTCACGCGCTGCAAATGCATTGATGTCTAAAGGTCAACTGAATGCAAGTTTGTTTTCAGCTTGCCCCATTATGGGAGCATACTTTCTTTGTTGTGTTCCTACAAGCGTTATAGTCAATACTATTTTCAGCGAAGACAAATTTTACGCACCCGGTATGCAGGATAAAGTTGAGCACGCAGTTAAAAAACATTTTAAACCACTGCGCGAGCAGGCACAACGCTTCATAAAAGATCATCGCTTACATATTCCCGAACTAATCAACTTTCCTGGTATAGTGGAGGTCAACAAGAAGAACATAGCATCAGCAATAAAACGCAAAGGCAAAACTGCGCTAAGCAACAGCGCCATTGAAGGAGACGGAATGATATGGATAGATAATCCGCTATATTCGGGATGATGAGTTCTGTCGGGCATTGGTGCGCTGAATTTTAAACAAAAATTTCAAACATATGCACAGTGCTTATGCAAAGATTTGATTAGACATTGTTTACATAAATAAAAGTGAGAGAATTTCACAGCCTCATTACTGGGCATCTATTAGGTTGGTCTGGTTCATGGTAAAGAGGATGCAGTCTATCAAAGATTGATGAAAGCCTTCAAAATAAACTAAATAATCATCTCATGAAAACAAAAGCCTGTAGAATACTCTCAATAACCTTACTCCTGTTCACAGGCATAAATGCCATAATTGCAGGAATACTATTCATCATAGACCCAGGTGGCGTTAAGATGGGCTTGACAACAACATATTTAGAACATTCCCCTTTCTCCACATTTCTGATTCCAGGTACTGTACTACTTATCATCAATGGCTTTTTGAATCTGGCAACTGCGACTTATACTTATCTTAATAAAAGAGATTATGAATTATGGATATTATTACAAGGCATACTTCTTTGCGTATGGATCGCAGTTCAGGTATGTATGGTAAAGAATTTTAATCCTTTGCATTACATCATGTTCAGCATAGGTTTCTTACTTATACTCTGTGCTCTTATATTGAGAAACTACAATAACAAAGAGCCCTAAATGTGTTGCAATGGTATTGTGTAGACTTATTTCAATTACTATAACACTTTCATCTTCATCAAATAACTTTCAGGATACTATCTCATTAATTAATACAATTAAATTTCATCCAATAAACCAATATGTTTTTTATTGAGATTAAAATAAAAAAGCCCGCCAAACCTGACGAGCTTTTTTTACCCTTCTTATAAAAATCAATATGGTTTAATCACAGACTGTATTTCTCCTTGAGCATTGGTCCACTCTGCTTTGAGGTAATAATTACCGCTTCCGGGACAGGTTGTTGGATTGCCATCACCATCTAAACCAAAGGAAACAGTAACTGTCTTCTCCAGACGGGTAAATACCTTCTGTCCTGATGTAAGACGAAAATCACAATCCTGACGAATAACTAGAGGCTGAGTTATTTGAGCAATAAACTCAGAACCATTTCTGGTAATACCCCATTCGGCTATGCCAACAACGCCGTTTTCACTATGTGTTCCTGTTATTGTTAAAACTATTCCGTTGTTGTATGTGAAAACACGTTGACGTGCAATATTCCATAACCTCTGTGTACCATCATCAAAGGCTATTGACATATTGGTACTGCTTACGGTATGAGTAATGCTGCTTAATGAAGAAAGGTTCTGTACCAGACCACCACTCACATTTGTAATGGTTTTTATACCATTCAATGTGATGGATTTGTTATCGCTCAGTCTGGTAATTTTCAGGTTGTTTATGGTAACGGTGGCAATTGAACCCGCTTGATTCCATAAAGTGCCTAATGGAATAGTGATAATCACGGTACCCACACGAGAGCGATTGCCTTGGCAATTAGTGCCATTATAGTTTATGGTTACTTGTCGGTTATCTCCAAGTGTATCATACGTAACGATAGCATCACATAAGTCACCGAGTCCGTCTATTTTGCCCCCACTCATTATGGGAGCCGCGGATATGGTATTCGAGGCATCGCTGGCCACCAAATCCAGTTCATTGCTCACTCTGGCATTATCGTCAGAGTGCAAACCAAACATAGACTTATAAGTTTCTAAATTATCGCGGTCGCGGCGACATGAGGTTAATACCACTGTGGCAATTACCACAGTCAGCAAAGCTAATTTTGTGATTTTTAACATAAATATTGTCATTTTGCTAACTATGATATGAGACACCTCCATAAAGTTTAATCCTATTGAAAAAAAATATTGACCTCAATATTACTGATTATCAATTTTCTGATATTTATTACCCTAACAAATAATATTCATAGTCCACATTACTCTGTACTTTTCGACACTGTTAAATACATGGCTATAAAAAAGAAACTCACTATAGGCCGTCGCGACCGTGTGGATCTTCCTGATTTAGGTCTAACAGACATTGATGTGAAAATTGACACCGGCGCATACAGTTGCGTTATTCATTGTTTAAACATGAAGATATTTCAAAAAGAAGGACATCCCTGGGTACGCTTCACTTTATACGACGATGAGGAGAAAAAACACGAAGCACCGGTATTGCTTTATAAAACAATAAAAAGCTCTTTCGGTCAGGTTGAACACCGCTGCATGGTTCAAACTACTCTGAGAATGTTTGGGAAAGATTTTATCATTAACCTAGCCCTATCCGACCGTTCAACGATGAAGTATCCTATGCTCATTGGTCGTCGTTTATTGATGGATCATTTTGTAGTGGATGTGAGTAAGCACAACCTTTCTTACAAGAAAAAATTAAAGAACAAAAAGAAATGAGATTAGCTGTACTATCCAGAAATCCAAAATTATACTCAACCAGACGTTTAGTGGAAACAGCCGTTAAACATGGTCACAGCATTGATGTTATTGACCACACTAAGTGTTATGTTCTCATCGAAAAAGGTAAACCGAGTATTCGCTATCAGGGTAAAGCTTTGGATCATTTCGATGCCGTGATACCTCGCATTGGGGCATCGGTAACTTCATATGGCACAGCAATAGTGCGGCAGTTTGAAATGATGAATATATTCAGTGCCACAGAGTCACAGGGAATAGTTCGTTCGCGTGATAAACTTCGCAGCCTGCAATTACTTTCACGCGAAGGCATTGGCATTCCTAAAACAGCCTTTGCTGATCACGTACGTGAGGTCGACGATTTAATAGAACAGGTAGGAGGAGCACCATTGGTTATTAAACTTTTAGAAGGTACACAAGGTATTGGAGTTATTCTTGCCGAAACATATATGAGCGCCAAGTCTATCATCGAAGCATTTTACAATCAGGAAATAAATATTCTGGTACAGGAGTTTATTGCCGAAGCCAAGAGCAGCGACATCAGAGCTTTGGTTGTTGATGGTAGTGTCGTGGGTGCAATGATGCGTACCGGTAAAGATGGCGACTTCAGATCTAATCTTCATCGCGGTGGCACAGCAAATGTCATTCAATTAACTAAAGAAGAAGAACAAGCTGCCATACAAGCTGCCAAAGCATTAGGTCTTAGAATTGCCGGAGTGGATATGTTACAGTCTACACGCGGCCCACTCATCATTGAAGTGAACTCATCACCCGGGTTAAAAGGAATTGAAGCAGCAACCGGTGTTGATATTGCCGGAGAAATTATCTCTTATATAGAACGCTCGGCAGGTAAAACCACCGTGAAAGATTCTATTGGAGTTTAATGTTGAATGATAATTTTTTTGTTTACAAGTACTTGTTGTCTGTCGAACAACTGTAAAATATAACTGCCATTGGGTAATTTCGAGTTATCAAACTTTTGTATTACTTGATACGGTAGCACATCATGTGACAACAACAGTTTACCGGAAATATCATAAACATTAATCACACCCGGCTCAGATAACTCTTTACTTAATTCTATAGTAATCTGTCCATTTCCCGGATTTGGATAAATATTGATTTCAACGTTTGGTGAAGTCACAGTTGGATTGGATGTAGAATTTCCACCACCGTTATTATTGTTATTATTATTTCCTGAGTTGGCGTTACCATAACAAATGTCGGGAGCGGCAATGTTGAGCGTAGCTGACTGCGGCGTAATAGGAACTTCATCGAACTGAGGAATGATATTTTGTTGAAAACTAACATTCAACATGGATAATGGCACTTCGTTTACATCGAGTGTCAGCAGACGCTGAAAACAGAATCCATTTCCCATCTTGTCCACTTTTGTCATGAAGCCACCATTGGAAAATCCGGTGATAATAAATCCATTGTCATTGATAGATGCAATGGATAGTGCATCATCGTATCCGGCACCATTCAGTTCTTCGCTGCCGGCATGCATTTGCCATTGTATATCTCCAAGAGCATTGGTTTTGAATAAAAGCATATTGATGTTTTGGTCTGCATTGATGTAAATGTTTCCAACTATATACAAATCATCATTTGAGGTTACGGCTATGTCATTAATAGTTTCAATGCCTGCGGCACCGTATGAACGCATCCAAACAGGATTCATGTTCACATCAGTTCTAAGAATGAATGGATTATCGTTTCCTTCGGCACTGAGGTAATTACCTGCAATAATGTATCCTCCATCGTTAGTGAATGTAAGAACACGAGTAGTAAATGACTTCGTCATTGACACTCGACGCGACTGCAAAGGATTGCCATTCAGATCTGTTTTTAAAAGATACAACTCCGCATTTCCATTACCTTCCAACCTGCCTGAAATAATCAGTTCACCGTTGTGATATGCAATGCGCTGTGCAGAGCCTAATGTAATTCCTGCTTTTAAATCCTTAACCCAAACCTGTTCCCCGGCAGCATTCATCTTTAACACGAAATTGGATGTGCTGCATCCACTTCCACATAAGTAAAAGTCGTTGTCTGTTCCTGCAGCTATGCTGTATGCAAACTCAGAGTATTCTTTGCTGAGCATTTTGCTCCATTTGTAATTACCTTCTGAGTCAATCTTTACCAAATAGATTTTTGCATGATTATCTGCGCCAATCATCTGACAAACAGCTACCAAACCCTTGTCGCTCAACTCGCAGAATGATTGAATAAGAACGGGGAAGTTGGTTTCTATTTGCTTCTTCCAGATAATTGCTCCGCTGCTATCGGTTTTAATAAACTTCTTGCCGTCGGTTAATACAAAGTTGTTGTCAAAGGTGCGAAGTACTTTCTTAAATATAGCATCGTGAAAGTTTAAAGTATAGGTATTGATGTTTTCTCCTTCATCACCCTCTTGTGCGCGGTTGTTGATTAATGCAACTATAAGCAGGGAGGATAATACCACACCCGCACCAAGTCCCAGAAAGAGTCGGTTTCTCAGTGTTATTCGTAAGGTATTTCTGTTCTTTTGTACATATTTGCTCATGCCGTAAATCGGTTTTTCATTTAACGACAAGGCACACCTGGCCGAAAAATTTCGACGTCTTACGACAGTAAATTGTAAAAGTTATGGTCTAATAATAGGTTTGTTAATGCATGATAACCAGTCGTTCTGTTCCGCGCTGATCACCAGATTCCCAACGAATTATGTATACTCCTGCAGGGAGCTCGTCTACTCCGAATGTCAATTTCTTCATAGCACCCATCCCTCCATGTAACATTCTGCCATTAATATCGATCAATTCCCAATAACAGGTTGACATCAAGGAATTGAACTCTAAGGTTACATTATCCTGAGCCGGATTAGGATAGATGTTCAGTGATGTCCCGGAAGTTGATGGTTTTATATCTTCTGCTGAAGTATTTATAGCTAAAGTTTCATAAGTACAAAAATCATTGCCTGAAAGTTGAACAGGCACTGAGCTGCAAATGACATTTTGCAAGTTGAAGGTAGGTGTACTTTCTTCGCTAAGGTTGAAATTGTTCTTGTTGTATGAATTAGTTTGAATACTAGCACTATATATGGATTGTTCAGAACAAAACTTCATTTGATCTTCTGTGTATGAGAAAGTAAATCCTTTGTCGGCATTGATTCCGTTGACACATATTGTTTGGTTTAAATTAACTATACAATGTGCATCATCGTAACCCATATTATTATTCGAAGTACTACTGAATTGTTTAGCCCATAAAGATTGCATTGAATTCTTGCAGCCCAATAAAACCGCATTCAAGTGTTCTTCGGCATTCACATAAATATTACCGCAGAAATAAATGTCATCGTTTGAAACAACAAAGTCGTTGAGTTGTAAAGCAGAAGCAACATTGATAACATAACCTTTGTAAGAGGATGTAGTAATTTCAACCAACTCTGATGAAACAACACCGGTATTGTAGTTGATTAACACGAGTGATTTGTTTTCCAACTGCTCTACTTTACGTATGTAAAAAGAATTGCTTAGTGCATAGGACTCAGATTTAATATGATTACCGTTTACATTAAATGTGCTTACGATGAGTGCATTTGATAAACTGGAAGTATGTTTTGAATATACTGTTAACTGACCGTTTTGAAGTAAGATATAACCGGGAACTATTGTACCTATACCTACATGATAAGTTCTATTCCAAACCATTTCTCCGCTTTGATTAAGCTTGGTAATGGTTAGTCCGTTAGTACAATTATTATTGGCAATGTAAATGGAATGTTCATCTGCGGCCATTGAGTATGCCGATAAGGAACCGGGGCTTACACTCATTGTCTTATACCATTCTATCTCTAATGCATTGTTCAATTTAATTATTCCGAACTGAACTTTACCACTAGAAATAATCTGATACAATAAATAAGCATTGCCATCAACAGAAATGATATTCTTGATCAACGCATCGTCATTAATGTTTAGATGATTGTGGTTACGAACAATTCCTTCAGCATCCTGAATCATTACATCTTTACCATTGGTAAAAAGTATTGAATTGTTCTCGTAAGCACACGACTTCAAAATTCCAGTTACTGTATTTTGCTGAAAATAAACAGCAGATTGCTGAGCACTTGAACTCTGTATAGCTATAATTGTAGTGAGTAGGAATGAAGTAATTCTTAGCATTTTCTAAAAGTATCGTGTCCTGAATACAGATAGATGCTATACTCGTCGAATAGCCATTATATTCAGATGAATGGTATAATATTGGGGTTTACACGTTTGCCTTAAACAACTTTACAGCCAGAGCCAACAGAATTACTCCAAATACTTTTCGCAGTATATTAATGCCACCACTTCCAAGAAAATGTTCAATGCGATACAGATTGCAAAGTACCACATAGACAAAAATCAGATTGATTAATATACCTGCAACTATAATATAGTATTCGTATTGAGAACGAATGGAAAGTAGCGTGGTTAAAGTTCCTGCGCCGGCTATCAACGGAAAGGCTATAGGTACTATACTGGTGGTTTTGGAATTATCTTCTTTATAAATCTTAATACCTAAAAGCATTTCTAATGAAATCACAAAAAGAATAAAAGAACCTGCAACAGCAAAAGATTGAACATCAATTCCAATTAAGTCCAGCACACTCTGACCAATGAACAAAAACAAGAGCATGATGGCGCCTGAAACCAAAGTAATACGCTCGGGATTGATGCTTCCTGATTTTTCTTTTAGCGATATTATCACAGGTATGGAACCTACTATATCAATAACGGCAAATAGCACCATGGTAACGGTTAGTAACTCTTGAAAAGAAATATTCATTCAACAAAATTACCGCTAACATAATGTGTTAGACAATAAGAAAAATTGCGTAAAATGATTACCGGATTAAGAAATGTTTGCCTGTAAATGATGCAGGAACTCACGCTTTGTATCTTGATCGAGAAATTTACCGCAGTACTCCGCAGTAACCGTTGAACTGTTCACATCCTGAACGCCACGGCACTGCACACACATATGCGCTGCATCAACAACAACGGCAACATTGTCCGTTTCTAAAACAGTTTTTAATTCGTTTACTATCTGAATAGTCATGCGTTCCTGCACTTGTGGTCGTTTAGCATAGTATTGAACAATGCGGTTCAACTTGGATAAACCTATCACCTTACCGCCGGACATGTATGCTACATGAGCTTTACCTATGATAGGTACAAAATGATGTTCGCAGAAAGAATGGAAAGTGATGTCCTTTTCCACAAGCATATGCCTGTAGTTGTATTTGTTCTCGAACAATGAAATGCGTGGTTTGTTGTTGGGATCTAAACCACTGAAAATCTCTTCAACATACATTTTGGCAACACGATCCGGTGTGCCATTCAGGCTATCGTCGCTCAAGTCTAAGCCTAAAGTTTCCATTATTGCACGGAAGTGCAAAGCTATCCGTTCTTTTTTCTCTTCATTACTAATGTCAAAAGCATCTTCTCTTAAAGGGGTATCAGCAGATGTACCAACATGGTCATCTTCTGTTTCTGTAACTTTTTTTAGGACGACTACTTTCTCTTCTTCCGGAAGTGTGGATTTAGCATACTCCACATCACCTTTTACTGGTTTTGACATAATCTTTATTTCAATTTGTAACACAGAAAGTGTTCGAAGGTTCAAACTTAATATGAATAACTTGAAAATAAGAAGAACCAATCGGTTAAATGTCGGTTTAGTAGGATATTATACTGTTCACTCCATCAGCTTGTATTATATAAATATGATCAATTGTAACTGCAGGTTCTTTTTGGTATAATTTTGAATACAAATAATAAAATCTTTTTTATGAAAAATTCTGCAATCATTCTATTCATTGCATTACTATTTTCTGGTAGCACATTCACTTCGTGTAACCGAGAACGTAATAGCAATAAACTTGATGACGAAACTCAACAGTTTAACAAAGATGTTAATTCCATTAAAACCGAAAGTGATCAAATTGATAACGACATCAACAACGCACTAAACGATATTCCTACAATGGGTGGTCGTATAGATGGTATCGCCAGTAGTCCTTTATGTGGATGCACCATCGACAGTTCAGAACTATCCAATAAAATAGTATACTTCAACTTCGACGGTGTTACACCCTGTTTCAGTCCTTCACGCACTCGCGGTGGAAAAATCAAAGTCCAGTTAACCAATGGTAATAAATGGGCTGATATAAATGCTGTTCTTACTATTACTTACATAGACTTTAAAGTAACACGCCTATCGGATAATGTATCAGTTAAACTTAATGGTGTAAAGACTCTTCAGAATGTAAACGGGAATAACTGGCTAGGCTTTTTATTGGGCACATCTCAGTTTCTGTATCGAGAGCGTGCTTACAATATACAGGTTACTTTCGACGACAACTCTCAGGCTACCTGGAATACTGCCAAATTAACCACCTGGAAGTACACTCCAACTGGCACTAAAATCACCTTCACTGCCGATGGTGATACCACAATGAATGGTTTGACTAATGTTGACAGTTGGGGCATTAATCGATATAACTACAACTTCACCATTAATTTTAATACTCCTTGGGTTTCTGATACTTATTGCGGATTATGGCGTCCTACATCCGGAGAAGTGGAATATAAAATTGTGGACAACGACTTTAAACTAACACTTGGTGTAAACCAAAGCGGAGAACCCAGCACCTTAGCTTGTGCCTATGGTTATAAGGTTACCTGGACCAACAGCAGTGGTAATGTGGTAAGTGCCGTTTTCAGTTATTAATTCTTCATTAAAGATTTATATAAAGCCGCTTTTTCAGCGGCTTTTTAGTTTCTATTACATTCCACCGAAAAAAACAAATAAATAACGGCACGCTGATTGTAACTTTTTAGGTAAGCAACGCGTTTTAAAATCAATATTAGAATGATTAGATACTTCTACATACTCTTCTTAGTCTTTAGTGTAATGTTCAGTGCAGATGCGCAGCATTCATTGATTAATGTTCCAGTTATTGATAAAGAACAAGTCAATGTCTATCCAAACCCTGCAACCACTAACTTTTATATAGAAGCTTACACTACCAATACAAACAGAACATGCAATATTTCTGTCTTGAACATCATCGGGCAGGCTATATATTCACATATGGTAACAGGAGACGAAAACGGATATTTTCGTTTTCAGGTTTTACTGAACAGTGATACTCCAAAGGGTTTATACTTTGTTAAAGTGGATGACGAAGTAAACGAGTATAAAATCATTCGATTGAAAATTGAATAATGTTTTAGTTAACAATTTGAAATTAATGTGAAGCAACTTGAAGGGCAGTTGCTTTTTTTTATTGCCAACATTTTCAATCACGCTTTCAGATATTTGCTATCCTCTAAAGAATCACATCAATTGATATTATGAACAGAATACTCAGTGTGGGATCGGCATTTCCTGCGTTTAACAAAAAAGCCTGTGTATCCATCGAAATGGGTAAAGAGTTTGCCAGATTAAATTCAGAAGAACTAATGAAAGATGGAAAATGGATGGTGATGTTCTGGTGGCCAAAAGATTTCACTTTCATATGTCCTACTGAAATAGCTGAATTCAACAGACAGCATCAAGAGTTTGTCAACCGCAACACCTTATTAGTAGGTGCCAGTACAGATACTGAATATGTTCATCTTGCATGGAGAATGCAACATCCTGATTTGAAACATCTGCAATTTCCAATGTTGGCTGATACTTCAAAATCATTAGCTGAAGAGTTGGGAATACTTAATCAAGCAGAACGAGTGGCCTATCGTGCAACTTACATTGCTGACCCTAAAGGCATCATTCGCTGGGTTTGTCTTAACGATTTAAGTGTTGGAAGAAATGTTAATGAGGTATTACGCGTACTCGACGGTTTACAAATAGGTGTTAATGTACCTTGTAACTGGCATAAAGGACAACCGACCCTTTAAAGATCAAAATACATTTCTTAGTTACATGCAAACAGCAAGACAGAATATACGAGTTCAGCAAATGCTCCTCGTGGTTTCAGTTTTGCTTTTTTCTTTTAAGATTACTGCATGGTATCTGACAGCATCAGTTTCTATCCTGACAGATGCATTAGAAAGTATAGTCAATATTGCTGCTGCCTCGTTGGGCTTGTATAGTTTGATACTTTCGGCCAAACCTCGGGACGAAAATCATCCTTATGGTCACGGTAAAGTGGAGTTTATATCATCGGCAATCGAAGGAACATTGATATGTACTGCTGGATTGCTGATTGCCTACAAAGCAGTGATGAGTTTCTTTATTGGTCATACTGTACGGCAAATTGATACCGGTTTGTATTTGATTAGTGCTTCAGCAGTGGTTAATTATATTGTCGGAAGGTATACATTAAAGACCGGACAAAAGAACCACTCCTATCCATTAATTGCAGCAGGCAAACATTTGCAAAGCGATACCTACTCTACCCTGGGAATTATTATAGGATTGATTCTGATTTTATTAACAGATGCACTTTGGTTGGACAGTGTGGTTGCTTTGATCTTATCAGGTTTTATCATTTTCACAGGAGTTCAGATTGTCAGGAATTCACTGGCAGGCATTATGGACGAAGCGGATTTCTTATTAATGAATGAAATGATCTCATACCTTAACAAACATCGCAGTGCTAAATGGATAGACCTCCATAACCTGCGTATTATTAAGTATGGCAGCATATTGCACATTGATTGCCACCTTACCGTACCCTGGTATTTTAATACCCGAGAAGCTCATCAAGAAATTGACACTCTCACATCGCTTGTAAGAGAGAAGTACGGTAATTCGGTTGAGTTTTATATTCATACTGATGGATGTGAAAGCTTTTCATGCTCTTTATGTGCTCTTTCAGACTGCAAGGAGAGAAAGCATGACTTCAACGAAATAGTAACCTGGAATCTTAAACGTGTTGCAGCAAATAAGAAGCATCAGTTATGATAGTACTGTAATTGAGTTTATATATTAATACAAACTTCAAAAAATTCGATTTCGTAGCATAAATCTAATTACACCTCTAAGAGTCATAAATTTGATTTCATGAATCATATTCATAGCTTGTATTTGCACTGTTAATATAAAAACCTAGGTAATAATTAGGACCTCGCTGTATGTTAATTAATTGCGTCTTTTATTAAAGTGATAACCTGGGTATACTTCTTTTCCAGCAAAATTTTAAAATATTACATCAACACTATTTTTATCTCTTGCATTTAATAACTATATCTGGTAAGTACCCTCAAAATTTCCACCCGAAATAATCTGAATAACAAGAACTAACAACGCAATTAATTCTATCAGAAACAATACATACACCGAAGCCATCCGCCAGATGAAACCCAAGGTGGTATAGTGTTTATACAAAGCCTGTACATATACGAGCACCGTATAAAAAAAGATTAAACATATTATAGCCAAACTAACCCAGTTCGGTGATGCCCCCCTCGAACCGTTGCTTACTTCTCTGAATAACAGAGTCACAATTAACTCCAGCAAGTTGCTCACGGTTACTATAAAGGTAGCACAAAACAAGGCAATTCCGGCAAGTATGTGATGCTCGGCAAGATTAAATGCCACTCTATTAAATAACAAACGCGCATTGAGCGAGAACAATGGCACAAAACATAGGATGATGTACTTCACATATTTACTCAGAAACTCATCCAGTTTAACACCGTCACCTTCCGATTGCACCGCACGATAACCTCTTAATCCTTCGAGATAATGCAGAATGATAATGTTCAAGGTGAGTGTAATCAAAATCAAGTAAAACACATTATAATACCTGATGCGCTTACCTGCTATATAATCCAATGCTGCCTTGCCCGGTCTTACAAATGCTTGCTTGATAGTGAACAATATTCCACGGTCAACGTGTAACACACCATGGAGAATGTGGTGTGTAAAAAAGTGTTTTATACTAAGTCTTGTCACATCTGTTTTTTGTCCGCAATTGCTACAGAATTTCGATTCTACTTTTGAACCGCAGTTTAAACATTCCTTCATACGATTAACTAATTATGGCAATATAGGTAATTCCACCAATTGTATTTTTACAAGATGTACAAGATCACCCTAAAACTTACCATAACAATACTCTCTATTCTGTTGCTTTTTCAATTGTCAACACAAGCGCAATTCACACACAACGATACTTTGCGCGGCACACTCAGCACCGCACGTTCTTGTTACGATGTTCATTACTATCACTTAAACGTCGAAGTGATGCCACGTAAGCAAAGCATTGCCGGCTATAACGATATGTCATTTCGTTGCCTTACTGATTTTGATTCTTTACAAGTGGATTTATTCAATAACTTTAAAATTGACAGTATTATTAGCGATAACAAATTGTTGAATTATCGACGTATAGGCAATGCAATATTTATTCAACTCGATGGTAAAGCCGGAGCATTTAAATCCATCAGGGTGTATTATGACGGTAAACCACAGCGTGCAGTAACCCCACCCTGGGATGGAGGTTTTGTATGGGAAAAAGATATTCAGGGATCCGACTGGATTGGAGTAGCCTGTCAGGGTACAGGCGCCTCCTGCTGGTGGCCTTGCAAAGATCACCAAAGCGATGAACCGGACAGTATGCGAATCACAATAACTCATCCAATAGGACTCACCTGCGTATGCAATGGACAAAAAGAAAAGGAAACAACAGTCCAGAGTAAAAAACATGTAACATGGCGAGTTACATACCCTGTCAACAATTACAATGTAACAATCAACATAGCCGACTATGTGTACTTCACTGATACTGTAATAACCGGCGGCATTAAACTTCCTTTGGAATATTATGTACTGAGTTACAATCTCGAAAAAGCCAAACAACATTTTAAACAAGTACCTTTGATATTAGGTTGTTACGAAAATTATTTCGGTCCCTACCCTTTTGTTCGAGATGGTTACAAACTTGTTGAAACACATTACTGGGGAATGGAACATCAGAGTTGCATTAGTTATGGCAACGCATATCTGAACACTGCACTTGGTTTTGATTTCATAATACTGCACGAAACGGCTCACGAATGGTGGGGCAATCAACTCACAGCAGCAGACAATGCCGATATGTGGCTGCACGAAGGTTTTGGTACCTATGCCGAAGCACTTTATGTGGAATGTACCAAAGAGCCTGAAGAAGTAAACAGGTATATGAAGAATATGCGTTGGCGTATACAGAACAAGTTTCCGGTTGTAGGGCCTTACGGAGTTAACTACCAGGGCATAAAAAGCGATAACGACATGTATTTTAAAGGCGCATGGGTTATTCACACTTTCAGAGCCCTAATCCAGGATGACAAGCGATTTCTTATTTGGCTGAAATCATTGCAAACACATTTTGCCTTTAAAGAATGTTCCACTGCTTTGTTTATTCAATACACCAATCAATTTTTTGGTGAAGACTATACTGCCTTCTTTAATCAATATCTCATGAACAAGGACATTCCTGAATTGGAGTATGGCATTTCAAAGAATAAGTTGACAGCACGCTGGAAGTGCGAAAACAAGGATTTTAAAATGCCTGTTTATTTTATTATCAACAACGAAGCACATCGCTTGCCGGTAAGCACTACTGTACAGGTCATATACGATGGAAAATGCAAGAAGAAAAATGTAGTAGTTGACGATAGCGTAATGCTGTTTGAAATATCTCTGCTGAAAAAATTGTAAGTAACAAAAGAGTTGGAAAGCTAATGACTCTTAATATTTTATATATACTTGTTTTGTATTAGATTGACAAATAGAAAATTATAAGATCCTGAATATAGATTTTAAGTTGACAGATTAAACCGATACTTCGTGCTGCAACGCTAATTTTATGCATCGTCAAGTTTAAATATTCTCACATACTTGAATAATTGATATAAATGATTACATTGCAAAAAAAATCACCCTACTTATGAAAATTTTAAAATGGATAGGCATCATACTGCTTATTGTTATTCTGTTCCTAGGCATCATTGGTATAATAGCTCCCAAAGAGTTTAACATGAGTCGCAGAATTATTATTAATTCAGATAAATCGGCTGTTTATAAAGTACTAGCAGACTACTCCCGTATGATTGAATGGAGTCCCTGGGCTAAGTTAGATCCTGCCTGTAAGTACGAATACTCTGGCAATGCCGGAGAAGTTGGTCATAGCTACAGTTGGAAAGGCAATAAAGATGTAGGCAGTGGTACAATGACGTTAACAGAAGTTGTACCTGATGATAATCTTACTTTCAGTTTGAAATTTCTTGAGCCTTTTGAAAGTGAAGCAGACGGAAAATGGATTATGAAAGATACTACCGACGGCACACTCGTTACCTGGACATTCCATACGCAACACAATTTTGTGAACAGTATATTTATGTACTTTATGGATATGGAAAAGATGTTGGGTCCTGATTATGAAAAAGGTCTTGCGTCTCTGAAGGAAGTGATAGAAAATGCAAAGCCAGCTTATGAAGTAAAAGAGGTGCCATTCTCACCGACAACCTACATTGGAAAGCGCGTAAAAGTTCCATTTTCTCAAGTTGACTCCAGTTTTTTCTCTAGTACATATATGGAACTTGGCGCAGCATTGGGTAAAAACAAGGCACAAATGACCGGTGCGCCTGTTAGCATTGCTTACAGTTGGGATATGACCACTCAG
Source organism: uncultured Bifidobacteriaceae bacterium (assembly GCA_964640655.1). GTDB lineage: Bacteria > Bacteroidota > Bacteroidia > Chitinophagales > UBA10324 > BJGO01. The sequence goes on along the minus strand of CAZXFT010000016.1, from coordinate 18,861 downwards.
ATGGCAGATATTGCACCGGCTTTTCCAGTAGCAAATGAAAAAGGAAACTGGACCGGGCTGAATGTTATTATGATTCCAAACACTAAAGCTTTATGCATTGAGTACTATGGCCCTTACAATCAATCTGAAAAGGCTCACGCGGCAATGGATAAGTACATTAATGATAAAGGAATTTCGGTAGAAGAATATGTGATTGAGGAGTATGCTACCGACCCGGGAGAAGTAAATTATGATTACAGTAAAGTATTGACAAGAATTTACTATTTCCCTAAATAAATTCTGTAATTCCTTTTATAAAAATCCTCTGCTCATAGCAGGGGATTTTTTTATTGTAAAAAGAATGATTCCTGAATGGATGTTACTGCTTTACAAATTTGAATACCTGAACCTGGCTTTGACTTTGTATGCGAAGTGAGTATATGCCTTTGGGCCATTCAGCAACATTCAAATCCAATGTTCCGTTGAATTCAGAATGCGCATTCAAGTATTCTTTACCCACTATGTCCGTTACCTGAATGTCAATTTCAGACAGGTTGATAGTTGAATACAAACGTAATTGGTTGTGAACAGGATTACCTAACAACACAACTGTGTTCAAATTATCTGAAACAGATTGATTATTGGTAAACGAACCGTAAACGGCATCGGCAGAAACAGTAAATAGAGTATTGTTAATTGAAAACTGATCGGGAGTAAGTGTAACAACAATTGGAGCGACACAAGGTTTGTTTAATACATCAGCCCATATCTTGTATGTGCCATAATCTAAATCGGAGAAACTGTATGTGCCATTATTGTCGGTCTTCACGTGCTTCATAGGTTGATTATTGTCGTTGGAAAGAATGATGTCTACATCTGATATAGGATCCCCGACAGCATTTTCAGATTCCAATCTATTGGCACCCTGTGAAACCAATCCGCCAATAAAGCCAGGCCCAGATGTACTAACACCTTGCAGCATATTGATGTTCTGGAATTGCACGCTATTACTGTTTAGTGCTGTGGCATTATTCCACAAATAAGACATCAATTGATAAGTTGGAACGTAATTACCATAATCTGATGACCCTTGCAACATCATCGCCTTGGCATAGTATGTTCCTACCAGATTGTCGAAGCAAGCAAATTCACCGGTATAAATAGTATCCGTATCAACTAAATAAAGACTATCGCCATTTTGAGTTGACATGCTTTGTATGAGATAAACTGTATAATAATTATCGTTTATGGAAGCCGTATCTGTAACATATGCATTAATACAAAGTGTAAACGTATCATTTGTGGTGTTACAATAGACAAGCGGCGGAAAGGCAATGGTAGTATCCAAGCCATTCCAGGGAATAACGTGTGTTACAAAATTGTTCGTGCACGAAATGATTTGTGAAAAAAAATAAGTAGCACCAGTTACATTAAATGTTCCTGAATAATATCCGTTTACGTCCGTTAAACCTGAGGACTGAAATGTGATGCCAGCATCACCTGAAACCAATACAGGTATTCCACTTACTGGAGTACCGTTTGATAAAGTCACTTGTCCCTGATAATGAACTGCCGTTGTTTGTGCTAAAATATAGGTGGCCTTTATAAGCACAAAAAATATGAGTAAGGAGATGTGTTTCATAGATTTGTATTAGTGGTATAAAGGTAATGAATAAGAAATACTATCAAATAGTGTAAAATGTTTTGATTTAGGTTCAAATCCAATCAATAATTATTTTTGGCTCACAATTCAATGTACAATGAATAAAATAATCCTACTTCTGTTGACGTGCGCAGTAATTTTTTCCTGTAATAAAAAGAAAAAAGACGAAGACACACCAACGCCTGATTCAAGCGGATTTTTCCGATTTAAAGCCAACGGCACTTTGGTTGAAATGAACACGAATGTGTTTGTAAACGATAACAAAACAACATCGGCACTTCTTCTTTCGGTTACAGCAACAGGTTCAAGTGGATACTCTGCTTTTGGTGGTGTAAGTGATTTTAACGGTGCTACTTCTTATGTTTTTGAAAATAATCCTTCCTCCTACATTTTATTTACGATCAACGGTACAGTTTACACATTGGGTAAAGCATTACAGGATAAGTCGCATGGGACATTAATCGTTACCGGTGTAAAGAATGCTACTGACTTCGATTACACCAAAGGCATATTCAGCGGAGTTGCCTATGCCAGCCCCACCGACTCAGTGGTGATCACCGATGGTGAGTATCAGGACAAAAACTATTAATGTGTGCATAATATCAAAATGCTCTAAATACCATTTTCAATCTTTAACTACTTTCGCAACCCAAATTCTGAATAAAGTACAAACATGAAAATCATCAACCGAAACTTTATAATTACCACAGCACTCATTTTAGCTGCTGTTATCCTACGTATTGTATTCAATAAGCTGCAGATGTGGAATTTTTCTCCCATTACCGCTATGGCGCTTTTTGCAGGATATACTTACAAGGACAAACGCTTTTCTTTTCTCGTACCGATTGCCGCCATGTTAATCAGCGATTTATTCATAGGCATACATAGTGGCATGTTTGTAGTTTACTCCGCATTTTGTCTGGCTACTTGCATTGGTATATTGATTTCAGGCAAATCTGTAGCGCGTATTATCAGCGGCTCATTAGTTAGTTCATTGGTTTTTTTTCTGTTTACCAATTTAGTTTTCTGGTATAGCCCCGAACTGTATCCATTAACTATAGAAGGTCAGCTGCAATCATACATCGCCGCATTGCCATTTTTTCAATCTTCATTATTGAGCGATATGATGTTTACTGCCATCTTATTCAGTGCTTATTATTTTCTTCGTCAACGTACCGCTGTTACCGAGCGTTCCTGATCGGTAGTCTTCTTAAACAAGACTTTTTTCATCTCTTCATCCAGTTTGTAAACATCATCCGCAAAGTTGATGCGTCCATGCTCGTCTATCCACGCTGTGTAATAGGCAATTGTCACCGGTACTCCCTGTTGCAGGTTAATGTATGTTTCCTTTCCTGTTCCAAATATGCTGTTGATTTTATCTGGTGTTACCAGTTTCTCCTTCAGTAACACCCACTGCATCAGTTTCAGCGGCTCTCCCACCCTGATGCAACCGTGACTGAAAGTGCGTTTGTTCTTCTCAAAATATTGTTTTGCCGGAGAATCGTGCAAATAAATATTGTAAGAATTTGGAAATAAAAATTTCACTACTCCCAAAGGATTGTCTTTACCGGGTAATTGCCGCACCATAACCGGACAATTCTTTACATTATACTCATTCCACTTCACCTCATCGGGATTCACTACGGTATTACCGGAAAGTATTTCCATGTTATGCTTCGTAAAATAACTTTTATCTTTTCGATATGCAGGCAACACCTCATTGAACAGAATGCTGTTCGGAATATTCCAATACGGATTTAATACCACATATCGAATGGTGCCATTGAAGATGCTTGTTTTGTTTTGAGTTGTACCCACCACCACATTGCACTGCCAGTCGAGCGTGTCGTTGCGGTAAGCATATAGTTTAAAACGAGGTATATTGATGAGAATATGTCTGCCCGTGTCCACGCTTTCAACCCAACGCAATCGTTCCAGGTTAACAAGCAACTGTTGCATACGAGTATTAAGGCTAACATTCATTCTTGAAATAACTGACTTTCCTGCAATGCCATCCTCTTCCAACCCAAAACTATGTTGAAGTAATTTAACGGAACGCATCAATGTATCGTCGTATCGTTTGTTAGTTGTATCGTTATTCAAAAGAAATCCGGTTTTATATAGCCAAACCCTCATTTTACGAACAACATAACTTGTATCACCTTTTCTGAATGACTTCTTGATGGTATCAATAAATGGTAAGCCACCCTGTGTTTCTATAGTTTTTAATCGAACGAGATATTCTCTAAGAAGGTCATATTGTCTATTCAATGGTTTATAGTAGGTAAAGTACTCTGGATTGGTGATGATAGAATCGAGCAACTCCGAAATTTCTAGGCGCTTACGTTTAATATACCAACCCAAGTCTCTTGCAGCGTTTTCACTCATTCCACGCCATTTCTTATCGGCAAAATCGAGAAAAGCATGTGTAAGTAAAACATCCAATAAATGCTTTTGCCGTGTAGTCAATGAATCAGATTCATATTGTTCGTACATCTGAATAATTTTGCTCAAACCGCTGATACTGTCGGTAAGTTCGAGACTGGTACTTTGCAACTGATTCACAAATAGTGATCCCTGTTCTATCATTCCCGAATTGTTAAACCATACACTTTGATACTTTCTTCGTGCATAGAACGCTTGTATTTCTTCTCTGTGAAAGTTCAGGTAACTGAATTCTTTAGAATAATTATTCAGTAATACGGAGTCAATATAGTTGGCATTGATATCATCCGGTTCTATGAGTGAAGAGTCCGGTGAGTTGTCATTTGTGGATGATTGAAAGTTGCAAGCGTACAAAATCAATAAACAAATAGTCAGAAAAACCAATGACTTTGCATTCATTATAAGTTGCGGAGTTGATTTCATTTACTTTCGCAAAATACCTACAAGCACATTGAAAAAACGACTTCACCTCAATATCATTCAAGCTATAGAACAAATGCTAATCGATGTGTTTGAAAATAACCGCTATACCGACCGTATACTCGACTACATGTTCAGGCACAATAAGCAATGGGGAGCTCGTGACAGAAAGCTAATTGCAGAAACTATCTACAACATTGTGCGATGGTGGCGCCGTTTGGAATATGCAGCACATTTGGAACAAAACTCCTCTCGCTACAGAAAAGCAATCAGTGCTTATCTGACTATGCAGGGAGATTACGACATACCACAGTGGCTGCAATTTAATGACCTAAATGCCGACACACTGAAGCAACGCTATAATGAACAAGATTTGCCTTTAAGTGTAAAAGAATCCATACCAGATTGGCTTGCAGAAATGGGAGCCAACGAACTAAAGGACAAATGGCCTCTAGAAATACATGCACTTAACGAACAAGCATCGCTCATTTTGCGCGTCAATACTCTCAAGACCGATAGAGAACATCTTCGTGAATTGCTAATGAAATCAGAGATTGAATCCAAATACATGGATCGCTATCCTGATGCCTTATATATACCTGTGCGTGTCAATGTATTTAAGACCAAGTATTTCATAGATGGTTTGTTTGAAGTGCAGGATGCCTCATCTCAGTTGGTTGCTCCCTTTCTTCAGGTTGAACCGGGTATGCGTGTGATAGATGCCTGTGCCGGTGGTGGTGGTAAAAGTCTGCATATTGCGGCACTCATGCAGAACCGAGGCAAGATTATCAGTATGGATGTGGAGGATTATAAATTGAAAGAGTTGAACAAACGCAGCCGCCGCAGCGGCTCACATATCATTGAAACTCGAGTAATAGATACCACCAAAGTGATTAAGCGTCAAGTCGAGTCGGCCGACCGTTTGTTACTTGATGTACCTTGTAGCGGTTTGGGTGTGCTGCGTCGCAATCCCGATGCCAAATGGAAACTCTCCCCTTCATTTATCAACGAAGTGAAAGAGACTCAAAAACATATTCTGAAAACATACAGCAACATGGTAAAGCATGGTGGTAAAATGGTTTACGCCACCTGTTCCATTCTGCCTACCGAAAACCAATTACAGGTGAAGACATTTCTGGAAAACAACAATCAATTTAAACTCGAAGAAGAACGCATCATCTTACCATCAATGGGTTACGATGGTTTCTACATGGCACGCTTGAAAAGGTTATAAATTGAGGTTTAATATATCGCAATTGTATAACATTTGCTTTGCATATTTCTTTACCAAAGCTTTATTTAACTTTGTGTGTCTGTTCACTTGCAAGAGCACAGGCAACTGTGTATAATGCGTAATGATATACTCTGTAGATTGTTTGGGAGCATGATTAAATATCAATCCAGAGATTGTGATATTTCTTTTGCGCAACGCCTCCACACTCAGAAGTGTGTGATTAATACTTCCTAAATAAATATCAGATACCAATATCACAGGCAATTTGATATACTGTATCCAGTCTATATAAAGTTCATCGTCGTTTAACGGCACCATCAAACCACCGGCAAGTTCTACTATCAGAATGTTATCCGTTACTGGCAAAAGCAAATGCTTCATTTTTATCTGAACACCTTCTCGTGATGCAGCATAATGAGGGGACGCAGGCGTCTTTAATCTGTATTGTTCAGGATGTATCACCGATTTACTATTGCTGATATTCTTCCTCACAAACTGAGAATCGCTGCTACGCAAACTTCCCGCTTGTATAGGTTTATAATAATCTGATTGCAATGCCTCAGTAACGATGGTGCTAATGAACGTTTTGCCTATACCTGTTCCGATGCCGGCTATCACATAACCCTTGTTGCGCATACTTATTTCAATATTCCTTTAATCACTTTACCTGTTGCGCCTGTTGGCTCCATCACCTGCAACATGTTAGCAAGAGTTACTGCTATATCTGTAATCTCATAACGCTGATCAATTTCATTACCGGGCTTCACTTTCCATCCGTACCATAGCAAAGGAACGTGTGTATCGTAACTGAACTGCTCGCCATGTGTTGTGCCTCGCGATTCATATTCCATATAATTAGGCTTAAAACAAATCATAACATCACCACTGCGCAAAGGATGAAAACCGTTTTGAATATGCTCTGCAGGAAAATGAACATAACTCTGCTGTAACATATCGCAATAAGTATAAGCATGAGATACATTCTCTATACCTATCAGATGTATGGACAGTTGACGCTGAACATCACAACGGTCTAGCTTAAAGGTTTTCATTTTAGTATCATCTAAATAGAATTGATGGTTGATATAACGCGCTACCAGAGAATCGCCAAATGTTTGTGCACAAAATGTTTTAGCTGATTTAGTCAGTTTAGCCACATCAATATAACCTGCTGGTATATGTACATCCTGCAAGTATGCCGGCACATCCGACACCCCATGATCCGCAGTCAGAAAGAACAATACATTTTCTTTGCCTGCATATTTTTCTATCATAGATACCATCATTCCTAGATCGCGGTCCAAACGCAGATAGCAATCTTCACTTTCAATCGAATAAGGTCCAAAGCTGTGACCAATGTAATCGGTAGAAGAAAACGACACACACAAAAAGTCAGTGGCTTTGTTCTTACCTAAACTTTCTCCCAGCACCGCATCTATGGCAAACAAAGCTGTCAATGAATTGCCAAATGGAGATGTGCGCATAATAGATGGCGATTGATAAGCTTCAGCTATTTCTTTCAGATTATATGGAAACACCGGAGCAGTTTTTCCTTTCACTATGGTCTCGTATGGATTGTCATCCTTCAAGCTTTCAGTATATTGACTTATTGGCAGCAAAGTGCTCCAGGTGCTGTTCAGATATTGGTCAGGATATTTCTTATCATTAAAATCATTCACCCACTTAGGTAACTCCTTCATATAAAAGTTACTGCTCACCCAACACTTGCAGGCATCGTCATACCAGTATGCGGCATCGGCCATATTGCCCGCAGGTAATATAGCGCCACGGTCTTTCAATGCTATACCTATAACCTTAGACTCACCTAAGTTAGATAACTGCAACTGATCTGTTACGGTAGTACTGAATAAATTACGAGGTGACTGCTTACCTGCCGACGATGTAGTGCCTACACCTTCAACTGCATCATCCTGTGTGCAGTAAACATTTTTCGCTGTCTCTTTAGCATACCAATTATTACCAATGATACCGTGTACCATAGGTGAAGTGCCGGTGTATATGCTTGCATGCCCGGGTCCGGTGTGTGTAGGTACGTAATCGAAGTACAATTGCCTGCAACTACTTCCCTGATTGACTAATTTCTTAAAACCATCGTTGCCGTATTTATCCCAATACCGGGTCAGAAAATCATAACGCATTTGATCTACAACAATGCCGACAACCAGCTTGGGCTTTTCAGGGATTTTTACTTCAGTTTTTTTCTGTGCCCAAGAATTACTCAGCGCAATCAAACACATCAGGCAAACAACAAATAAATTTTTCATCAAGTGTAAATTACAAACCTTTATTAGTCAGGTAACGCTCTGCATCCAAGGCAGCCATACATCCGGAACCTGCAGCAGTAACTGCCTGACGGTAGTGCTTATCCTGAACGTCACCACTAGCAAATACACCTTCAATATTTGTCTTTGATGTACCGGGTTTAGTGATGATATAACCTTGTTCATCCATATCTATCCAACCAATAAACGGAGCAGAGTTAGGCGTGTGACCAATGGCTACAAAGAAACCGGCAACAGGTATTTCTGTAATTGCACCTGTTTTATTATGCTTCACCCTAACAGCAGTTACTACGTTACCGTCACCAAGAATCTCGTCGGTTTGCGTATCCCAATACACTTTAATGTTTGCTGTTTTAAGCACTCGATCTTGCATCACCTTGCTGGCACGCATCTTCTCGCTGCGTATGAGCATATGCACCTGTGTACACATCTTTGATAAGTACAGTGCTTCCTCACAGGCAGTATCTCCAGCCCCAACAATCACCACTTCCTTACCTCGATAAAAGAATCCATCGCAAACTGCACAGGCTGAAACGCCACCACCGTTGTATTTCTTTTCCGATTCCAAACCCAGCCATTTAGCTGAAGCACCGGTTGAAATTATGATAGTATGTGCCTGCAACTCGCGTGTTTCATCCACCCATATCTTATGTACCAGACCGCTGAAGTCCACCTTACTCACATAACCAAACTGAATGTCGGTGCCCATGCGTTCGGCCTGCTTTTTGAAATCCTCCATCATCTGAGGCCCCATTATACCTTGCGGATAGCCCGGATAATTCTCCACCTCGGTAGTATTCATCAACTGACCGCCTTGCTCCAGACCGGTAATCATTGTAGGTTTAAGGTTTGCACGCGCGGCGTAAATAGCTGCTGTATATCCGGCTGGACCGGAACCAATGATAATGCACTTATGAATTTCTGACATAGCTTTATAAACTGTTTTCTTGATTAAAAAGTGCTGCAAAGAAAGCCAAATTCACAGGTCTGAAAGTGATAAAAGTGGCTATGGGGAAATGTTAATAGTAACAACTTTATCAACTACGCCATTCCTTAGCGCAGAAAAATTAATGCTAGGGTGTTTTGATTTGTTGTTTCCGCTTTTTAGCAAGTTGAATGTTAAGGAGTTGTAACTCAATTATTAAATCTGAAAAGTGCTAAACATCAAAACTAGTTGAATCTCAAGTTTACTCATACATGCAATTTATTGACTAGCTTACAATTAGTACTTTCACCAAACCTTTTTAGACAATTTCAACTAATTAAATGTTAAATCGCACTACAACACTCATACTATTACTTTCTTTTCTTTTTGTTGGAGTTTATGCCCAATCATTTAAGCAACAGTACGTAGGGTTCTTGTCTAAAAAAGATACTGCCTCTCTGCGTCTATTATTAACTGAATGGGCAAAGACTGACAGTAATAATCCAGAACTCTTTATAGCCTACTTCAACTATTATGTTCTGAAGAGTAAGCAGGAGATTATCATACTCGGACAAAACCCAAAAGGGAATGATGTGCTGCAAGTGATGGATAAAGATTCTTCAAAAAAAGAACCGCTGGCTTATCTGTATGGAAACAAACGCTATGATCCTGAATACTTAAATCAAGGATTCGATTGGATAGATAAAGGAATAAAATTATTTCCTAACCGACTGGATATGCGCTTTGGTAAAACTTATATGTTGGGTGAAATTGAAGACTACGAAAACTTCACACAGGAAATCATTAAAGCCGTTAACTATTCATCAGTTAATCAAAACAATTGGGTATGGAAAGATGATAAACCTCTCGATAAGCCTAAAGAGTTTCTGTTGAGTAATATTCAAACATATCAGATTCAATTATACAACACCAATAACGACGATCTTCTGCTCAATATGAAACGCATAGCAGAAGCAGTTTTGAACTTATACCCCGACCATATAGAAAGCTTATCTAATCTCTCTATTGTTTATATGCTTCAGAAAAATTATGATGAAGCATTAACTGTTTTATTGAAAGCGGAGAAACTCAATACTAAAGATCATATCGTGCTGAATAACATTGCGCATGCTTACAAACAAAAAGGTGATAAGAAGAATGCCGTTAAGTACTATGAACTGAGTATGAAATATGGCGATGATGAACAGAAGGTATTTGCCCAGAAACAGATAGCTGATCTTAAAAAGAAGAAATGATTCAATCCCTATTCTTCCTGTAGATTCACAAAACGAAATGCCTTTCCATCGAACAATCCTTTGTCGGATAGTTTGAGTTTTGGAATGACCAATAATGCCATAAAGCTGAGTGTCATAAATGGTGCACGAAGAACTGATCCATACTCCTTCACTTTTTTATCCAACACTTCGTATGCCATACCAACGGTGTGTGCATCTTGCAAGCTCATCAATCCTGCAACGGGAAGCGGCAGCGTTTGAATATCATTTTGAAAAGCCACACTCAAGCCTCCGCAATTCCTCACAATGGCATTGATTGCATTACATAAATCAGTGTCGTTGGTACCTACAGCTACAATGTTGTGTGAGTCGTGAGCTACAGACGAAGCAAAGGCACCACGTTTTAGTCCTGTATTTTTAATAAATGCTACAGCAGGTTTCTGTCGATTATATCGATTCACCACAACGATCTTAAGTATATCCAGTGTTGTATCACTGAGCAAATTTTCATGTGCATCAACTGGTAATGTTGCTAATGAATCTTCAGTGATCAGTTGACCATCTAACGCATGAATAACACGCGCATAGGAAGCAGTTTTTCTTATTGCCAGTTCTTCTTGTTGTATCTCACTGATTCCAAACTGATTGATGGGTTCGCTTTGTTGTACTTTAATAGAAGATTCACCTAGCGAAGCAACACACTCACCTTTAATATAAGTAGCATGAACTTGCATAGTGCTGATGTCATTCACTAAAATAAAATCGGCATAGTCCCCTACCCGCAACGCACCGTATTCCAGACCATAATGCAGCTTGGCATTCCATGATGCTGCGCGCAAAACATTAAACAGGTTACATCCTTTGTCCAAAGCCCGTTTCACAATATGGTTGATATGTCCTTTGAGTAAATCGTCAGGATGAGAATCATCAGTACAAAGCATTACCATATCGGGATACTGATCGATTAATGGATATAAGGCTTCAAAGTTCTTCGCAGAGCTGCCTTCACGAATCAATATTTTCATTCCGTGCTTTACTTTAAACAAAGCTTCTTCATAAGTAAAACATTCGTGGTCGGTACTGATACCGGCATTGATATAACGTAGTGCATCATCACCGGTTAACCCCGGTGCATGACCATCAACAGGTTTATTTAACTCGTGTGCATACCGGATTTTATTCATCACCTCTTCATCAGCAAACAATACACCCGGATAATTCATCATCTCGGATAGATACTTGATGTCGTTGCGTTCTAACAATTCCCTCACATCTTCAGCATTTAAAGCGGCACCAGCAGTTTCGAACATAGTTGCAGGCACGCAAGAAGGAGCACCAAAGTTGATGTACAAAGGAACTGACTCCGCATTCTTCAACATATAATATACACCTTCCCTACCACATACATTCGCTATCTCGTGCGGGTCACTGACCGTAGCAATAGTTCCGTGTTTCACCACTTCAGCGGCAAAGGCCTGCGGTAACAGCATGGAGCTTTCGATATGTATATGTGCATCGCAAAAGCCGGGTAGAGCGTAAGGCAAGATCTCATTGGTATTGATTTTGTTTATAGCCGTGATGCGTTGTTCATGCCAGTGTATATCGGCAGCATACTGTTCCCGGGTGTGTATGTCAATTAGCGTTGCACGAATGATGTTCATTTCATTACTTTAAGCCCACGAAAAATACTTCAATTGCTATGAGTTTTATGAATACACAATCAATATTCCGTTACACCTCTTTTCTTCTGCTGTCAGGAGTATTGCTGACTCAGTTCAGTGCTTGCCGAACTTCCGGTGTGAATGTGAGTGTTACCTATCCGCCTATGGTTCCGCTTCCACAGCACATTACCAAAATTGGTGTGTACAACAGAAGTATGGCAATGAAAAACAGTGGCAATAAGGTTGAGTCTATTATTACCGGGGAGTCGTTTCAGGGTGACAAGATTGCTTCAGAGGAATGTATTGTTACTTTTAAGAATGTCTTTAATCAAAACGGAGTTGTTACAGCATTTGTACCCCCTGTTCATCAGTTGAGTGGTATTGTTGGCACAACAATACCCGATGCACTAAGCTGGGACAGTGTGAAAACTCTTTGCCGACAGAATAGCTGCGATGCCATCATGGTGCTTGAAAACTTTGATACCAATTCCGATAATGTCCTCGGTACAACAGTTACATCCATCAATATGGCTAAGGGTTATGTTGGGCCAAAGAATATCAACTTCAATGTAAAGTATTACTGGCGTTTGTATGATACATTAAGCATGTCGGTGCTCGATCAGTATGGAGATATACTCAGACAAGGCGTAACTGTGAGCAATCCCTTACAGCCTTTACCCATTGCTGCCATAACACAGGCCGGTAATATTATAGCCAACAATACAGCTAATAGATTTCTATATCAAAAAGTATGGTACGAACGCAGGTACTTCCGAAGAGCCAATTATCAGTTTAAAGTGGCACGCCGTAAGGTCATAGCAAACGACTGGAACGGAGCCATGGATATCTGGCGCAAATATGCTTATGGCACATCACGCAAAGTAGCGGGCAGAGCCTGTTTTAATATGGCACTAGGCTGTGAAGTGTTGGGGCAATTTGAAGCGGCGAAGGATTGGGCTAAGAAATCGTATGTTGAACACGGTGTGCGTAAGGGCCGCTGGTATCTGAATGAGTTGAATCGGGTTCGTTAAGCCAGTTGTGGCTATTCGTTGATAGTAATTAGAGGTGTATCAACCAAGTGAGAGTGCTAAAACTTTACACTAGCTCCTACTTGAAAATGAACGCCGCCTGTTTTCAAACGAATATCTGAATTTGATAAGTCGATCTTGTTTCCACTCAGTGTAGCTTCATATAACTTAAACCCGTGTGCTGAGTACCCTATCTGCATATTCATTCCAACATATTTTGCAAAATACCAGTTGAAGCCAGTATTTAAACCTAAATAGGGAGCGCGATATTTTTGTTGTTGAGTGGAATATAATGGCGCAACAATTACAGTCTTTCTGTTTATCTCCAAACCAGTTACTCCTGACTGAACACCAAAGAACATGTTAAAGCGATCGTGGTTAAGATAATATGCTTTTACATCCAAACCCAAACGGCGATAACTGTTGCCATCAGCCTCGGCATCATCAGGGTCTTCCAGATAGGAACCTGTGCCGGCATTTAATCCAATCGATAAAAACCTGAAAGGATTGTAAGCTGCATTAAACATCAGGAGAGTAGTAGCTGCACCATCATCTTTGCTTTCTATTTCTGTGCCATTGAATTTGTTTGAATAATGAGTGGCGTAAACAGCCGCATCGAAATTTACCTGAAAGGAAACAGTGCCCTGCTCGTGTGATTGAGCCCAGACGAAGCTACTATGTGTAAATAATGCAATGCTTAGTAGTGAATAAATTATTATAGCAGATACTTTCATTGTGGATATTGTGAGGATTAGGATAAGAGTTCAGATAAAGGCCGGAAGCGCTGGTTAGTTAAAGTGGTTTGAATCACCTTTTTGTTTTCGGTATGCAGTTTATAACCAAATGCCCCGGGTTGTGCACTTACCACACGATAGGTGTTGTTGGTGATGTGAAAAGCTGCGGCATCGTCTAAGGCGACACCTTTGCCACCGTATGCTGCTACCATCTTCTTGTAACTCTCATCGCGTTTTTCCTTGAGATAATGCGGGCATAACATTACCGGAATGAAGCCGAGGCATTTCACTCTAATGTAATCCCATTTCTCCGGGTGGTAATAAAACATGCTGTCGCTGTGACCATAGCGAAACCAGCACAAAGCGCCGGCACTGCTGCCACACAAAACCTTGTCGGAATTTTTCCAGATGTCTTTTAACATTTTATCCAAACCCAATTTGCGCCAGCGACGCATCAGTTTGAGGGTATTACCACCGCTGACATATATAATATCAGCTTGATTGATTTTGGCTTTAATTTCTTTGGATGAAGGAGTATGCTTAATCAAATTGAGCACATCGGAAGTGCAGCCGAGTTTAGTGCCATATACTTCCTTAATGACCTCGAAGCGCTCGGGGTCGTCGTAAGTAGCTGTGGGAATAAGCAGCACATGCGGCTTCTTTTTGCCGCTGAGTTTTACAATGTATTTGTCTATACCAAAGGTAGTACCTTCTTTCATGCTGCCACCGCCGATGGCAACGATGTGTGCCATAGGTTTATGAGTGGTTCAAGTTCAAATGCTGAAATGCAAAGGTCATAGCAGCAATGAAGAGAAGGATGGCGCCAATAACGAAGAGAGCTTTTTTCATTAGATGAGTTCTTTTTGCGGTGCACAAATGTAATGCATCGGATTTAATGTTTAAGGTTTGGATAATGCCTCAGCAATAGTACGTTTCATACTTTCAAATTCCTGTTCCTCGTAAAGGCGGGTCAGGAAAATGATTTTACCATCGCGGCCTATGATGATATTACGGGTGACACCGGCCTCTTTGGCTGCAAACAACTGAAACAATAATGATCCCGGATCCAGTGCCAAAGGGTATGTGATGTTCATCTCTTTGGCAAAAGCCTGAACCTTTTCCAATGGCTCGTCGCGATCAATGCCTATGAGTACAAAATCGTTGCGGTCTTTGTATAACTTTTGAATGTCGCTTTCAATATGCGGCATCTCCTTTTTACATACAATGCACCAACTCGCCGTAAACTGCAGCATCACCACTTTACCTGCAAAGTCTTTGGTATCCACTACCCTGCCATCGGCAAGTGTCATAGTAAAGGAAGGACAAGAGTCACCTACTTTAACAATATAACCACGGGCATCGGGTTCGGAGTTAGTTGTTTGAGAAAATGATTGCTGTGTGCCTATAAACAGCATTAACAGCATGCATTGTGTTAATCTCATGTGGAAATGAATTAGTGAAATGAAATGTTGCAGTGAAGTTACAGATTACATGTCACTGCATACAGCGAGTTATGCGCTTCGCTTATTTTGATTTCTGTATTACAAGGTTTACAGAGATGCGTACTTCGTTGCTTACCACCGGAGAACCACTGTCCATCAGGTTGTTCCATTTCAATTTGTAATCAAGACGGTTGATTTTACCGGTTGCTTTGAAACCTGCTTTTACATTGCCCTGCGCATCTTTAGTCTGACCGCCATAAACCACATCGAAGGTTACTGTTTTAGTTACATCGCGAATGGTAAGATCACCTTTCAATTCGTATTTATTGTCTTTTACTTTTTTAAATGACGTGCTCTTGAAAGTCATATTGGGATACTGCTCTGCATTAAAGAATTCATCAGACATCAGATGTTCATCGCGCATTTCATTATCGGTGGTTAAACTCTTCACATCTGCATTGAACATAATCTGTGCATCGGTAAAATCCTCTTTAGTTGACATCACAGAACCATCGAATACTTTAACCGTTCCGGTCACTTCTGATATGAGCATATAATCTACAGCGAACTGAAGATTCGCATGAAACTTGTCGAGGTTCCAAACAGTTGGTTGTGCTTTAACGAGAGTTGCTGTGCTCAGCAAGAGGAAGAAGAAGATTTTTTTCATAGTTGTGTATGTATTGAAGTTAATGAATGATTAAAAGTCGGGGCACTCGGTTTTCTTTTTTGCGTTCAAACCTTTTTTGAAAGTGAACTTCCTGAATTCAACCACAATGGCCAGTTCATGTGTACCTGATGTGTTTTCTTTAAGGTTCGACACCGTTAAATCGTAACTGTATCCAATCTTATAAAATATTTCATTGTTCCAATGATTATTTATCCCGAAGGTAATAATCATGGCATCCTGACGGCGTATATCCGGTATCAAAGGAGTTTGATTGCGCACCGCAATTCCTGCATAAACCGGTTGCACCAATGTGGTAACCGAAGCAATGAAAGTGCTCATAGGACCCTGACGCTCGTACATTACCTGAGGGTTGATGGCCATCTTGTTGCGAGTAACCTCGTGACGCACGGGTATTAAAACTCCCATATGGCCAACAAAACGGCGAGGCAGAACTGAACGCTGACGTATGATGGATTCGTTTGGCTGAATGAGGTGATGCACCGCAAAACCCAGCGTCCAGGTGGCGAGTAGCTTCTTTCTTTTTGTGTTGTGATTAAAACGCAGAATACCTCCGGCACTAAAATCGGGATAGAAGACATTTTGCTGATTCGGTTCAGGAGTGGCAGAAGGACGCACGACACCAAGGACAGGGTCTATCTGATCGCTGAACACCAGTTTGGACCAATCGATGCTGCGGCTGACTATACTGGTTTGAATGCCGCCGTGAAAAACCATGTGCTTTGGAATCAATATGGCTCGGTAAGCATAAAATAATCCCAGGCTTTGTGTGCGCAATGAGCCTTCACCTTCCAGGTCGCTGACAAGATTTAAACCCAAACCACTGCTGATAGACAGGTTCCGTGCATCAGCAGAGATGGAGTAAGAAGGAAATCGGCTCGGTATTTTGCCCCAAAGATTGCGATAGCTGGAACACAATCTCAATCCCTCATTCATTCCTGTAAATGCAGGATTCATATAGAGCGGGTTGAGGTAAAACTGTGAAAACGTGGGATCCTGTGCCCAAAGCTGCTGAGCAGCAAAAAGCATCACAATGATGGATACGCTAATTTTTTTCACGAGGCGCAATATATAGTCTTATTCCTTAAAGGGAACAGTATTGACTACGAATGACACGATATGTTCGTTAAACTGCGATTTAATCACCGCTGTTGATACTCATTACCGGACATTTTGACTCACTGACAACGGTACGCGCTGCAGAGCGAATGATGGTTTCGGCAATGGCTGATTCGTTACCCGTAACGATAAAGACCAAATCGGCTTTGATTTTCTCAGAATATTCCAGAACAGATTCAGAAATACGCTGATGACGATGGCTCTTCAAGGTATAGTTGATTCCTGCTTTCTGAAGACGCGCTTCAATGGTAGCGATTGTCTTCTTCAGGTCTTTGAATTCGGTATATAACTCTTCGAAGAAAGCGGTTACTGCAAAAAGATGGATGGTTGAATCGAAAGCCTTTGCCCAGGTAATAGCCATATCGAGTTTTAACTTAGACTCTTTAGAGCTATCGATGGGCAGTAAGATGTCTTTGAAACGGATGTTGGTGTTTTTGTTACGGATAGTGAGTACAGGGCAGGTGTTATTGTTTACCACGCGATAGGCATTGGAGCCCATGATCATTTTACTGATGTCGCTGATACCTGAGCTGCCGTGTGTACCCATAACAATCAGGTCTATCTTCATTGCTTCCACTAACTTTTGAATCTCGTTGTGTATTTTACCATTGATAACTTTGGTAGTGACGCGAGCAGAAAGCAAGCTGCGGTTTGAGGATTTGAGTTCGTTGATTTTATCGTTGATACCTTTTTCAATGATCTCGTTCATGTCGACGGCCAGTTTAATCTTGGAGCTTTGCTCGGGCGTTTCGTAAACGTGAAGCAGCACAATTTCTGCGTTGTCTTTAGCTGCTATTGTTGCAGCATAATCCAAGGCGTTGAGCGATATTTCGGAGAAGTCGGTAGGGACAAGAATTCGTTTGATGTTGAGACTCATAAGTTGATAATTACTTTTGTTTTTTTTGCGCTCGCAAAAGTACTAAAACATTACACGCTATGATTGCTTCTTCTGAACTGATTATCACACCGCAACAAACCATTTATCATTTAGACCTGGCCGAAGGAGAAGTGGCAGATATGGTGATTACAGTAGGAGACCCCGACCGCGTACAGGAAGTATCGAAACATTTTGACCGCATAGAAGTACGCAAGCAACACCGCGAGTTTGTCACGCATACCGGTTACGTGGGCAACAAACGAATTACGGTTATCAGTACCGGCATAGGAACAGACAATATTGACATTGTACTTACCGAACTGGATGCTGTGGTTAACATTGATTTCAAGACGCGTGAGGTGAAGCCTACCCTCTCCTCTCTGAACATTATACGCGTAGGAACAAGCGGCGCTCTGCAAGCGGACATTGCTGTAGATAGTATTGTTGCCAGTACGCACGGAATAGGACTAGACAACCTGATGTTGTTTTACAAGAGCGCCGATGATGCCGCGCTGCGTGAGGCTTTTCGTAAAGACATCGTTCAGGAAAATCCGTTTACCGTTTATGCCTATGGCGGCAGCAGCAAATTGCTGAGTCGCTTTGGTGGTGTGCAGGTTACTGAGGGGATGACGGTAACGTGCTCGGGATTTTACGGGCCACAGGGACGGGTACTACGCGGACCGCTGCAGGATGCGGGCATTATTGACAGGTTGAGCAGTTTCCGTTATAAGGCTGAGCGTGAGTATCGCATTACTAATTTTGAAATGGAGACTTCGGGGATTTACGGTATGGCGAAGATGCTGGGGCACGAGGCGCTTTCGATGAATGCGATAGTGGCCAACAGGGTGAACCAAGAGTTTAGTGCAGACGGTAAAGCGGCTGTTGAGCGGCTGATACGGTATGTGCTGGAGCGAGTGTAGGGATTAGCAGCTGAATTAGAGGGATTTTTTATGGCGACACAGGCGTTCGCGACGGCGACACAGTCGTTCGCGCAAGGTGACGCGCCGTTCGCGCAAGGTGACGTGGCGTTCGCGGGAGGTGACGTGGCGTTCGCGTGAGGTGACGCGGCGTTCGCGCAAGGTGACGCGGCGTTCGCGCAAGGTGACGCGGC
>CAZXFT010000015.1:0-81750 GCA_964640655.1 uncultured Bifidobacteriaceae bacterium | reverse complement strand
ATTTTGAGTTGTTTGTTCTCAAAATGTGTCAGGCTATTTCAGGAAGGGACAAATGACAGTTATAAGTTTATAAAGACCAATTCTACACTTATAAATGGCAGTTATAAGTTTATAATGACCAATTCTACACTTATAAATGACAGTTATAAAGTTATAATGACCAATTCTACACTTATAAATGGCAGTTATAAGTTTATAATGACCAGTTCTACACTTATAAATGACAGTTTTAAATTTAAAATGGCCAGTTTCTCTCTTAAAAATGACGGTTTCTCACAAAAGAATGACAGTTTTAAATTTAAAATGGGCAGTTTCTCACAAAAGAACGACAGTATTAAATTTAAAATGGGCAGTTTCTCACAAAAGAATGACAGTTTTAAATTTAAAATGGGCAGTTTCTCACAAAAGAATGACAGTTTTAAACTTAAAATAACCAATTCTACACTTATGAATGGCCATTCTACACTTAAAAATAGCATGACCATACTTATTTAATCACCTTACCACAGTCCGGAATTATAGAACAGCAGTTGAATATCTGATTCCAACCTAACACGCTATTTGACTAACCCAAACTGCCATTTGTGTATTTCCTGTGCATTACTTTAACCTCAGGTACACAACTTATTCCTGCTTTCCTAAATTTGCGCTCTCTTTTTCAAAAACCTCATTCTAAACACCACAACATAATGTCAACAGTTAAAGTAGCCATCAATGGTTTCGGACGCATAGGCCGTCTCGTGTATCGTCAAATTTTTAATATGCAGGGCATAGACGTAGTCGCCATCAACGACCTCACCGGCCCCAAAGTGCTCGCGCACCTGCTTAAGTACGACTCGGCGCAAGGCCGCTTCGATGCCACCGTTACCGCTACCGACAATTCCATAGTAGTAAATGGCCACGAAGTAAAAATTTATGCTCAAAAAAATCCTGCCGACATACCCTGGGGCAGCCACAATGTAGATGTGGTGCTCGAGTGCACAGGATTCTTTACGGATAAAGACAAAGCTGCAGCGCATTTAACAGCAGGAGCCAAGCGCGTGGTAATTTCTGCTCCCGCCACCGGCGATTTGAAAACCATTGTTTTCAATGTAAACCACAGCATTCTCGATGGCAGCGAAACCATCATCTCCTGTGCTAGTTGTACCACCAATTGCCTGGCGCCAATGGCTCAGGTGCTGGAAGAAAAATATGGCATCGTAGCCGGCTTGATGACTACCGTGCATGCATATACCAACGATCAAAACACACAGGATGCGCCTCATCCAAAAGGAGACCTTCGCCGTGCCCGCGCTGCTGCGCAGAACATAGTACCTAACAGTACCGGTGCAGCCAAGGCCATTGGTTTGGTATTGCCCAGCTTAAAAGGCAAGCTGGACGGCACCGCACAGCGTGTACCTACTTTGACCGGTTCTTTAACCGAGCTTACCACGGTATTGGCTAAGAAAACTACAGTAGAAGAAGTGAATGCCGCTATGAAAGCCGCCGTCAACGAATCTTTTGGTTACACCGAAGACGAAATTGTAAGCTCTGATGTTATCGGAATTCAATTCGGTTCCTGGTTCGATGCCACTCAAACCAAGGTGTTAACGGTTGGCGATCAGCAGATGGTTAAAACCGTGAGCTGGTACGATAATGAAATGAGTTATGTATCGCAGTTGGTGCGCACACTGGCTTACTTTGCTAAACTGGTTAAAAAGTAATCAGCTACTCAGCAGAGTATGAAAACAGTTGCAGACTATAACTTCAGCGGCAAGCGTGCCCTGATTCGTGTTGATTTTAATGTACCGCTCGATAAGCAAACCTTTGCCGTAACCGACGACAGCCGCATCAAAGGGGCTTTACCTACCATCAATAAAATCTTAAACGATGGCGGCACCGTTATCCTGATGTCGCATCTCGGCCGTCCCAAAGGCGGTCCCGAAGACAAGTACTCGCTACGTCACATTGTGGAGCATACTTCCATGTTGCTTAACCGCGAAGTGAAATTTGTTGCCGATTGTATTGGTAACAAGGTGAAGCAAACCATAGATACATTGAAAGACGGCGATGTGTTGTTGCTGGAAAATCTGCGCTTTCATCCTGAGGAAGAAAAAGGTGATGAAGCTTTTGCACGTCAACTGAGTTCCCTGGGTGATGTATATGTAAACGATGCATTCGGCACCGCGCATCGTGCCCATGCTTCTACAGCAGTAATAGCTAAATATTTTGCTGCTGAAGATAAAATGTTCGGCTACCTGATGGCGGCCGAAATTGAAAACGCCGACAAGGCCATCAAGAATCCTCAACATCCTTTCACTGCCATCATAGGTGGTGCAAAAGTTTCCGATAAAATTCTCATCATAGAACAATTACTTGACAAAGCCGACAATATCATTATCGGTGGAGGAATGGCTTATACTTTTTTCAAAGCGTTGGGTGGGGTAGTTGGTAATTCACTATGCGAGGATGAGCGCTTGGAAACAGCAAAATCTTTACTTGAAAAAGCTAAAGAAAAGAATGTAAAAATCTGCTTGCCAGAAGACAGCGTTATAGCTGATAAGTTTGACAACAATGCCACCATCACCACATCAGAAAGCAGAGGTATTCCTGCAGGATGGATGGGGCTTGACATTGGTGAAAAATCTATTGCCGACTTCCGCGAAGTCATATTAAAATCAAAAACCATTTTATGGAACGGACCTATGGGTGTTTTTGAAATGAGCAATTTTCAAAAAGGTACAAAAGGTGTTGCTCTGGCTGTAGCCGGTGCTACTTCAAAGGGAGCCTTCTCTTTGGTTGGTGGCGGCGACTCTGTGGCTGCGGTTAACACCTTTGGCGTAGCCAATCAGATTTCTTACATCTCTACCGGTGGTGGTGCTATGCTCGAATATTTTGAAGGCAAAGAACTTCCGGGTATTCAATCCATACTGAATTAATTCATTAATCAATCAATAAAACATGAAACAACTTCGAATCCTTCTATTACTTTTTATTTTCATCAGTCCCTTGCGTTTGCTTGCCGACGAGGGTATGTGGCTCATCTCATTGGTACAAACATATAACTATGAGAAAGCAAAATCAGCAGGGCTTAAAATGCCGGCTGATAAAATTTATAATGAGACCAACCCAAGCTTAAAGGATGCTATAGTTTCATTTGGCGGTGGCTGCACAGCAGAGTTTGTTTCTTATGAAGGTTTGCTCTTTACCAACCACCACTGCGGCTACGATGCCATTGCAGGTTTAAGTACCGTGGAGAAGAATTATCTCGACAATGGATTTTGGGCCAAGAATAAATCAGAAGAAATTCATGCACCGGGGCTTACAGTAAAAATACTGCTGCGCATGCAGGAAGTAACCGATTCTATAGTGCCCGTTACAAAATCAATGGCTCCACAAGACAGAACTAAAAAGATTGCTGAAATTATGTTGCGTTTGCAAAAAAATGCCGACCCGGATAAGAAGTATAAAGTAGAAGTAAAATCTTTCTACTCCGGCAATCAGTACTTCCTGTTCATCTATCAGATATATAATGACGTGCGACTGGTTGGTACTGCACCACAATCTATTGGCAAGTTTGGTGGCGACACCGATAACTGGATGTGGCCGCGCCACACCGGCGACTTTTCTGTGTTCCGTGTTTATGCGGGTAAAGACAATCAACCGGCTGCTTATAGTGCCGACAATGTTCCTTATAAGCCAAAGTATGCTTTAAATGTATCGCTTGCTCCATTGAAAGAAGGAGATTTCACGATGATTGTAGGTTTCCCCGGCAGAACGGATCGTTACCAGACATCTTATGGATTAGATTTTATACAGAATGTGCAAAACCCAACATACATAGACATCTTTTCTGCTGTTACTGATGCAGAGAAAATGGAAATGGATAAAGATGTTGCACTGCGTTTGAAATTATCTTCAACATATGCATCTCAAATGAATACGAAGAAATTGTTTCAGGGACAGTTAGATGGATTCGCCAGAATTCACCCCGTTGACATGAAGAGACGTGAAGAAAAAGAGTTTATGATATGGGTAAAAACCTTGCCTGAAGCTGAACAAAAAGATTATCAGAATCTGATGAGTGACTTCGAAAGTATTTACAAACAGCTTGCAGAGATTACAGAACCTATGTTTTATCCGTTTTTCTCAACTTCATTATTAACGTCCATGCAAATTGCAGGTGTTGTAAATACATTAAGTGAACCCTTGAAAAAGAAGATGTCTAAAGACTCATTGAACAATATGATTGAGGAAACAAAAAAATCAATTGCCCCATTCAGAGATGAGTTTGTAACAGCCATTGATAAGAATGCTTTAGTAAGAATTCTTAAATCATACAACAAAAAAGTTAGTGCCGATAAGCAAGCATCGGTGATGAAAGAAATATTGGCAATGAATAGCAATAGCGATATGGCAATTGAAATGTATGTAAATAACATGCTCGCAAAATCAATAATATCAAATCCAGCCAAGCTCGATGCCTTTTTTGCAAAACCTTCATCAAAAGTATTAGATAATGATCCGCTGATGAAATTCTACAACAGCATGCTCAGCACTGGAATGCAGTATCGCACCCAGTTTCAGCAGTTACAGGCCAGACAGCAGGCCGCAGCAGCTACATATGTGGGTGGTATCATTAAAATGAAAGGCATAGCTAACATGTATCCTGATGCAAACTCAACCATGCGATTAACGTATGGAACTGTTCAGCACTTTGTTCCGCGCGATGCTGTAATATATGACTGGAAAACAACAACTGATGGTATAATGGAGAAATATATTCCCGGTGACCAGGAGTTTGACGTTCCTCAGGAATTACGTGATGCGATTAATAAAAAAGATTTCGGACCTTACGGAATCAATGGCACTTTACCGGTTTGTTTTCTTACAACTAACGATATAACCGGAGGCAATTCAGGTAGCCCAATAATGGATGCAAGCGGCAACTGGATAGGACTTGCATTTGACGGAAACTATGAAGGCACTGCATGTAACTATGTATTTGAAGTTCCGATGAACAGAACCATCAATGTGAGTATTAACTACGTGCTGTTCCTCGTTGACAAAGTTTATGGTGCGTCGCATCTGGTTAAAGAGATGACTTTCGTTCAGTAAGACAACATCATTCAAAACATAAGCCCCGCCTGTGTTTCAGGCGGGGCTTATTATTTTATGCCGGTATTGAATTACTGATAATGTTGTCATTCATATAAATCAGACACTCATGTTTTTGCTGTGAACAAGTGTTTTGGTGTTTTTCACTCTAATGTTGAAAACTTTTAAACCTTTGAATTACAATTACTTGTGTATGGCTTTATGTTAAATGTGGTATAAAAGGGAAAAAAGGGGAAAAATTTTCCAAAATGCATCTATATTTGAAACGCCATTCAAACCCTGATGTCCGAATCACAAATCATAGGAGAGTATGAAATCACTGTAGATGCTAAAGGCCGCATTATGCTGCCTTCAGCATTACGCAAGCAGTTGCCTCAGAACTCTCAGGATAAGTTGATTGTAAACAGAGGTTTTGAAAAACATATATATGTCTACCCGGTAGACGAGTGGGAAAAAATTGCTGCCGAGCTCAGCAAGCTGAATCAATATGTAAAAGACAACCGTGAACTGGTGCGCTACATTTTGCGTGGTGCTACTCCTGTACCTATTGATGCCACAGGAAGAATGTTGATTCCAAAAACATTGCTCGATTACTCCACCATTCAGAAAGATGCCGTGCTGATTGGTAACATCACAAAAATTGAAATGTGGAGTAAAGCGGAATACGATAAACTATATGCCGACGATACAAACGACATCAGTAAGCTGGCCGAAAAAGTGATGGGGAACAAATATGGAGGAGGCTTCAGCTTATCATAAACCCGTGATGCTTGCTGAAGTCATGGAATGGCTTCAGGTAAAGAAAGACGGAACTTATGTGGATGCAACGTTTGGTGGAGGAGGACATAGCAAGGCGATCTTTAAGAAGTTAGGTGAGCATGGAAAATTGGTGGTGTTTGATCAGGATGCAGATGCCGCAAAGAATGTGTGGGATGATGAGCGTTTGATTTTTGTGCCACAGAATTTCAGACACCTGAAACGTTATTTGAAATATTATCACGTGAAGCAAGTGGATGGCATTTTAGCCGATCTTGGTGTTTCATCGCATCAGTTTGATGAAGCGGAACGGGGTTTCTCTTTTCGCTTCGATGCAAAGCTCGATATGCGAATGAATCAACAGGCTCAACTTACCGCAGCAGATGTGCTCAATACCTATGATGAAGAAAAACTGGTGAGTATATTCAGCAGATATGGTGAAGTGATTAACTCCAAAACACTTGCACAGTTTATTGTTGAGTCAAGAACAGAAGAACGCTTTGAAAGCACAAAACGTTTTTCGGAACGTATCAAACACCTGATCAGAGGAAATGAACATCAGTATCTGGCTAAGGTGTATCAGGCATTGCGCTTAGAGGTTAATGATGAACTGGGAGCGCTCGAAGAATTTCTTCAATGTCTTTATGAAGTACTAAAACCGGGAGGAAGAGCAGTGATACTTACTTATCATTCACTGGAAGACCGGTTGGTGAAGAATCTGTTTAAAACAGGAAACATCAAAGGAGAACAGGAAAAAGATTTCTACGGAAACATAAAACCATACTTTAATATACTGACCAAGAAAGCCATAACAGCCACGCGTGATGAACAAAACCTAAACACCCGCAGCCGTAGTGCCAAACTTCGAGTTGCTGAAAAAATAAATTCATGAATCCTGAAGAAATCATTAACTCACCTAAAGCTAAACCCGAGCCTACAGATGATATAGTCGGCACGGCATCAGTTGCGGAAAAGCCGAAGAAGAAGAAACGAAATCTGTTTGATTTAATGGATGTAACGAAGATGATTGGCTATGATGGTATTGCATCCAACTTGTCCTTCCTACTTTTTCTTGCAGGTTTAATGCTGCTCTATATTGCTAATAATCACTATGCTATGAAGTCGATAAAAAAACTGAATCAGAGTGAGTTGCAAGTGAAGCAGATGAAATGGGAGTATGTGAATCTGAAATCTGACCTGGAACACAAGTCGCAACAATCTTATATAGCGCGACAATTAGAAACAACAGGAATAAAAGAATTAAAACAACCGCCAGTAAAAATTCAAGCTACAAATAATGCCAAAAACTAAGTCTGTCATATTACAACGTATCGGCTTTGTCTATATCGGCATGATAATATTTGGGTTGGCTATACTGTATCGCGTATTTCATTTACAAACAGTTGAAGGATCATACTGGCGCAGCATGTCTGATAGCTTGACTACTCGCTTCGTTACTGTTGAAGCGGATCGTGGGAATATTTATGCAGCAGATGGAAAATTGTTAGCCACATCATTACCTGTTTTTGAATTGCGCATGGATATGAAAGCGCAAGGGCTTACTAATGAATTGTTCAATGCAGAGGTGCGTAATCTGTCAGAATCATTAAGTGGTTTATTCGGCAACAAGACAGGATATGAATATTATATGGAATTAAAGCAAGCGCGCAACAATCGTGCGCGTTACCATCTGATAAAAACAAATGTCAGCTATGTAGATCTGCAAAAAGTTAAAACTTTTCCCATATTCAAATTAGGACGTAACACCGGTGGATTGATTGTTATCCAAAACAACAAGCGTGTGTATCCATATGATTATCTCGCCAAGAGAACAATTGGTTATGTGCGTGATAATAATATTCAACCTGTTGGAATTGAAGCATACGAAAATGAAATGTTAAAAGGCATTGCCGGTAAACAACTTATGCAAAAAGCCGGCAATGGAATATGGTTACCATTGAATGATGAACAGGAAGTGGATCCAGTTATCGGCAAAGATGTTTATACTACTCTTGATGTTGGATTGCAGGATTTAGCAGAGCATGCTTTACTTAAAACATTATTGAAAAACAAAGCAGATCACGGATGTGTAATTGTGATGGAAGTGAGCACAGGAAAAATCAGAGCTATAGCCAATATGGGTCGTTTAACGGATTCAACATATGCCGAGTTGATGAACTATGCTGTTGGAGAGGCTTTGGAGCCGGGCTCTACTTTTAAGTTGGCTTCAATGTTGGCCTTGTTTGAAGATGGATTTATCAAACCC
This sequence comes from uncultured Bifidobacteriaceae bacterium, assembly GCA_964640655.1. Taxonomy (GTDB): domain Bacteria; phylum Bacteroidota; class Bacteroidia; order Chitinophagales; family UBA10324; genus BJGO01. The sequence continues at coordinate 73,631 of CAZXFT010000015.1, read as the reverse complement.
GATCAAATGGTTGATGTGGAATTGGGTCGAAAAGTTTTTTTTAATCAGGTGATGAAAGATGCTGAGGAGCACGGTTTCAGAGAAATACCTGTACGCACCCTGTTCGCACATTCATCAAATGTTGGTGTTTCTAAATTGGTGTATCAGTATTACAGTGGTAATCCGGATAAGTATCTGGCACATTTACGTCGTTTGAAATTAGATCAATTGACCGGAATTGAAATTCCCGGAGAAAAGAAGCCTCGGATAAAAACTGTTGCAGACAAGGACTGGTCGAGGGTTTCGTTGCCGTGGATGTCTATTGGATACGAGATTAATATGACGCCATTGCGCTTGTTGACACTTTATAATGCAGTGGCTAACAATGGAAAAATGATGAAGCCTTATCTGATTGAATCGGTTCGTGAGTATAACAATATCATTCAACAAAATGATCCGGTTGTTTTAAATGAACAGATTGCTTCACCTCAAACCATTACTTATTTAAAGAATATACTGGAGGCTGTTGTGATTGAAGGAACTGCAAAACCTCTGTACAATCCATATTATAGTATTGCCGGTAAAACAGGAACAGCGCAGATTGCGGATAACAGTAAAGGTTATGCGAATAAAATTTATCAAGCCAGCTTTATCGGATACTTCCCGGCAGACAATCCACAATATTCTATAGCGGTTTTGGTGAACAACCCTCGCGGCGGCACATACTATGGCTCATCGGTGGCAGCTCCAGTGTTCAAAGAGATAGCGGATAATGTTTATGCATCTCAGATTAACATGCATCCAAAGCCGCTTGCAGAAACAAAAAATAAAATGTTGATGCTCTGCTCAGGAATGAAACAAGATGTAGAACAACTTTATCAAACATTCGGAATGCCTGTAGTCAATAGATCCACTGGCAACTGGGTGGTACCGGTTATGAGCGATTCAACCGTGATGATTAAAGAAGTTCAAACTTCTGAAGATAAAGTACCTAATGTAACCGGTATGGGTTTACGCGATGCGCTTTACCTGCTCGAATCAAAAGGCATTCAGGTAAAAATAAACGGCTATGGTTATGTGAAATCACAATCCATCAAAGCCGGTTCACCAGTATCTAAAGACCAAACCATCTACCTCACCCTGGGATTATGAAAATTCTCGCAGATATATTGTATGGTGTAGCGTTGCTGGAAACCGCAGGTAGCACGAATGTGACTATTCAGAATATCACTTTCGACTCGCGCAAAGTGCAACAGGGGTCCTTGTTCATCGCGATTAAAGGAACAGTGTCTGATGGGCATCAGTACATAGGAGATGTTATCACTAAGGGTGCAGTTGTCATAGTATGTGAAAACATTCCTGAAGAAAGAAACAGTGCAGTTACATATATCCGTGTGCAGAACAGTTCTGCTGCAACTGCAATTATTGCTGCAAATTTTTACAATCTGCCTTCTTCAAAGATTAAAGTGGTTGCCGTTACCGGCACCAATGGTAAAACATCTATAGCTACTTTACTTTACCGAATTTTTATTTCACTTGGCTATAAAGCAGGACTGCTTTCTACTGTAGAGAACAGAATTAACGAAACTATTTTAACTGCAACACATACGACACCCGATAGCATTACGCTGAATATGATGTTATCGCAGATGATTGAAGCGGGTTGCACACATTGTTTTATGGAAGCCAGTTCGCATGCTATTCATCAGGATCGCGTGAAAGGAATCGCTTTTGCCGGAGCCATATTTACCAACATCACCCGTGATCATCTCGACTATCACGGAACATTTGAAAACTACATCAAAGCCAAACAAAAGTTATTTGATGAGTTGCCTGCTTCTGCATTCGCCATTACCAATGCCGACGACAGAAACGGTCGTGTAATGATTCAAAACACAAAAGCAAAGAAATATTTCTACAGCCTAACTGCACCGGTTGATTTCTATGCCAAGGTGATGGAGAACACTTTTGAAGGCTTGCTTCTACAGATTGATGGTATCGATGTTCATACTTCGCTTTGCGGTGAGTTTAATGCTTACAACCTCTTAGCTATTTATGCAGCAACAACCTTACTCGGTATTTCTAAAGAGGATGCATTAACAGCTATCAGCAAGTTGAAGCCTGCTGAAGGACGCTTTGATTATATTGTTTCTGCCAAGCTTCACATCATTGGAATTGTTGATTATGCGCATACACCAGATGCACTGGAAAAAGTTTTACAAACTATTCAGAAGGTGCGCACCGGTAATGAGCAATTAATTACCGTGGTTGGTTGCGGTGGCGATCGTGATAAGGGCAAGCGTCCGATGATGGCCAAAGTAGCAAGTGAATTCAGCGACAGATTAATACTGACCTCAGATAATCCTAGAACTGAAAGTCCTGAGGGAATATTGAGTGAGATGAAGCCTGGTATTATCCCTCACAAACAATCTTCATCATTGGTAATTAGTGACCGCAAAGAAGCTATACGAGCAGCAGTACAATTTGCTGGTAATAAAGACATCATTCTTATTGCAGGTAAAGGCCACGAGAAATATCAGGAAATAATGGGAGTGAAACATCCATTTGATGACAAGCAAATTCTAAACGAAACACTTCAAAGCACCGGTAAATAATCATGTTATACTACTTATTTAGATATCTCAAAGAACATTTTGACCTCAGCGGTGCCGGCGTGTTTCAATTCATATCGTTTCGCGCGTTGATGGCAATTATTTTTTCTTTGATCATTTCATTAATTCTTGGTAAAGCCATAGTACGTTACCTGCAGAAATTACAGATTGGCGAAATCATCCGCGACCTTGGTCTTGAAGGGCAAATGAAAAAACAAGGCACACCAACCATGGGTGGTCTAATCATACTTGGTGCTATAGCAATACCAACTTTACTCTTTGCAAAAATTGACAATGTATATATCATCATCATGCTCTTAACAACAGTATGGCTGGGTCTTATAGGATTCCTGGATGATTACATAAAAGTATTTAAAAAAGACAAGCGTGGATTAGCAGGTGGCTTTAAAGTAATTGGTCAGATTGGACTCGGACTCATCGTTGGTCTTACTTTATACTTCAATCAGAATGTAACCGTTCTTCGTGAAAAAGTAAATGTTGAAAGCATAAATACATCTGCATTTTACAGCGCTACCACTTTGGAATCAACCGATTCTTTATTACGTGATCGTTTTGTTGAAGCCAGAGCGCCTATCACCACAATTCCTTTCGTAAAAAATCATGAGTTCAACTATTCAAAACTCATAACATGGATAGACGACAGCCTTGAGAAATATACCTGGATACTATACACACTCATTGTCATCTTCATTATTACTGCAGTATCAAATGGTGCCAATATTACCGATGGCATTGATGGTCTTGCAACGGGAACATCAGCTATTATCGGAGTAACACTTGGTGTGTTTGCCTACGTATCGGGCAATATTGTAGCTGCCAATTACCTGAACATTATGTACATCCCTAATACGGGTGAACTGGTAATATTTATTGCTGCATTTGTTGGTGCCTGTATTGGCTTTTTATGGTACAATTCCTATCCCGCACAGGTATTTATGGGAGACACCGGCAGTCTTGCATTAGGGGGCATCATTGCTTCATTAGCAATCATACTGCGCAAAGAATTATTGATTCCAATTCTATGCGGAATCTTTTTAGTAGAAAATCTTTCTGTAATGATACAGGTGGCATACTTTAAATACACCAAGAAAAAGTTTGGTGAAGGAAGAAGAATATTTAAGATGTCACCACTGCATCATCATTATCAAAAACTCGATTATCCCGAACCCAAAATTGTGACTCGCTTTTGGATTATTGGAATCATGCTAGCTGTACTCACCATTGTAACACTTAAACTTCGTTAATGCCTGTAGCGTTTCCATATAAAAATATTTTAGTGCTTGGTGCCGCAGAAAGCGGGGTGGGAGCGGCATTGCTGGCTAAGTCCAAAGGTCTGACGGTGTTCGTAAGTGAGAAAGGAACAATAGATACCGATTATAAAATGAAGTTGTCTGGCGCCAATATTTCATTCGAAGAAAATGGTCATCAACATAAATCCAACTTTGACGTCATAATAAAAAGTCCCGGCATTCCTGATAAAGCACCAATTGTGCAGGAATATTTAAAACAAGGAATACCAATCATCAGTGAAATTGAATTTGCGTGGTACTTCACCGATAGTAAGCTGATAGCAGTAACCGGCACCAACGGTAAGAGCACTACAGTTTCACTCATATTTCACATTATGCAAAAGGCCGGCTTGGATGTATCGTTGGTTGGCAACATCGGTAGAAGTTTTGCGTGGCAGATTGCAGAGAAACCAACGGCATATTATGTTATTGAAATCAGCAGTTTTCAATTAGATAATTGTTACCGGTTTCGTCCGCATATAGCGGTGTTAACCAACATCAGCAACAATCATTTAGACCGCTACGAGTATCAGATGAGTCATTATGCGGCATCAAAGTTTCGCTTGGTTCAGTCTCAAACATCACAAGACCATTTTATATACAATGCCGATGATGAAGGAACAAAATCTTATCTGCCACCGGCAATCAATTCGCAGTTATTGACGCTTTCGCAAAAGCATTCAGTACTTCAAGGTGCGTACATCGAAAACAATCAAATCCATTATAAACTTCAAAACACCCTTTTTACCATGAACCTTTTTGACCTAGCCCTTCAGGGAAAGCACAATGCTTACAACTCGATGGCAGCAGGCGTTGCTGCACAAATTTTAGAGATCCGCAAAGAAACAATCCGTGAAAGTTTACAGGACTTTAAAAGCCTTGAACATCGTTTGGAATTTGTGGCATCTGCTAACGACGTTGATTACATCAATGACTCAAAAGCTACCAACGTAAATAGTGTCTGGTATGCTTTGGAGAGTATGAACAAGCCTGTAATCTGGATTGCCGGCGGAATTGATAAAGGCAACGACTATAGCCTGATTCAGGAAATTGTTAAGGGAAAAGTGAAAGCTATAGTATGCTTGGGTAAAGACAACAGAAAGATTCACGAGGCATTCAGTCGCAATGTAGATATGATTGTGAATACCGAAAGTATGAAAGATGCTGTGAATGCGGCTCGTCATTTTGCCGCTCCGGGTGATGCTGTGTTGCTTTCTCCGGGCTGTGCCAGTTTCGATTTATTCGACGACTTCGAAGATCGCGGTCGCCAGTTTAAACAGGAAGTGAAGTCATTGTAATAAACACTATACTATTTGAACCATGTTTCAAATTGATCAATTATTAACCAAGACCAAAGGAGACCGTGCTATCTGGATAACGGTTGTGATTCTTACTATCATTTCCAGCCTTGCTGTTTACAGTTCGACAGGTTCATTGGCTTTTAAATACCAGGAAGGCAATACGGAATACTATTTATTGAAACACCTTTCCATTTTTCTGGTTGGTATCATCATTATGTATCTGGCTCATTTAGTCAACTACAAATACTATTCGCGCGTTGCGCAGTTATTGTTGATAGTATCCATACCACTATTAGCATTCACCTTATTCTTTGGTGTTGATATTAACAACGCGAAGCGTTGGCTTACCATTCCGGTGATCAATCTTTCATTTCAAACTTCTGACCTCGCCAAGCTTGCGCTTATTATGTACATGGCGCGTGTACTTTCCAAGAAACAAGAGACCATAAAAGATTTTAAAACCGGATTTCTGCCAGCAGTAATTCCACCACTTATCATTTGTGCGCTCATTGCTCCATCTAATTTATCTACTGCTTCTATACTCTTCTTTACATGTGTGGTTTTGATGTTTATTGGCCGTGTAAAAATGAAGTACATCTTTTCCATGATGGGAGCAGGAATAGCTGCTTTGGCATTAATCATCATCGTTGCACTCTTCACTCCATTTCATGCCAGGGTATTAACGTGGCAAAGTAGAATTGAGAATTTTATGAACGATGATAAAGGATCCTATCAGGTTCAGCAGGCAAAAATTGCCATAGCCAATGGAGGTGTTTTAGGTTCAGGTCCGGGAAATAGCAAGCAGCGTAATTTTTTACCATCACCTTATTCCGACTTTATTTTTGCAATCATCATTGAAGAATATGGATTGTGGGGAGCATTATTCGTTATTGCATTATACCTATTTTTTCTACAGCGAAGCATCAACATTTTTATAAAAAGCCCAGGTGCATTTGGAGCTTTCCTAGCCATAGGGTTAAGTTTTGCACTGGTGTTTCAGGCATTCATCAATATGGCGGTGGCTGTTAATCTGCTGCCGGTAACTGGTGTTACATTACCACTGATCAGTATGGGTGGTACATCCATTTGGTTTACCAGTATTTCTATCGGAATTATTCTGAGTGTTAGCAGATATGTGGAACAAGAAGATCAAAAACAACATGCCCAAACCGCTTAGAGTTATATTGAGTGCCGGAGGAACCGGTGGACATATTTTTCCTGCTGTCGCCATTGCGAACTATATCAAATCAAATTATCCCGGTTCCGAAATTTTATTTATAGGTGCTACGGGAAGAATGGAGATGGAAAAGGTTCCTGCTGCTGGCTATCATATAATAGGATTACCTATTGCGGGTTTTCAACGAAAGTGGAAGTCGGAAAATCTGTTGCTGCCCTTTAAAGTTATTCTCAGTCTCACAAAAGCTGTTTCTGTTATTACAAGGTTTAAACCTGATTTGGTAATAGGATTTGGTGGCTATGCGAGTGGTCCTGTATTATATATTTCATCATTACTTGGAAAACCAACAATACTACAGGAGCAAAATTCTTATGCCGGTGTAACCAATAAAATATTGGCAAAGCGCAGTAAAGCAATTTGTGTGGCTTATGAACAGATGGAAAATTTCTTTCCTAAAGAAAAATTACACCTTACAGGCAATCCTGTACGTAAAGATTTACTGGAACTTAAGAGTGATAAAACTGAAGCAGCTAAATTTTTCGGTTTGAATGCTTCAAAGAAAACCATACTGATTATTGGAGGAAGTTTAGGTTCATTAACATTGAATGAAAGTGCAAAGAATGCGTTAGCTGAATTAAAACGTATGGATATTCAACTGATCTGGCAAACAGGAAAAGGATACTATCAGAAAGCTATTGTGGCTGTATCAGATTGCAAAGACAAGGTAAAGGTTTTTGATTTTTTAAATAGAATGGATCTGGCTTACACTATGGCAGATGTAGTCATCAGTCGCGCAGGAGCCTTATCTATTGCAGAGTTGGCAGTACTGGGTAAAGCAGTGGTGTTGGTGCCATCGCCTAATGTAGCCGAAGATCATCAAACAAAAAATGCTATGGCATTGGTAACTAAAGATGCGGCTATATTGGTTCGTGATGTAGATGCACGTGAACAACTTTTTCAAACCACCTTACAGGTAATACACGATGAGCAGAGAATGGAGCTTCTGAAAAAAAATATTAAAGCCTTGTCGATTGCAGATGCCGATAGACGAATTGTAGAAGTAGCTTTTAAATATGTAAAGCGTGAATTGGCCTGAGGTAAAACGGGTTTATTTTATCGGTATTGGCGGTATAGGCATGAGCGCATTGGCGCGTTATTGCAAGCATCAGGGAAAAATGGTGAGTGGATACGACCGCACCGAAACTACCCTCACAAATGAATTGATCAACGAAGGAATTGATGTGCATTATACCGATTCAATTTCTTTAGCGGACACAGCGGCAGACTTAGTTGTTTACACACCGGCTATTCCTGCCGAGCATAGTGAATTGAATTATTTCAAGCAGAATCGTTACAAAGTCATCAAGCGTTCCGACTTACTGCAGCAGATAACAAAACATACCAAAACAATAGCTGTTGGCGGAACACACGGCAAGACAACCACAACATCTTTGATTGCTCACATTCTACGACATACAGGTGTTGGGTGTACTGCTTTTCTCGGAGGTATATCATCAAACTATAAAACCAACTTCTGGACTTCGGATAACAATATAGTGGTGGTTGAAGCAGACGAGTACGACCGTTCATTTCATAAACTGCATCCATACATTTCAGTTGTTACTTCTTGCGATGCCGATCATCTTGACATCTATCACACTCACGAAGCCTTGTTGCAAGCCTTTCAGGAGTTTGTTGCGTTAACAGATATAGACGGTGTAATAATTATTAAATACGGACTACCACTACACGCAACTCATCAAATTACATATCACACAATAGATGCTCTTGCAAATATTCATACTCAAAATATCAGGCTGATTGAAGGATACTATCATTTTGATATAGTTTATCATCAAACGCATTACCCGGATTTTGTTTTGCATCTTCCTGGATTACACAATGTCGAAAATGCTGTGGCAGCAATAGCTGTGGCCTTGCACTTAGGAATTGATGCCGAAAAAATTCGTGTGGCTGTTTCTGCTTTTTCCGGTGTGAAAAGACGATTTGAAATATTGGTTGACCGAAAAGAAATAACCTATGTTGATGACTATGCACATCACCCTACAGAGTTGATGGCAGCGATTCAAGCTTTGCGTGCATTCAAGCCCGATAAAAAACTGACTGTAGTTTTTCAGCCACATTTATTTTCACGAACCCGCGATTTTGCTGATGGTTTTGCACAGGCACTCGGCCTGGCTGACGAAGTGATACTGTTACCTATATACCCTGCACGCGAATTACCCATGCACGGAGTTAGCAGCGATTGGATTGTATCCTTAATAAAAAACACTTCTGCTGTTGTCGTGGATAAAAAGGATTTATTGAACGAATTAAAAAAGCGAAAACTGGAGGTGCTTTGTACACTAGGTGCCGGAGATATTGATCAGTTTGCGGAACCTATACAGAAAATGTTCTTGCATTAAATGAAAAAGTGGATACATAGAATCAAATGGCGTCGTGTAGCTTGGTTGCTATCGGCTCTTGTATTGATTTATGTAAGTATTGCGGCTTCATATCGCTTCGATGCTCAAACACTTACAGCCGTAGACATAACGTTGAATAAAGATGCAGGAGTTTTTTTTCTAAACGAAGAAAATATTGAAGCTTATCTGAACGAGTTACAAATCAAAACCGGTGAATCAAAGCTGAACGAAATTGATATAGCTCAGCTCGAAAGAATGATTGAAAGCAATGGTTATGTTCAGCAAGCAGATGTGTATATTGATGCAGTGTCAGGACTGCATGTAAAGGTTTTGCAACGTGTACCTGTTTTAAGAATTATAAACAACAATGGTGTTAGTTATTACACCGATGCGTTTGGAAACAAGATGCCACTCCATCCTAAATTTACAGCACGCGTACTTGTTGCCGGTGGCCACATTATCGCAAACAATCGTTATACAGATACGCTTGGTCAAAAGCAAATTGATGATTTGGTTCTTTTGGCGAACGAAGTTCTCAAAGACGATTTTTTTGCGCGTATGATTGAGCAAATATGGGTTGATGATAATGAAGAAATTCATCTGATACCTATGATAGCTAATCAGGACATACTACTTGGTAATGCGAATCAGATTGAAAACAAGCTTCTTAACCTGAAGAGTTTTTATCTGAATGCGGATGCAGGAATTATCAACACGTACAGCGCACTCAACTTAAAATTTAATGATCAGGTAATAGCTACTAAACAAAACACCAACAAGAATTCCATAAACACCTCTACCCAACAAACCCCATGAGCACATCAGAATATATCGTAGGACTCGACATAGGCACCACCAAAATTTGCGCTATGGTGGGCCGCAAAAACGAACACGGCAAAATTGAAATAGTAAGTATGGGTCGTGCCGATTCGCTGGGTGTGATGCGGGGCACCATCGCAAATATTGATAAGACTGTTGAGTCTATCAAAAAGGCTTTGCAGGATGCTGAAGACAACAGTGAGATTAAAATCAAAAATGTTTATGTTGGTATTGCCGGTCAGCATATCAAAAGCTTACAACATCGCGGAATCATTACACGCGATAATACCGAAAATGAAATCAGCCGCGACGACATCAAACGCCTGAGCGATGATATGCGCCGCCTCGTGGTTAATCCCGGCGACAGAATCATACAGGTATTGCCTCAGGAATTTATAGTGGATAATGAACCCGGTATCAAAGACCCTGTGGGCATGTGCGGTGTTCGTTTGGAAGCTAACTTCCATATCATCACCGGACAAATCAGTGCAGCACAAAATATCATCAAGTGTGTTGAAAAAGCAGGTTTCAAAATGATTGACATGATATTGGAACCCCTAGCCAGTGCCGATGCTGTGCTTACCGAAGAAGAAAAAGAAGCAGGCGTTGTGTTGGTGGATATAGGTGGTGGCACTACTGATGTAGCCATATTTCAGGATGGCATTATACGTCATACACACGTGATTCCATTTGGTGGCAACATTATTACAGAAGACATCAAAGATGGTTGTCAGGTGTTGCGCCATGTGGCAGAAGCACTTAAAGTAAATTACGGCAGCGCAATAGCCAGTGACGACCTAGACAATCAGATAGTATCTATTCCGGGACTGCGCGGCAAGCAACCTAAAGAAATTTCGGTTAAAAATCTGGCACACATCATTAATGCGCGCATGGAAGAAATCATTGAAGATGTTGACCATGAAATTCGTGCAAGTAACTATCGTAATAAATTAATTGGTGGTATAGTGCTTACCGGCGGTGGTTCGCAACTAAGAAATCTCGCTCAGTTGGTTCAATACATGACAGGCCTTGACGCGCGCATCGGTTACCCGATTGAACATATCGTTTCCAAAAAAATTGAAGAAGTAAAGCATCCGATGTTTGCAACCTGTATCGGATTGTTGTTGAAAGGCTTTGAGGATTATGAAAATAAATACGAAGAATTTCAGCGTACCAAAGCAGCCGTTCATCATACACCGGCTAATCATGAAGAGCATAAAACTACAGAGCCGGAAAAAGTTAAACCTCCTAAAAAAGAAAAATCAAAATCTGTACTTTCATCATTCTATCAAAGCATCAAAGGTTTCCTTGATGAAGATGTAGATGATTTCAGTGATAAAAAATAAATTCCCCTCAACCCCAATATTTATGACAGAACTCTCTATACAATTTGACTTAAATAAAGAACAGTCGTCCATCATTAAAGTAATAGGTGTAGGCGGCGGCGGCAGCAATGCAGTTAACCATATGTACCGTCAGGGTATTGTTGGTGTGGACTTTATTGTTTGCAATACTGACCAACAAGCATTGGACTTAAGCCCCGTACTTACCAAAATGGTTTTAGGCCATAGCTTCACAGAAGGCCGCGGTGCCGGAATGGATCCTGAAATTGGAAGAAAAGCAGCACTTGAATCTTACGACCTTATTAAAGAAATGCTGTCACGCGGTACTAAGATGGTGTTCATTACCGCAGGAATGGGTAAAGGTACAGGCACCGGTGGTGCGCCTATCATTGCCAAAGCAGCACGTGAACTGGGTATTTTAACTGTTGGTTTGGTTACTACTCCATTTATGGCAGAAGGCCCTAAACGTTTGAAGCAGGCTAAGGAAGGTATCGAGGAGTTGAGAAATTTTGTGGATAGCATTCTGGTTATTTCCAACGATAAACTTAGAATGATTCATGGAAATCTTCCTCTATCTCAGGCATTCAATCAGGCTGACAGCATATTGACTAATGCAGCAAAAAGTATTGCTGAAATAATTACGGTTGCAGGTTACGTGAATGTGGATTTTAACGACGTGAACACCGTAATGCGTAATAGTGGTGTGGCTATTATGGGAACAGCAATTGCGGAAGGAGAAAGTCGCGCAGTACTTGCCATCGAGCAGGCATTGAATTCACCTTTATTAAATGACAACAATATCAATGGTGCCAAACATATTTTGTTAAACATCACTTCGGGTAAAGTTGAAGTTACGCTCGATGAAATTTCTGAGATTCAAGAATACATACAATCAGTTGCAGGCAGCGATACCAATATCATTTGGGGTAATTGTTACAACGAATCCCTTGGCGAAAAACTTTCTGTGACTGTTATTGCTACAGGATTTGAATCACTTGATCCTATTCGTCAGGTAAAGCGTACTGTAACGCCGCTTAGTGCAGATAAGAACATTGTACAAACAACTGTGGAGAATCAGGTTGAAGCTTCTTTACCAAATAATCCATCAAATAATTTTACTGCAAGCACTAACGCCACAAAACCCATAACCATACAACCTGAACTGGAGTTGCCTGTTACACCACCCCAGGTAAAAACTAACCTGAATGAAGAATTGAATACAACTCACGGCGTGGAATTAAATACCAATATCAGTATTCAGGAAGTGGAGACACAGACTCAAACTGATTCTAAATCAGGTATGAAGTTGATTATTAATACATCAGCTAGTAATGTAATAGCACAGAACGAAGACCCTGCACAGGTTCAAAACCTGAATAAGATGAAAAATGATCGCTTAAAGGGTATGAACTACAATGGTTACAAGGGTAGCAACATTCATGATAAGGAAAATGTACCAGCATATCTAAGAAAGAATATCAATCTCAACGAACCACCACATTCTTCAGATTCAGGTATGTCAGATATTTATTTGGATGTACCGGGTGAAAATGGCAAAGCCTCAGCTGAGCTCAGAAAAAATTCTTTCCTTCACGGAAAAGATAAAGTAGATTAAAGAATTAAGCCCCTCCATTGAGGGGTTTTATTTTTATTTTGCCACGCAAATAATTCATTGATTCACCTTGTACAGGGTACTCATTACAATTGTTATCTTCTTTAGTGCAGCACCGTTGTTTTCTGCAGCGCAGTCCATGATATTTCAAATGGACTCATCAAATTGTTTTATGGTTTGCAGAATACCTCTACAATATAAAATTGATACAATTAGGGTTATAGATGTACCTGAAAAGAAAAAACAACTCCGTGTTCCCGAAGTGTTTCAGGTGAGCTACGACACTGTAATAGACTGGAATAATTCAGTTCAGAAGAAATATCCTCCTGTTTATCAAATTATTGAAAAGAAGGATGGTACACTTGAATTGAAACCGGTGAATACCGGTAGTGATTCCTACTTCTTTCTCAGGCAAAATATTGCCGTGAACGAGAATAAACTCAAACTGAAAGATGCATCCTACGAAGATTTAACTTTGCCTGTACGCTATACATACATAGAAACAAGTTCATTGTTACCCAATCAGAATACCGAGAAGACAGTACCTGTGCTTTGCCCCGACAAAATTACCCGGGGAATAATTTTACAAATAAAGAATGGTCTGTTTATACGTGGATATAAACTCAACAACCTGCAACCAGACATAGTGGATTCAGAATTTTTTGAAGTTTTAGCTAAATATCAGGAGGAACATTATCTTCCCATAGGAGGTTTGAATTATCCAACTTTGGAATCATTGGATATAATGCCGTAATTTTTCACTCGATGAAATTTCGTACAGCTGCGCTGTTTCTTTTTTCTGTCCTCATAATACTTGCTATCCTCTCCTGCAACAAAGAGCGCATCAGCCCCAATTGGGAAACTAACATTTTAGCGCCACTATTTAAATCACGACTCAGCATAGCCAATCTTGCTGGTGATAGTAACGTGACTACCAATGCTGACAATAGTTTGAAACTTGTTTACTCTAATACATTATACAGTTTCAATCCCAACGAAAATGCCATCAGCATACCTGATACCACGGTAAAAACGATTTATAAAATTTCCAACTTGCAATTAGCCGATCAGGTGATTACCTACCCGTTCAGTCTTGGACGATTCTGTCAACAACTAGGTTTTGTTGGTTCATTAATCATTAATAACAATGGAAACAATATGGTCATAAACCCTCTGAACGATCAGCAATCGGGTGATGAACAGATTAACGCCAACGATTTCTTTCAATCGGCAAATGTGATACAGGGATATATTGATGTAACTCTAAACAATGGATTTCCTATAGACATCAGTAATTTGGTGTTTCAAATACGAAATCAGATAAATGGTGATGTTATAGCTGTAGAAACGTTTTCAAATTTATTGAGCAACACACAACAGACTAAAACTATTAACCTAGCCGGAAAATATGTAGAAGGTACACTGGTAGCCAAAATTATAGATTTAGACAGTCCGGGTTCTAATGGAAATAATGTACTTATTGATACATCGGATGCCATTCTGGTTACATTCAAGGCATACAATATGATTGTGGACAACGCGCTGGCGTCATTTCCTTCCCAAAATATCATAGACGAAGATCAGGAAACGCAATACAATATCAGTGGCGGTGCCAAGCTGAAAACAATAAAAGTAAAATCAGGAACACTACAACTTAAAATCAACAGCACGGTAAAAGAGAAAACGTATTTTACTTATTCGATGCCTTCAGCATTGGGTCCTAACAATGAACAAATTAATTTTCAGGCATCTGTACCACCATATATCTCCGGTCCGCCAACTTTCATCACACGTCTCATCAATCTTGCAGGATATACCATTAATCTACAAGGTATAGACGGAGACAAGTTCAACACTTTTGTCAATCATCTCAAAGTGCGTATTGATTCGACAGGACAAGCAATTACCATATCATCGACAGACAGTATATATATAGACTATGGTCTGATTGATATTGTGCCAGAATACGTAGGGGGGTACCTGGGGCAGCAGATCGTAGAATTAGGCCCTGATGAAAATCCTTTAGAAGCTTTTGAAAAAATTAAAAACGGTACTTTGAGTGTTGAAGACTTGATTGTGAAACTGGAAATTATCAATCGTATTGGTGCGGAAGGAAGAATAAAAATCAGCAAGTTGGAATCAGTGCGCAGTTCCACAAACAATACAATCAATCTGCAATCGTCGCAGTTGATGAATACACCATTGATTATTCAGCGGGCAACAGATAATCCGTTGACTCCTTCAGTTTCAAGCTTTAGTTTGAATTCTACAAATTCCAATATCAAAAACTGGCTTGAGAACCTACCCGATAAAGTACGCTACGAGTTGAATGTTTTTCTGAATCCCTATGGAAATACAGCCAACTATGGTGACTTCTCCTACGATAATACACGTATAGATATTAATATGACTGCCGAGATGCCATTGTCGTTGATTGCCTCTAACCTAACTTTTTGCGATACGGTGAACTTCGATTTGCAATCTGTTAATCAGTTAAAGCAACTACGTAGCGGTATTTTTTATTTAATCTGCGATAATAAGATGCCACTAAAAGCAGATTTGAATTTGATATTGCTCGATGAAAATAATTATCCACTAATGAGCCTCACCAATGGAACACAAAGCATTTCTGCCGGTGACCCGGATGTGTTCTGTAAAGTGGTAGAACCTGTGCGTAGTATTCTGGAATTACCGGTTGCAGAACAGGATGCCGCAAAAGTTCAATTGGCAAAACGAGCTATCATCACTGCAACATTCAACACAAATCAAAAACCAACTTGCGATTCGTATCTGAAGATTTACGACAGCAATTATCTTGACTGTAAACTAACCGGAAACTTTATTCTTAAAACAAAAGCCCAATGAACAGAGTAGGCTTGGTCGTTCTCTTTTTTTTTACACCACTTTTTTTATTCTCTCAACAAATTGATTCATCTCTGAATCAATTGAAAATATATAGCAGTCTTTGCACCGATCAACCGATACTCGATTTGAACTTATCTTTAAGGAGCTTTAGGCAAATACAGTTTGGTGCACAAGCGCAATTCAATTCATCTTATGTTGATCTTGGATTCGCATCATCGGTTTTTAACGGTCGTTTTATAGATAATTCAGTTAAAGACAGGGTAAATAGCCGGATGTTTGAGAATGCAAATTTCATTCAGCTGGGTTATGCTGCTGCTGTTCAATACACATGGCGTAATGATTCATCGCTGCTCACTCATCAATTATCCTTAACAGATAAAAGCATATCCTTTGCTGAAGTAACTAAAGGGTTATATCGCCTCGCATTGTATGGTAATGGCTCTGAACCTGATTTAATCTCTATGGGTTACAACGAGCTTTTTGATACACGTTTCAGGCAGTTTAATTATAACATCTATTACAAGCCAATGAATAACCTGATGGTTTATGCCGGTTTAGGTTTAATGCAGGGACTTCGCTATCATCATGCTTTCTTGACACAAGCCAGTATGAGAACTTATGATTATGGCGAAAAGATAGATCTGCGCTACAGATTTAGCTATGCCGGTGTAGATGAGCCGTTCAATATATTCCCATTACAGTACATAGGTTTTACATTAAGCGGCGGTGCGGTATTCTCTTCAAATCCTGAAAAGTATCAGGCCTGGGTTGGTTTTAATGATATTTCAACGATTAACACACGATCAGACACTCGTTTGTATACCGCATCAACAGAAAAAACTTTCGAAGGAATAGAAGTCAATAATCTTTTTGCAATCAGCGATACAAGCTTCAATAATATTGATACCGATAGCTTGCTTCGGTTTCTGGATGTGCAGCAAATTAGAACAGGAGTAACAGATGCACTTCCATTTTACTTACATATAGGCTATAAAAGAAATTTCGACAACGGATACCTGATGCAGATACAGGTGGCATATTACACCACTTCACTGTTTCATTATCCTTTTGTGTCTGTTGTTTTAGGTAAGAGAATCCGTAATCTTGAACCGGCAATCACCGGTACAATTGGCGGCTATAGGCAACCGCATATTGGCGCTCAATTATTTTACAGCGTAATGATAAAAGAAGATGAACTGGGACTTTTTGTAAGAACCAATACTTTGGATGCATTCATTTCACCAAGGAGCAGAACGGCAGCAAACGCGGCACTTGGGATATCCTATACTTTTTAAGCTATATCCACATATCCACAGTTGTTGCACATAACCTAAGCGTTCAACTAAATTTGGGTGCATTTTTCAATCATTCATGCGTAAAGCATTTTTATTTCTTTTTCTTCTCATCAACACCTTGTCTTTTGCAGGCAAGAGAGATACCGTATATATTAAAGATTTAAAAGACCCATTGAAAGTTCTATTCAGGGTTACGGATAACAACACTAAATATTTACTCGAAGAAGGTGCTCTTTATGCCGGAAGAAAGGATGGCGTATGGCGCACTTATTTTGATAATAAGGTTCTATCCTCAGTAACGGAATACAAGAGTGGTCGCCGCAACGGATTAGTACTGTCATTTGCATCAGATGCCTCTTTGCTTTCAGAAGAATATTATGTGGATGATATTAAAGAAGGAATCACCCGAAAGTATAGTAGAACGCATAAAATCAAAGAAGAAAGTTATTTCAGCAAAGGCGTTTTGCATGGCACTCAACGCATATATGCTAACGATGGTCAGATACAGGAACAGGCACATTACTCAAACGGTGTCCGCGATAGTATCAATACCTGGTATTATTCATCAGGCAAGATTATGGTTGTATATACCTATGAAAGGAATAACCTGAATGGTCAATCCTGGAGTTATTACGAAAACGGACAGATTAGCCGTGAAGGTATATTTTTGGAAGCCAAAGAAAACGGGCTCTGGAAATCATACTATTTAACAGGAAAATTGAAAGAAAGCGGTAACTATCTGAATGGCTCTAAAACGGGCATTTGGACCCTGTGTAATGAATATGGTGAACCTGAAAAGATTCAAGAATATAAAGATGGTATTTTAGTCAAAGAAAAAATCATAACACCCAAAAAATAATTAACTCATGAAATTACTTTACACACTTGCACTCTCATTAATTAGTTTATTGTCAACAGCACAGATTACAATCAACGAATTTGATATGCCTACTGCTGGTGAGATATATCTGATTAGTACTGCATCAACTTTTTCAATTCAGACGTCAGATTTGAATAATACAGGAGCAAATATTAACTGGGATTTCAACCTAACATCTTCTTCCCAAAAGTTGGATACCTCACTTAATATTGATCAAACACCAACAGTTTATCAGTTTCTATTCTCCGGAAATGATTATGCACAACGTCAATTACAGGATATAAATCTTGGAACTCAATTTTCTCTAAGCAATATTTACAACTTTTATAAAAAGTCTTCATCCAAACTGGAACTAAGCGGGTTCGGTGCTCAATTAAATGGAATACCTATTCCTGTAAATTATTCTCCGAAAGATGTTGTTTACAAATTCCCAATGACTTACGGTAACTCAGATTCTTCAAACGCATCATTTAGTTTACCTGTTCCCGGAATAGGATCGTGGAGCAGTCAACGTAAGCGTGTAAACAATATAGACGGTTGGGGAAAATTGACCTCTGTTCTGGGAACAAACGATGTGCTACGTGTACATTCTATTATCTCAGACCGCGATTCTATCTATGTGGACGCACTGAGTCAAGGATTGGTGATTCCGCGTAAAACACACGAATATAAATGGCTCGCCAAAGGCGGACAAATACCATTGTTGCAAGTCAATACGACTGAGGTATTCAGTTTCCAAACGGTAACTCAAATCGTATACAAAGACAAAGCAACGTCTGTTGATCCATTAAATCCATTAAGCAACGGAGTAAGTATATTTCCGGTTCCGGTTTCTGACATGCTGACAATCTCTGTCGAAAACAACAACCCTTCAGGTGTACAGATTGAAGTCTTTGCTGTGAATGGTCAGCTGATGCTAACCAATGCTTCACTAAATAACGGACTTATTCAAATTCCGGTAGGTGAACTGACTGACGGTGTTTATCACGTTGTGATTCGTCAAGGAATATATGCCTATGCACATAGCATTCAGGTTATACATTAATTCAATTTTCTATTTACATATTTTTTTAACTAACCAACCACACATTACTAAAAACTAAACATGGCAACGATTCTGATTGTAGATGATGAAAAAAGTATTCGCAAAACATTGCGCGAAATATTAGAGTATGAAAGCTATCATGTAGATGAAGCGCAGGATGGCTCTGAAGCACTCAAGATGATTAAAGATGGTGACTATGATTGTGTGTTGCTCGATATTAAAATGCCAAAAATGGATGGCATGGAAGTTCTGGAAAAACTCAATCAGCTTCAGGTGGATGTTCCTGTTGTGATGGTGAGTGGTCACGGAACTATTGATACTGCAGTAGAAGCGGTTAAGAAAGGCGCATTTGATTTTGTATCCAAACCAATGGACTTGAATCGTTTGCTGATTACGGTTCGCAATGCGCTGGATAAAAACAACTTGATTACCGAAACCAAAGTGTTGAAACGCAAAGTCACCAAGACACGCGATATTCTAGGAAACTCACCTGCTATTAAAAAGATTTTAGATAAAATTGAAAAAGTTGCCCCAACTGACGCGCGCGTTTTAGTAACCGGTCAAAATGGAACGGGTAAGGAACTAGTGGCTCGTTGGATTCATGAAAAGTCAATTCGCTCCAAAGGTCCTTTAGTGGAAGTGAATTGCGCTGCTATACCATCGGAGTTAATAGAAAGCGAGTTATTCGGTCACGAAAAAGGTGCATTTACTTCAGCCATCAAACAACGCATAGGCAAGTTTGAACAGGCCAATGGAGGCACGTTGTTCCTCGATGAAATAGGGGACATGAGTTTATCGGCTCAGGCTAAAGTGCTTCGTGCCTTACAGGAAAATAAAATAACACGCGTAGGCGGCGATAAAGAAATATCTGTAGATGTTCGTGTAGTTGCTGCCACTAATAAAGACTTAAATAAAGAAATTGACAAAGGCAATTTCCGTATGGACCTTTATCATCGCTTGAGTGTAATACTTATACACGTACCAACATTAAATGAACGCAAGGACGACATCCCTATTCTTGCTGAGCAATTCACAGAAGAAATATGTCAGGATTATGGATTGCCACGCAAAACCATTGCACCGAAAGCCATGCACGAATTACAGCAAATACATTGGAGCGGAAACATTCGCGAGTTGCGTAATGTGATGGAACGTCTGGTAATACTTAGCGATAATAAAATTACCGATACTGATGTGCTAACCTATGCCGTCGCACATCCTACTGCCGACCCTATGGAGGCTATTTTTAACAAGTATTTGCACTTTCAAGATTTTAAGGACTTTATGGAAAAACAGTACATTGCTTACAAGTTGCGCACAAATAGCTGGAATGTTTCTAAAACAGCCGACGAAATAGATATTCAGCGCAGTCATTTGTATAACAAGATTGAAAAATATAGTCTGCGCCGCGAAGAAAATGTGGGTTAATAACCATTCTAATATCAAATGAAATGTCCGGCATCAATCACCGGACATTTTTTTTGTGCATTACTAATTTGAACTACTCTTTAAGTATTAACGTATTCCATATAAATTTGATGTAGTGAAAAAAATAATCTTCATTTTTACTTTGCTTTTAAGCATGCAAGCTCTATCCCAATGTCCTGTAGGTACAGGTGTTTCAGGGCTTGAGTTGGTGGTCAACGGAGATTTTGAACAAGGAAATTCAGGCTTCACCAGCCAATACACATTTTGCAATACTGCCGATTGCTTGAATCCTGAGTCGAGATATACTGTTGCTCCAAATCCTAATTTTTATCACACTGCTTTTAACGGTAACGACCATACAACAGGCACAGGTAATTTTATGATAATCAATGGTGCCGGCACACCCAATGCATCTGTATGGTGTCAAACTATTGCTGTTACTCCCAACACGCAATATCTTTTTTCTACCTGGGTTTGTTCGGTTGTAGCAAATAGTCCCGCATTATTACAGTTTTCAATAAACGGTAGCAGCCTTGGCCCAATCTATAGTGCACCTAACAGTACATTTCAATGGCTATCTTTTAATTCCACTTGGAATAGCGGAAACAATACTACAGCTACTATATGTATCATCAATCAAAACACTAATCTTGGTGGAAATGACTTTGGACTGGATGATATTTCGTTTCAACCCTGTACGTGCAACTTCCAGGCACCGCCACTAATCAGTCAAACTATTTGCCCCGATGCCTCGGTAACTATCGATGCAACAAGCATCGCCACTGATTACTTGTGGAGTCCTGCTATCGGAGTATCGTGTAGTACGTGCCCCGTTACTACTTTTTCACCGGGCAATACAACACCATATACTTTGATTTCCTCCGTAAACAATTGCTTTGATACTACATACCTATTAATTTCTGTTTCTATGCCTGCAATTGCTGATGCGGGTAATGATATGTCTGTTTGTGGAGGAGAGGAGGTGCAGCTGTCTGGAAGTGGAGGGGTAACATACCTGTGGTCACCTTCTACAGGTTTATCGTCATCAACAATTTCAAACCCTATGGCCAATCTTAGTGTAAACACTACTTACACGCTTACAGTGACAAACGCTAATGGATGCACAGCATCCGATGATATAGTGATTACCATTTTCACAGGCTTTAATCTGACGGTAAATGGCAGCACAACTATATGTAACGGCGAAAGCACCCCGCTCAATGCAAGCGGTGCTATTTCCTATTCCTGGCTTCCGGAAGCCTCACTGATCAACCCTCAGTCAGCTACACCTGTGGCTATTCCTGTTGTGAACACTACATACACTGTAATTGCAACCGATGATGATGGCTGTACGGCATCTGATACAGTTGCCGTTGATTTATTCCCTGAAACCATTAATATAAATTTTGATACACTAATCTGTAAAGGTGAAGCACTTGTGTTGTATGCACCAACAGGAACAAATTATGAATGGAATTATCAGCAACAGACTATTTCCATAAGCAGCACTGCTGATGCCAACACATTTATAGACGGTTCTGTAACATTAACCTACAATGATGTAAATGGATGCACATCTACGAAGCAATTTAACATACTGGTCAATAACGATTGCGATTTTGTTCAACTGCCCAATGCATTCACACCAAACGGCGATGGTAAGAATGATATATTCCGCATTATAGCTGTTGGAGTTAAAACATACAACCTGAAAATATTTAATCGCTGGGGCCAATTACTTTTTGAAACCACAGATACCAATGGCGGCTGGAATGGCTATGTGAAAGGTGAAAATGCAGAGGTAGGAACTTATGTTTTTGTTTTACAGGCGGATTTATTGAACGGAAATACAGTAAGCAAGCAAGGGAATGTAACGCTACTGCGTTAACTATTCGTGATTGTGATGCATGGCAATAGTTACTCTTTTAAATTCCTCCTTGAATAAATATTCGCTGATATAAGATAACCAGTATACATCGGTGTGGATGATTATGGTGGCATTATCAACCACATCATCCTTGCAGTTGATTGCAATTGGTATTTCTGCAATATTATTATTTATTGTACTCAACTCAATAACTTCTTCCATTTGATTGTTGAGTTCAATAATAAGCAGGCATTGATTATGATCCTGTTCATACCACACATGAATTACTTGCTCGTTCAAATCAGCTCCATAGAGTTTGTATATCTGAGGTAAAATATCGAGACGTTCTGTTTCAAACATGCCACTAAAAGTAAAAAAATGATTTACTCGTAAATTTCTCCGGTGAACAGACAACAACCTTTGGCCGAGCGCATGCGGCCTAAAAAATTAAATAAATACATCGGACAGTTGCATTTGGTGAGCAACGGCAAGCCATTGCATTTATTCATTGATAAAAAACAAGTGCCTTCAATGATTTTCTGGGGTCCACCGGGTGTTGGAAAAACAACACTGGCTAACATTATAGCTCTTGAATCAGGGCTGCCTTTCTTTCAGTTGAGTGCCATAAGCAGTGGGGTTAAAGACGTTCGTGATGTGATACAACGCGCTACAGAAACTGGTAAGGCCTTACTTTTTATTGATGAGATTCATCGCTTCAATAAAGCGCAACAAGATGCTTTGTTGGGTGCAGTAGAGAAAGGTGTGATTACTTTAATTGGTGCTACTACTGAGAATCCTAGCTTTGAAGTGATTAGTGCCTTGCTTTCACGTTGTCAGGTATATGTGCTACAGGAACTCAGTAAAGAAGAGTTGATTCTGATTGCTGAACAAGCTATTCTCGAAGATGAATTTTTGAAACAAAAAAACATCCAACTCAGGGAAACTGACTCGCTGTTGCGATTGAGCGGTGGAGATGCCCGTCGTTTGTTAAACATCATTGAAATGATTGCCGATAGTGCTTCTGACGAAACCATTATCATCACCAATGCTTTAACGGAAGATATTGTGCAGCAAAAAATGGCTCGCTACGACAAAAGCGGCGAGCAGCATTACGATATTGTTTCTGCTTTTATCAAGAGTATGCGTGGCAGTGACCCCAATGCTGCGGTGTATTATTTGGCTCGAATGATAGAAGCCGGTGAAGACCCCAAATTTATTGCACGACGCATGCTTATTTTGGCTAGCGAAGACATTGGCAATGCAAATCCTACAGCATTGGTCATGGCTGTAAATTGTTTTCAGGCGGTTGATGTTATCGGCTATCCGGAGTGTCGTATTATTCTTTCTCAATGTTCAGTATATCTGGCATGTTCACCAAAGAGCAATGCCTCTTACATGGCTATAGAGAATGCTTTGGAAGAAGTGCGACGCAGCGGTGACCTCAGTATTCCGCTTCATTTACGTAACGCTCCAACCAAACTAATGAAGCAACTGAACTATGGAAAGGATTATGAGTACGCGCATAGCCACGCAGGAAATTTTGTTAACCTTGAATACTTGCCCGATTCTATTTCAGGCAATAAACTATACGAACCTGGAAATAATGCACGAGAGA
Organism: uncultured Bifidobacteriaceae bacterium; assembly: GCA_964640655.1. Taxonomy (GTDB): domain Bacteria; phylum Bacteroidota; class Bacteroidia; order Chitinophagales; family UBA10324; genus BJGO01. The sequence continues at coordinate 50,057 of CAZXFT010000015.1, read as the reverse complement.
GTGAATTGCGCTCTTACTTACGAAGCAAATGGAAAGAGAAGTACGGATATTGAAATTAACCCACTATTTCACTACCAGCTTTTGCCTGCATACCAGATCATCAACCACTGCCTGAAGAAAATATACACCTGCACTTAGTTCACTAATGTCTATAACATCAGAATTGAGTTGTTGATGATATTGAATCAATTGCCCATATGTATTATAAATGCTGAGATGTGAAACAGTATTGGTTGAAACTACTTTCACGAAACCTTTAGCAGGATTTGGAGATAACTGCAATGATTTAGTTTGATGATTCTCATTAATTCTCGTGTCGGTTATCTGAAAATACGCTACATGGGTCAATGGCTCATTATTGTTGAAGTTGAAATCGCCACCGAAATAATATTGGTCATTTTCTTTACAAATAGAATTTACAGAGGAATCAAGAGCTGCCAATGGTATTACACTGAAAGAGTTAAGAGAATTCAAGTCTTCAGGTTGAAGATCCATAGCCTGCATTAAATGGCTTCCCCAAGTCATCAAAGTATACATTGAAAATGATCCGCCAATAATCAATCCCTGTTGATAAGCCTGTATGGTTTTAAAGTTATCACCGGTTAAAAAATTATCCATACTGCCTGTAATGCTCATTATCTTTTCCCAACCATTATCATCAAGCACTGCCAGTGCGCAAGTGTCGGTAGATGAAATGAAATCGCATACAGCATATAAATGATTTTTATAAATCGCAAAGTCGTTCACCGGTGTAGGTGTTCCCTCGAATGTGATTTCCCAGTTAAAGTATGTACCGTTATATCCTACTACATTCCTACGTAAGGCTCCAGTAGCTAACTCAAAATCGCCACCCACAATAAGTTGATTACCAAATACCTCTAGGGTACGTGCCTCACTACCATATAAGAAAGTAGGGTTTAATGCTTCCCATTCCGTGCCGGTCCATTTGGAAACATATCCTGTAAAACGACCTGCTGCATATATCTCATTATTGTATACTGCCAGGCTGAGTACAGTGCTGTCCAGAGAACCCATTGCTGACCATTGACCACTGATGATATCATATACTGCAATATTCTGAACTGAAACAGAACCGGCTATAGTAAAATTTCCTCCGGCATACAGTTTATTATTATGAAACAACAGAGAATGCACTTCTCCATTAACACCACTATTCACATCGGCCCAATCCCATCCTGCGTAGCCGCTGTACCATAAAGCAATGTTATTGCATGAAACGCCATTGACTGCCTGTGTAAATTTTCCTCCGGCATAAATCTGTCCTTGCGCATCACTTACCATACAATTTACGCGGCCATTCAAGCCCTCTTTCATTGTATAAGTAGGCATTGTTGGAGGATAAGCGGGTTGTATCCATGCCAGTTCATCAATAGTGAAACCAAACTCATCAGCCCATTCAGCTACTCCGTTAACTTTAATCTCGTACACATAAGCAAAGCGTTGTTTGTTGTTAATCTCCTGTGCCAGTGCATCGTGGCCGGATTTCATCATCAGGTAACCTACTGCGCAATGTGTACCGGCATCGTCTATGAAAACAGGGGTACGATAAGGTTTAAAGTGATTTACTGGAAATGAACCACAGTCAGCATATGTTTTTAGCTCCTTCAATAATGTATTCCTGTTCTTCGTTTGTTCTATGTTAAGGTTAGCAGATGTTCTATTGCTAAGCGTTTTTACTACCAGACGCAGATGTAATTGAATGGCACTGTTCTCATTTCTTGGAATATTAAAAGATTCTTCATTCAGATAAACCTGTGCATCTTTCTGCTTGCTCCATTGTTGATTGACATTTTTAAGAATAAAATACAAATCATCTTTTGAATTTGATTGCGCGATAAACGCTATGATGATTGCAGAAAGAAGTAAAACAATTTTTTTCATAATAAAGGTATTTAAAGAGCCTTACGATGCCGCATTCCGACATGTTGGCTAATTAAATTTAATAATTTTACCAACGCTTTGACACTTTATAGCGTTTTCAGTATCAAATTTCCATAATCATGAAATCGTTCAAATTATTATTCCTCTCGCTTTCAGTATTGTTCCTTTTTTCTTCTTGTATTAAAGACAAGGTTACCCACCACTACAAGCTGAAGGTTCCGGTGTATGCCCTAAAATCAGATGTCTTTAACAATATTCACAGCAACGCGGCTCAACAAATTTCCAATCCCGGAAAAATGTTTTTGCTTAACAACAAACTTTTTGTTACCGAAAAAAACAAAGGCATTCACATCATAGACAACTCCAATCCTTCTAACCCTTCTAATATTTCCTTCATACCTATTCCAATGAATGAAGATGTTGCCGTTAAAGGCAATGTGCTTTATGCTGATTGCGGTGTGGACATGCTTTTACTCGATGTGTCCAATCCTGCGGCTGTTTCATTGATTAAATACATTCCAAATGCCTTCCCTTCCAAACAGTACCAGTTAGGATATTATGTGGACAGCAACCGTGTTATCGTTGATTGGCAAATCAAAGATACCATTGCCGACGAAACCATCTTTAACAACTACCATATGATGGAAGATGTTCTCGTGTTGTCTAATAGTTACTCCGTAACAGGCACCGGCGGTGGCTCACAAGGAGTAAGTAGCTCTATGTCGCGCTTCACCATTATGAATGATTTCCTGTACACGGTAAGTACATCCACTTTATATTCATACGACATTACAACACCGAATAATCCGATCAAGAAAAGCGAAAAAAATATCGGATGGAATGTTGAAACCATTTATCCATTCACTAATTTCCTACTTATCGGTTCCCAAACAGGAATGTATATTTTCAATGTATCAAACCCTGCCGACCCTGTATATACTTCAGTTTATACGCACGTGAATGTTTGCGATCCTGTAATTGCCGATGGCAACTATGCCTACGTTACACTTCGTGACGGTACACAGTGTCAGGATTTTGCCAACCAGTTGGAAGTATTAAATATTCAAACACCCACCTCACCACAGTTGGTAAAAACTTTACCACTCACTAACCCTCACGGTTTGGCAAAAGATGGTAATGTATTATTGATTTGCGATGGTGCAGCAGGACTTCGTAGCCTGGATGCATCGAACCCTGAGCAAGTAACTGTAAAGAATACCTTTACTATGGCCTCAACTTATGATGTGATTGCATACAATGGTATAGCCTACGTAACTGCCGAGGACGGTCTTTATGTTTTTAGCTATAACAGTTCAGACCATACAATATCTCTGTTGTCAAAAATCAATATTAACCGATAATAGATGCGAGTTATTAAAGCAATAATCGTTTGCGCACTGCTCTTCATTACATTTGCACAGGCTCAAGACAGTACCATTTGTAAGTATAAAATTGGTTTTTACTCAGCTCAGCAGGTTGCTCTACTGGTTGGTGAAAATGCCTTACGTCCGGCATTTAATATTAATGTAGGAGCAACATATAAAAATGCAAAACTGGGAGTTGGTGCATCGGTAAATACCTATTTTGCTACTACAGTTCCATTATATATTGACTTACGTTATACTGTTCCTACTAAAAATGTTAGGCCATTTGTCTTTGCCAATACCGGCTTTAATACTATGGTCTATGCACTGAATAAAAACGGCTATAACGAATACACCATCAGCAGTCGTAAGCCCGGCTCTTATGTAGATGCCGGTGCAGGATTCAGAGTGAAAGTGGGCAACAGTCTTTATTATACCAGCAGTTTATCATGGTGTTATAAGAAAGCAGTTTTCATAGGTCAGCGCAACTGGGGATGGTGGCCTTCACCCACCGGAGAGGACAGCAAGTATATTATCGAGAACAAGATGATTATCCTGCGTGCAGGGTTTGAGTTTTAATTGAACTGCGCTCTCATTCATTGAAATTTTCATCATCATGAAGTGCGCATATGAATGCCTATTTTCGCACGCGTGAATGTATTACTGGTTGAACACCTCACTAAAACTTTTGGCGAGCGTGTACTCTTTGAAGATATTTCTTTTGGTCTGTCGCATGGCAGCAAAGTGGGACTTGTAGCCAAGAACGGCGCCGGCAAAAGCACTTTACTCAGCATACTTGCCGGTATAGATCATGCCGACAGCGGAAAAATTTCTTTCAACAAATCTTTTACCGTTGGTTACCTGCAACAGGAACCGGTATTCAACGAAGCCGACAGCATCATAGACCATATTTTTAAAATGAACTCTCCGGCTATGCAGGCCGTGAAGGAATACGAAAGGCTGCTCAGCATTTCGGACGAGGACCACAGTGAACCTATACAGCAACAACTGCAACAGGCTATGGCCTCGGTGGAAGAATTGAAAGCCTGGGATTTGGATGCCCGTGTGAAAACCATTCTTGGCAAGTTGGGATTGCACCATATTCATTACCGCATTGCTACCCTGAGTGGCGGACAACGTCGCCGCATAGCACTTGCCCAGTTGTTGATTGAATCGCCGGATGTATTGCTGATGGATGAGCCTACCAATCACCTCGATGTGGAAATGGTGGAATGGCTGGAAGGATATTTATCGGCCCAACAGAAAACGGTACTGCTCATCACGCACGACCGATATTTCTTAGACCGTGTTTGCGAACAGATTATTGAACTGGATAACCATCAACTTTATCATTACGATGGAGACTACGAATATTTTCTGGAGAAGAAAGCCGAACGGGAGTTTAACCTTTCCCGAGAAACAGATAAAGCAAAGAATTTGCTGCGCAAAGAACTGGAATGGATGCGCAAACAACCGAAAGCACGTACCACCAAGTCTAAAGCGCGTATAGATGCTTATTACGATTTGAAAGAAAAAGCTTCGGTGAAAATCGATGATCAGAAACTACAACTCGACATGAAAATGTCGCGCATTGGCGGCAAAGTATTGGAGTTGAAAAAAGTCTATAAGACATTCGGCGATAAAAAAATCCTGAATGGATTTGATTATACGTTTAAGAAAGGAGAGCGAATAGGAATCATTGGCAGCAATGGAACGGGTAAATCCACTTTCCTGAATATCATCACAGGTAAAGCCACAGCCGACAGCGGTAAAGTGAATGTCGGCGACACGATTATTTACGGTTACTACACACAGGATGGACTGCAACTGAGCGAAGACAAACGTGTGATTGAAGTGGTGAAGGACATAGCCGATATGGTGGAGTTGAACGACAAAACTAAAATTCGTGCAGAACAGTTTTTGGAGTTGTTTATGTTCACGCCGCAGATGCAGTACACTTATGTATCATCGCTGAGTGGTGGCGAAAAAAGAAGACTGATGTTGTTGACGGTGCTTATCAAGAATCCAAACTTCCTCATCCTAGATGAACCTACAAACGATTTAGATTTACTCACCTTACAAACTCTTGAAGACTACTTACAATTTTTCCCGGGTTGCCTCATCATTGTTTCCCACGACCGATACTTTATGGATAAGCTCGTAGATCATTTATTTGTGTTTGAAGGCAATGGTGCCGTGCGCGATTTTCCCGGAAACTACAGCGAGTACAGAACCTGGAAAGACAAGCAGGATAAGGAACTGAAAGCAGTAGAACAGAAAGTGAAACCACAGGTTATTCAAGAAAAACCACAGAACAAACTTTCGTACAAAGAAAAATTTGAACTGGAGCAACTCGACAAACTAATTCCTCAACTGGAAGAAGAAAAAAAACAAATTGAAGAAAAACTGGCGCTATCGTCCAGTCACGAAGAGTTAATCAAGATGAGCGAACGACTCGGACAAATCAGCAATGAGATAGATGAAAAAGGATTGCGCTGGCTGGAGCTGCAGGAGAAGAAGGATCAGGGCTAAGAATAATCAATCCAACGATTGCCCGTTCCTTCCTGCAATTTCAAGCAACTGCTGAAATTCTTTTGGTGTTAAATCATTATAGAAGAAGTTGATGGGATCAATTTTTTTACCATTGCGAATCACTTCGTAGTGGCAATGAGGGCCGGTACTTTTTCCGGTATTGCCTACATAACCTATGATGTCGCCGCGCATCACTTTCTGTCCGGGTTTGGCCTTGATGCGACTCATATGTCCGTACAAGGTTTGGTATCCGTAACCGTGTTTGATTAATACATAGTTGCCATAGCCGCGGTCGCCATACTCAATGGTATTTACTACACCATTGCCTGTAGCATAAATAGGTGTGCCCACAGCTGCAGTAAAGTCTATGCCTTCGTGCATTCGAGGTACCTTATATATCGGGTCAATGCGCACCCCGAAACCCGAACCAATGCGACGCAGGTCTTTGTTGGCCACAGGTTGAATGGCAGGGATGGATGCCAGCATCTCTTCTTTTGATTTAATCATCTTGGCCAATTCATCATAGCTCTTCGACTGAATATACATGCGTCGGCGTATGCGATCTAACTTCTCTGTGGTGCTCTTCATCAGGTCGCTGTTTGTAAAGCCTTCCAGGTCTTTGTAACGGATAGCACCACCAACACCGGCGCTGCGCACCTCGGCAGGAATAGGTTCGGCTTCCAGAATTACGCGGTATGTTTTGTCGTCGCGGTTCTCTAGTTCTCCTAATACTTCCGAAATGTCATCCAGCTTTTTGTTGAGTAAGTCATACTGGAATTTAAGCTGTTCCAGTTCGCGCTTCAGCTGCTTCTCTTTTGGCGAGTCTAAGTAGGTGTAGGCTAAGTACACAATAAATAAGGCAAACACTGCGGCGGCAGAAATAAACCCTATCACACGCACAGCTTTGGAACGCAGCGTTTCTTCGAATCGCTCGTAGCGCAGGCTTTGTGTGTTGTAATAGTATTTTATCTTCTTCATCTTCGATGCTACTTGTAGCTAAGAATGTATTTTTGCTCCGCTTTTTCGGGAGCCGCAAATTAATCTAAAGCACTTAGTTCTGCAAGGTGTTTTATAGCACCGGTCCTTCCTGAAGAACACCACACAATATAATATTATGACGAGCAAAGAAATACGACAGGCATTTTTAGATTTTTTCAAATCAAAGCAGCACCATCTTGTGCCCTCGGCGCCTATGGTGATTAAGAACGACCCTACGCTGATGTTTACCAATGCCGGTATGAATCAGTTCAAAGATATTTTCCTTGGCGACAAGCCTACCGTTTACAAACGCATTGCCGATACACAAAAATGTTTGCGCGTATCGGGCAAGCATAACGATCTGGAAGAAGTGGGTATTGATACTTATCATCATACTATGTTCGAGATGCTGGGCAACTGGTCTTTTGGCGATTACTTTAAAAAAGAAAGTATAGCTTGGGCCTGGGAACTGCTCACCGAGGTTTATAAGATTGACAAAGACCGCATGTATGTAACCATATTTGAAGGGGATGACAAAGAAAATCTCGAACGCGACACCGAAGCATACGATTACTGGAAGCAATTCATTGATACTTCGCGCATACTGAACGGAAACAAGAAGGATAACTTTTGGGAGATGGGTGATACCGGACCTTGCGGCCCCTGTTCCGAAATTCACGTGGACATCAGACCCGACGAGGAGCGTAAAAAAATTGATGGTAAAACTTTAGTGAATGCTTCTCATCCCGAAGTGATTGAAATTTGGAACCTGGTGTTTATGCAGTTTAACCGCATGGCCGATGGTTCGCTGGTGAAACTTCCTGCACAGCACGTGGACACAGGTATGGGCTTTGAACGCCTAACACGTGTGGTGCAAAATAAAAGAAGCAACTACGACACCGATGTTTTTCAACCCTTGATTCAGTTTATTGAATCGCGCTGCAATATTTTATATGGTAGCGCCGAACAAACTGACATCGCTATGCGTGTAATGTCTGATCATATCAGAGCTATCAGTTTTGCCATTGCCGACGGACAATTACCTTCCAACACTGGAGCGGGTTATGTGATTCGCCGCATATTGCGACGTGCGGTTCGATATGCTTACAGCTACCTGAATTTCAACAAACCCATTCTTCATGAGTTGATGTTGGTGCTAGCAGATCAAATGCAACATGTTTTTGCGGAGTTGCATCATCAAAAAGAATTTGTACAACGTGTTATTCAGGAAGAAGAAAATTCTTTTCTGCACACTTTAGAAAGTGGATTGAAACGAATTAAAAATATTGAACAGGAACTGGCTGCTGCCAAAAAGAATGTGATAGATGGTGCAGTGGCATTTGAACTTTACGATACTTATGGATTCCCAATAGACCTTACCCATTTGATTGCCCGTGAGCGCAACCTGCAGGTGGATGAAGCTGGCTTTCATATAGAAATGCAAAAACAAAAAGAGCGATCGCGCAAAGCAGCTGCAGTGAGCAGCGATGACTGGGTGCAGGTATCAGACCACAATACCGTTCTATTTACCGGCTACGACGAAATGCAAAGCGAAGCGCGCATCGTGAAATATCGAAAACAAAAGATAAAGGATAAAGAACAATTTCAAATTGTTTTTTCCTGCACACCGTTTTATGCGGAAAGCGGCGGACAGATTGGCGATACAGGCACAGCAGTGTTTGGTGAAGAAACCATTCATATCACTGACACGAAGAAAGAAAATGATTTGATTGTACACTACAGCAGTAAACTGCCTTCAGATGTTTCTGCTTATGCGGCACTGCGTGTAAATGAAGCACGCCGCAGAAGTATTATGAATAACCACAGCGCTACACATCTTTTGCACGCTGCCCTGCGTCGTGTGCTGGGTACTCACGTGGAGCAAAAAGGTTCTTTGGTAGCACCCGATTATCTGCGCTTCGACTTCTCGCATTTTTCAAAAGTAACCGACGAGCAATTAGCAGAGATTGAAAACATCGTGAACGAGAAGATACGTGCCAACATTCCCTTATATGAACAACGCAACATACCTATTGATGATGCGCTGAAGCAAGGAGCTATGGCGCTGTTCGGAGAGAAATATGGCGACAGTGTGCGTGTCATTACTTTCGATAAAAATTATTCCGTTGAACTCTGTGGTGGTACTCACGTGCCTAATACCGGAGTGATCGGATTCTTCAAGATTACTTCCGAAAGCGCTGTGGCTGCCGGTGTGCGCCGCATAGAAGCTTTAACCGGTGAAGCTGCGCAACAGAAGATTACCGAAGCATTTTCTTTGATTCAACAAGTGAACGAAGCATTGAAAAGTCCTAAGGATGTGCTAAAGAGTATTGCATCCTTGCAGGACGAAATTTCTTCGCTTCGCAAAGAAGTGGAATATATGCAAAATCAACAGGTTGCCCTTCTCAAAGAACAGTTAATGCAACAGATAACTCTTATTAACAGTGTTCAGGTTATAGTTGCAGAAACTACATTGAACAGTGCTGATGCCTTAAAGAAACTGGCATTCGACCTGCGCAACGAAACAGAGAATCTATACTTTGTAGCATCGGCTGTAGTAGGCGGCAAGCCGCAGTTGTGCGTAATGATTTCTGATAAACTTGTTAAAGAAAAAAATCTCAACGCGGGTGCTATTATCAAAAGCATCAGTAAGGAGATAAAAGGCGGCGGTGGCGGACAAGTATTCTTTGCCACAGCCGGCGGCACCGATCTTTCGGGCATTGCCAGGGCTTTACAGTTAGCTCGTGCTGCAATTTCATAATTAATCCCTATCATCTTTACTCAAGCCATTATCGTAAACTTTATTTTCACTGATGTATAATTTTCTTAAGTATTTCAGGTATCTCGTCATTCTGTTTATCTTCTGGTTTTTGGTTTTTGCTATGCATCGTTTATTCTTTATATTATATCAGTTACCCATAGGCGGCAGGATTCAGCAATCTTCCGATTTATTGTTAGCATTTATTGAAGGATATAGGCTTGATTTGGCAACGGCGGCCATACTCAGCATTTTGCCAATGTTATTCAGTGTACTTTTCTTAGTTAGTGATAATGCGCGAATCAAGAAAATTTCTCGCATCACGGTATTGCTATTAATTGTGTTGTATACTGCCTCCGCATTAGCCGACAGCGGATTATATCGTGAGTGGAGCGCTAAACTTAACATGCAAGCATTAGAACATTTCGCACACCCGGCTGAAGTGGCCAAGACGATACCTTGGTATTTGTCTGTCCTATTCTTTGCATTGCTGTTTGCATTCAGTTGGCCATTTTATTATGTACATAATCGTTTCATTCTTTCACAGCTACCTTCCGGCAATAATTTGGGTTGGGTTAAAGGTTCTGCGGTCGGCGCAGTTGTCTTTCTTTTTCTGTTAACCGTTTTTATTTTCATCATTCGCGGAGGTATCACTAATATGCCCATTAATCAGAGTGTGGCATTCTTCAGTAAAGATGCTATGGCAAATGATATTGCAATTAATCCTTTATATAACATCATTCAAGACGCAACTATAGTCGATAAAATTCCTGATGCATCGGTGTATCAATGTCGTAGTAATGAAGAAGCTTATGCGTTAATTAAAGATGATTTTATTACACCGGGTGATTCGGTTATTACAATACTGAAAAGCAACAGACCTAATTTGTTATTTATTATTCTTGAAAGCTGGAGTGCCGATAATATCGGTGTGCTTGGAGGCATTGAAGGCTGCACACCGCAGTTTAATCGTTTATGTCAGGATGGTTTGTTGTTTACTAAAGCATATTCCAACGGTTATGTCTCTGATCAGGGCATACCGGCTATCTTGAGTGCAGCGGCATCAGGTCCGCGATATGCACCTATTAATCAGAGTAATAATTTATCTGCTATGCCTTGCCTCAGCGAAGATTTGTTGACTCTGGGATATCATACTGGATTTATGTTTGGAGGCGATTTGGTTTACGGAGGATTGCGAGCCTATCTCATTCAAAAAAAATTTCAATCACTTAAAGATATAAATGACTGGAGTCAATTTCCCAAAGGACAGTTAGGAGTTCACGACAACTACCTATTTCCCGAGTTATTGAAAACTGTGGATGCCTTGCAGCAACCATTTATGCAATGTTTCTTCACTACCAGCACGCATATGCCCTATGATTATGAAAAGCTCGGTTTGGATTGGCACTCGACAAACGACGACCCGGTGCAGGATTACACAGAATCTATGCATTTCAGCGATAAGCATTTAGGTTTATTTATGGATGAAGCAAAAAAGAAAGATTGGTATCAAAATACTTTAATTGTTATAGTGGCAGATCACAGCAAAAAGAGTCTGAAACAACGGACTAAAGAAGATGCTAATGCTTACAAAATTCCATTGCTATTGACCGGCGGTGCGCTACAGGATGAATGGCGCGGTAAAACGTGGGATAATTTTATGTCACAACTCGATATTGCAGCATCCTTATTATCTCAGTTGAATTTACCATCGACTCAATACATCTTGTCGCGGAATATTTTTACTGTTTCTATACCATCATCTTGTTATTATGTATTCTTTGATGGCTGCGGATATATAACAGATTCCGGTTTTTCGACCGTCTATGCCGGCAATCCCAAACATATCATCAGCTCGATAAAGGATGCTGCGATGATGGAGCATCACGCACACAAAGCTGCGTCGTATCAGCAACTGATTTTTGAAATGCTAAAAGGCTCCTACGTATTGAAGCCATTTAATTGATAGCGATTTATTTTATTGGTAATATGTGTCTTGAATAGTATGAAAATTATTTAACTGCTGCTGCTATATTTTCAATGTCTTTCGATTTCAGACGAAAGCTCTTCTTCTCTATATTGGTATAAAGTATCTCACCACTTTTTCCATTCACCACATTCAATATTTTATCGGCCGAACTCTGAATGTAGTTCAGATAGTAAACATCATTATTGCCCGCTGTAATCTTTGCATCTAATTCCTGACGCGTAACTAATTTATATGGATAAGGATGTTCCTAAAACATATCGTTGATGTACTGCACACTTTGGTCGTACAGCTTTTTGTTAAACTTCACTTCTTCCTTTTGCATCTGATCGAAAATTGTTCCTACGGCACCAAACCAAATGTTGGCTGCATACAGTCTATCTTTTATTAATAGACTCAGTTTGCTGGGTACATTCATTTCAGCATGCATGCTCTGTTCTTTATTTTCTTTGAACAAAAGATTCATTTCATGAAAATACTTTTTATTTCGTCTGGCATACCATTCAAATAAACATAGTCAAACTTTTCTGAATAAGATTTAAAGTTGTTTCGCTCATGCCTTTACATTCATTGTATAACAACATGTTTTAATGGTTGCTGTAATTTCAAATTTCTAGAAATCGCTGGACATATGGTTAATCATTTTCATGATTAACTTGGCTCTACAAATTGTAGTAAGGTTTTTCCGTTTTGTTGTTGCATTTTTTTTCTACCGATTAAAACTTATATAGCAGTTATCGTAATAAATTACTTCACTGTAGTTATTGTTTGCATATTGATTTTGTGAAGCAATAGTATACATAATCGGTAAGGCAAAATATTTCCCGGCACAAACAAATTGTTGTTTAGCTGCTCTAGGCTAATGACCTTAACGGTGGTAAAATTCGAAACTGATCGGATTACGCTTTACACGTTTTGCGCTTGCTGTATAGATGAATCTTCCGAGAAAATATATAAGGTTTAATACTTAGTTGCCGCATTCCATTTTTGGTTTTAAAAATTCATACTGAGCAAAAGTTTGAAAACTTAATAAGGTTAGTGTTACGATTGTGAATAGTTTTTTCATAGATGCCGTTTAAATTTTGGTGAGACAAATAATGCATATAATCAGGTGCTTGTTAGATTTTATACTTTATTGAATATTGCATGGAGACTTTGTTAAATCTTTCATGTGTTCGGTTAAATGTTTTCAGCACATACATAGAGATATGTATCTCTCGCAGCAGTATTTTCATTTGATCGTTTCATCGGGTCTGTTATTCTTTTCAATAACAGTAACCGATTTCTGTAATAAAAGCGAATTAGGAATTGTAGTTATTCCCCCGTCGTCTGTTTTAATATGAACAAAGAAATAGGTTAAATCTTTAACCTCACCTTCAAAAGGATAATCTTTATCCAGGACTTTTATTTTATCTCCAATTTTTACAGGATGATTGAAAAACAGTAATAAGCTTGATGTCACATTTGATAACAACGACCATTGAGCAAAAAATGCGATACCTAAGGCTGTTAAAATTGTACCTGCGAAAACAGCAATTTCATTTTGTTCAAGTCCCCAGATAGCTGCTAATAATACTGTTGCTGTTACAAAAGACAATAAATGAACAGCTTTGATAATCAGTTTTCTTCTCCCCCGCTCTAAATGCGTTTGTTTCAGGGAATTATTTACAAAAATTTTAGTAACGTAGTGCGTTGCGATATAGCCAACAATCACTATAACGGTCTCAATAATTTGAATTTCATATAGTTTCACTTGCTCTTTATTTTTATTGCCTATTAATTTATGAATAAGTCTTGATTTACAATGTTGCCTCTGTTATTATGTTCTTGTTGATAAAGTTACCAGACTTGGCGCATTAGGGATTTTTTGGAAATATACACTGTCAGTCAACTCGATTTTACATTAGAAGCACAAATATTCAACTAAAGGTGGTCTGCTGAGATGTCAAAGTGTATAACTGTTGCCATATTTTTTTTACTCACAAGATTTAATGTTTTTCATTGAATCATTTAAGTAATTCCGCTTAAATGTTTGAATTAAAGTTTTGATTTAACCTATCTATTATTCCTGCGACACCATTGTCTATAACTCCTCTTCCTTCACATCACCCAATAATGGTCGCATCACAATGTCTTCCACTACTGTGTTGGCGCTAAGGTTATATGTCAGCGCACAAAGTTCTGCTATGTCTTCGGCAGGCATCAGACGGCTCTTTGCTAGGCGTGCTCCGCTCCAGCTGCTGCTCCAGGTAGCACCCGGGTTAAAAGTACTTACTCGTATGCCGCTATCAATCAATTCGCTGCGCAGGTTTTTGCTAAAGCCTACCAGTGCATGTTTGCTTACACTGTAGGCACCGCCGTTGGGGTAAGCATTCAGCCCGGCTATGGAGCCTATGTTGATGATTAGTGGTTTAAACCCTTTGCGCAGCAGAGGCAATGCCCACTGAGTTATCTGCCAGGCTGACATCAGGTTTACGGAGAGCATGTTAAACATTTCCTGTGGACTTTGCTCACTCACCCGACCAGGCTCATAAATGCCGGCGTTGTTAATGAGTATATCGAGGCGCTTATGCATGGCGCTGATTCCATTCAAGGTGTGGCTGAGACTTTCGCTGTGGCTAAGATCAGCCGGATAAATATGGCATTCAATTTTATAATCGTATTCCAGGTCGCGTTTCAATGATGCAAGTGCCTTGCGGTCACGTGCAATGAGGATGAGTCTGCAACCAAGCGAAGCAAATTTTTTAGCTATGGCAGCACCAATGCCTCGGCTGGCTCCGGTGATGAGAACTGTGGTAGGTTTGTTTGTGGAACGCATTTGAATCAGTGTTTGGGTGAAATCATGCTGCGAAGCAAAATACAGTATTTTTACGGCTATACAATAGATGGACAGTTTCTTTTATCAGTTTGGGAGGTATTTACTGTTATTGAAGAGCACGCTGGTAAAGCCGGAGAAGGGTGCCATATACTGGCGCGAACTGACGCGGCAAATGGTGGAAATAGGTATTGGTTCACTGGCCATTGTCATCATCATTTCTGTTTTTCTGGGTGCTGTGATTACCGTGCAAACAGCCTTTCAACTCACCACTCCTCTGATTCCACGCAGCACGATTGGTTCTATTGTTACCAACTCCAGCATACTCGAAATGGCTCCTACTGTAACCTGCCTGATATTGGCTGGCAAGATTGGCAGCAACATAGCATCAGAGATTGGCACCATGCGCATATCAGAACAAATAGATGCACTGGAAATTATGGGTGTGAATGCTTCGGCTTATCTGATACTGCCTAAGATAGTGGCATCGGTTATTATGATACCATTGCTGGTGATTGTCTCCGGCTTTCTTTGTGTGATATCAGGAATATGGGTAGGAGAAATCAGTGGCGCTGTAACACGCGAAGAGTTTATTCAGGGCTCAATAGAATTCTTTATTCCTTTCACAATAACCTTTGCCATCATTAAAGCAATCACCTTTGGTTTTATCATATCATCGGTATCTGCCTTCTATGGATACTATACTCAAGGCGGTGCACTGGAAGTGGGTAAAACAGCTACCAAAGCGGTGGTGGTTTGTTGTGTGATTATTTTATTGGCAGACTATATTCTTGCGCAGTTGTTGTTATGATCAGGATTGAGGGTATCAATAAATCATTTGGTGAAAAAATAATTCTTCAGGGCATTGACGCACAATTTGAAGCTGGACAATGCAGCCTTATAATTGGCGCCAGTGGTTCGGGCAAAACAGTGTTGATGAAAATTATGGTGGGCCTGATGCCTCCTTCTTCGGGGTATATTCTTTTTGGCGGTGATACGGACATTACTGCATTGGATAAATCGGAATTAAAACTTATCCGTCAGCAGGTGGGTATGTTGTTTCAGAATTCGGCTTTGTTCGATTCTCTTAATGTGGAAGAGAATATCATTTTTCCGTTAAATATGTTTACCACTAAATCACGCAGTGAGAAATTAATGCGCGTTAACGAATGTCTGGAGCGTGTGAACCTAAAAGGTGCCAACAAACTATTTCCGAACGAGCTGAGTGGCGGTATGAAAAAGCGTGTGGGTATAGCACGTGCCATAGTGATGAACCCCAGATATCTTTTTTGCGACGAGCCCAACTCCGGCCTCGACCCTTTAACATCTATAGTAATAGATAAGTTAATACAGGAAATCACCCGTGAATATCACATCACCACCATCGTAAACACGCACGATATGAACTCGGTGATGGAGATAGGTGACCACATTTTGTTTTTGCACAAGGGATTGAAGGAGTGGGAGGGAACCAACAAAGAGGTGATGCGCACTAACAATCATCTGCTGAATGACTTTATATTTGCGAGCAAGTTTTTAAAGGCGGTTAAGTCCGCATATAATCAAAATTCAAACACCTGATTTCATGAGCGTTTTAGTCAACAAAAATTCAAAAGTTATTGTACAGGGTTTCACCGGAACCGAAGGTACTTTCCATGCCACACAAATGATCGATTATGGCACCAATGTGGTGGGTGGCGTTACACCGGGCAAAGGCGGCACAAAACATATTGACCGCCCTGTGTTCAACACTGTAGCCGATGCCGTAAAGCAAACACAGGCAAATGTGTCCATCATATTTGTACCACCGGCCTTTGCAGCCGATGCCATTATGGAAGCTGCCGAAGCAGGCATTCAGGTTATCGTTTGCATCACCGAAGGTATTCCCGTGCGCGATATGATTACAGCTTATCGTTTTGTGAAAGACCGTGGCTGCGTGTTAATAGGCCCTAACTGTCCGGGTGTCATAACTCCGGGTGAAGCCAAGGTGGGTATTATGCCTGGCTTTGTATTTAAGAGTGGCCGAATAGGTATAGTTTCCAAATCGGGGACATTGACCTACGAAGCTGCCGATCAGGTAGTGAAAGCAGGATTGGGAATCAGCACGGCAATAGGCATTGGCGGCGACCCCATCATTGGTACCTCTACCAAAGAAGCCGTTGAGTTGCTCATGAATGATAAAGACACTGACGCTATCATCATGATAGGTGAAATTGGCGGCGGAATGGAAGCCGAAGCAGCACGCTGGATTAAAGAAACCGGAAACAAGAAGCCTGTTGTGGGTTTCATAGCTGGTCAAACTGCGCCTCCCGGTCGTCGTATGGGTCACGCAGGTGCCATCATTGGCGGTGCGGAGGACACAGCCGAAGCCAAGATGCGCATTATGGCTGAGTGCGGCATTCACGTAGTGGCAAGCCCTGCTGTTATTGGCGATACCATGGCCAAGGCATTGGCCGGTGTAACCGCATAATCCTTTACAAGTGGGGGTGGAAATTCTTGATCAATCTTTTTAAACAGAAACTATGAAGTTATTAGAAGGAAAAGTGGCACTGATAACAGGTGCATCGCGCGGTATAGGTGAGGCTATAGCCAAGAAGTATGCGGAGCACGGCGCACAGATAGCGTTTACATATTTATCCTCTGAGCAGCGTGCCTGCGCACTGGAAAACGACTTACGCAGCAACACCACCAAAGCACAGGCTTACCGCTCAAATGCAGCTTCGTTTGCAGAAGCTGAAAAATTGGTTGTGGATGTGCTCGCAGAATTTGGAAAGATTGATATTGTGATTAACAACGCCGGCATCACACGCGATAATCTTTTGCTTCGCATCACCGAAGAGCAATGGGATGAAGTGATCAATACGAATCTGAAGTCGGTGTACAACATCACCAAGCAGGTTATTAAACCCATGATGAAACAACGCAGCGGCTCCATCATCAACATGAGCTCTGTGGTAGGTGTCAGCGGCAACCCCGGTCAGTCAAACTATTCGGCATCTAAAGCCGGTATTATAGGTTTCACTAAATCAATAGCACAGGAAATGGGCTCCCGCAATATTCGCTGCAATGCAGTGGCTCCCGGTTTCATCGAAACTGAAATGACCGACACCCTGGCCGAAGAGGTGAAGAAAGAATTTATGAAGTCTATACCTATGGGTCGTTACGGCACTGCCGATGAAGTGGCCAACCTGTGTTTGTTCCTCGGCTCCGATTTATCGTCGTATATCAACGGACAGGTAATTAATATCTGCGGAGGTTTGAATACATAATGTACACGCATACATTTCGTTCTTCGGCTCAACATAATCTGCAAATTGCTGCAACTTGAACTTTCATATCCGGCCTGGTATATTCTACTGTGCTTATTGGCTGGCACAGGCTTAGCCCTGTTACTATATTACAAAGACAAAACCTTTTCGCAGGTAAAACATGCGCGCGCATTGAACATTTCACTCACTGCGTTGCGTGCCGTGTTATTAAGTGTTCTATTTATACTCTTGCTTTCACCGCTCCTGAAAATTATTCGCAGCGAAACCGAGAAGCCTTTGGTAGTAATTCTCAAAGACGGCAGCAAGTCACTACCCATGGTGTTGAATAATGAAACACTAAAACAATATCACAGCACCATCAATAAAATTTCCGGTGAATTAAATCAGGACTATGAAGTGCAGGTGTTAAAGTTTGGTAGTGATGTATTAACGAACGATTTAGATTCATTAAACGAAAATGCAACCGATATCTCCTCGGCTTTAAAATATGTTTATGATAACAATCGCAGCCGCAATCTGGGTGCAGTAATACTGGTATCGGATGGCATCTATAATAAAGGAAGCAATCCATTATATATGCCTCAGTTGTCGTCGGTGCCACTATTTAGTATTCCACTTGGCGATACCAGTGTGAAGCGCGATTTGGCGCTGAGTAAAGTAAACGCCAACAGTGTGGTTTTTCTCGGCAACAGCTTTACCATGCAAATATTTGGAAAGGCTATAGCTTGTGTTTCTTCATCAAGCACATTAAGTGTTTCGTTGGTTAATGAGGGTAACGAAAAAAAGTTGTTCGAGAAAAATATTGTCTTTACCAACAATGCGTTTTCATTTTCGCAAGAGGTGGTGATAACTGCCGACCGCAGCGGAGTAAATCATTATCGTGTGCGAATGAGCACAGTGGAAAATGAAGTTACCGAGTTGAATAATGTTAAGGATGTGTTTGTGGATGTGCGGGAGTCTAAGGATAAGATACTAATCATGGCAGAATCTCCGCATCCTGATATTGCTGCCATCAACTTATCCTTGCAGGAAATCAAAAACTACGAGACCGAAGTTCGCTACCAGCCCGAATACCCATCTAACATCAGCGATTACAAATTGGTTATTCTGCATCAGCTGCCCGGAGGCGATGGTATGTTCAATAGTTTTATCGGCAAACTCAAAGAGCGCAAGACACCGCTGCTGTTTATTCTTGGTAACGAAACTGTAGTGGGTACATTCAATAACATTCAAAGTGCTGTAAAGCTAAACGGTAGCAACAGCAGTATGAATGCCGCGCAGGCTGTGTTCAATAAAGACTTTGCACTATTCACCATCTCTGATAAAACACGCGAGCGCATAGCTGCATTTCCACCGCTGCAAACAGTGTTTGGCGATTATAAAATGTCGGCTTCTTCATTAGCCTTGCTTTGGCAAAAGGTGGGCAATGTGCAAACCAACTATCCCTTAATAGCCTTTGAGTCAGGTTTGCAATCGAACACCGGTGTTATTGCTGGTGAAGGAATATGGCGTTGGCGCTTGTCTGACTACCAGAAAAATAAAAATCACGATGCCTTCAACGAGTTGATGCGCCGCTGCATTCAGTATTTGGTGAGCCGCGCAGAGAACAAGCCCTTCCGAGTTTATGTTCAGAACGAATCGGGCAACAGCAACACACGCATATTTGGCGAAAACGAACCGGTTCTTTTTAATGCCGAGTTATACAACGATGCCGGCGAACTGGTCAACATGCCCGACGTGAAACTTTCCGTTACCACTAAGGAGGGAAAAGATTTCAGCTTTCAGTTTAATAAAACTTACAATGCATATACACTAAATGCAGGAAGTTTTGTCTCCGGCGATTATCAATGGAAAGCAAGTACTACTTTCAATAACAGAAACCTTTCCGAGAGTGGCACATTCCGCATTAGTCCCGTACAGTTGGAGAGCATTGACCTCACCGCAGACTACAACCTAATGTATCAGTTGGCTGCCAATAGTGGAGGCGCTATATTCCCCTTAGAACGCAGCGAAGAAATCATCAACATCATTAAAGCTAGCGACACCATCAAACCCGTAATCTATTCCATCAATAAAAGCGAATCAGTGATTAATTTGAAATGGTTGTTTGTCGTGCTGCTACTGTTGCTTAGTGCTGAATGGTTTTTGAGGAAGTATAACGGGGGGTATTGATATACTTTTTCAAATAAGTTGTTTTGAAAAATAATTTACCCTCACTGTTTACATGTTTTACGAACTTATTATCCAATGTGCAATTAAGACTATATCATTGTTTCTATGCCATCTCCCAATTCAGTTATATGTATTATAGAACATACCTGATTGCTAGATTTTTTTTCTTTTAAACATGAAAAAGAATATAATTACATTTCTAAAGACTCGAAAAATTTTACTTTTAATTACTCTATACTATGCGATATTTCCTTATCCCATTGATTGTATTTTGCTACTGTGCTTGCGTTTTCGGCCAGAGTTGTTTTAATGCTGGTAATGGATCGGACGGGGTCTATAATGCCACATCTAACACCACCATTGCCGGAGGAACTTATAACTTTACCTCATTTTCAATCAGCCCTGGTGTTACTGTAACGGCCACCGGAAATGAACCTTTAGTCATTCTCGTAACCGGTAATGTCAATATTCAGGGCACACTCAGCGTGAAAGGAGGAAATGGGGCCAACGGCATAGTGAATATCACATATGGTGGCGGTGGCATAGGAGTGGCAGGCGGTTCCAATGGCGGTGATGGATCTTATAACAATTTCAACTGGTCTGCTTCAGCTTCATGGGGTTATGGTATTGGCGGAGGTGGCGGTGGTCAGGACTTTGGTGGCGGAGGTGGCGGCGGATATGGTACCAACGGAGCCGCGAGCGGAAATTCTACTGGAGGTCAGGCTGGAGCAACTTATGGCGATGCACAAATATCTGTGCTTCAAGGGGGCTCTGGTGGTGGTGGCGGCTCAGGCGGTTTTAGCTCAGGCGGTGGTGGTGGCGGTGCCGGTGGCGGTGCTATTGAAATCAGTTGTGGTGGTTCTGTAACCATAGCCTCAGGTGCTATCATTAATGCCAACGGAGGAAATGGAGGGAATGCGGGTACGCATGTAGGTGGCGGCGGCGGTGGCTCAGGTGGTTCTATTCTGATTAAGAGTGTTCAAGTCATTAATAATGGTCTTATTACTGCAGTTGGTGGAACAGGAGGCACTTCCCAATCTTTTCTAACCGGACGCTTTGGGGGTAATGGAGGAAATGGCAGAATTACAATAGATCATGAAATACCGATTACCGGAACCGGAACTTATAACCCTGCTATTGGATCAGAGCAACCTTTGCTAATCCAACCCCTGGTTCAGGCAATTGCCTTACCAGACACAGAAGTGTGCGAAGGTAATCAGGTTATGCTATTCGCTGATGGAAATGCGTCATCATACATATGGACCAACGGAGTATCAGATAGTGTGGCTTTTACTCCTGTTAATGGGGGATGGTATATAGTGACTGCATCGTCTGGTGGATCTTGTATCGCAAAGGATTCTATATTTCTAATCATTGCTTCCTCACCGGCTGTGAGTCCATACGCCATACCTGGAACATCGCTATGTGAGGGAGAAACGGTCACCTTATTTGGTGGAGGCAATGATGTCAATTACACCTGGTCAGATGGTATTGAAGATGGAACTGCATTTATTCCGGTGAATTCCGGCACATATAATGTGACTGCAACAAACGCTAGTTCTTGTACTGCCATTGCATCTATCGAAATCACTGTTCATGACAATCCCATCGTTGATCTGGGTGTAGATATCGAAGCAAGTTCATTTCCGGTAACCCTTGATGCCGGTGCCGGATTTACAGACTATCAATGGAGTACCGGGGACGAAACACAGACTATTTCAGTCGATTTTTCCGGTGAATATGCAGTTACAGTATCAGATGTAAACGGATGTTCAGCTACCGATTCAATTGAAGTTAATCTCATTAATGGTATTGATAAGTCAGTAAACAGAGGAATTAAAATATACCCTATTCCTGCTGTTGACCTAATTTATTTAGACACAGAACAATACATTCGTGCATTACAAATTAGAAATTCTGTAGGTGTCGTTATCCGTGAAATTACTCATCCGCAAAAAACCATATATATAGCTAATCTGTCGCAAGGTATCTATTTCGTTGATATTGTTCTGGATGAAAAGATTCTTAATTTATGGTTCATAAAACAGTGATAGGAGTCTAACAAAGTTGCTTTTTTTAGACGAGTAAAGTCATACACTGTTGTGCATAGTATAAAGAACCAATCAGCCCATAAATAATAAGAATTATATTATTTGATCCAATTAATCTGCATTTCTGACAATATTGAAAAAAAATCCCCTGTGGCTTTTATCACAGGGGATTTGAAATACTTGTTGTAAGGAGTGACTATTCAGATACCACTTCAAAGTTAACATCTACACTTACTTCCTTGTGCAGGTCAACTTTTGCAGTGTAAGCACCTAAGTTCTTCACTTCTTCAGGCAGTGTAATCTTTTTACGGTCAACCGAAATGTTCAGTTGTTTTTTGATAGCAGCTGCCAACATATGTGTGGTGACACTGCCAAAGATTTTACCGCTGGTACCGGCTTTCGTGCCTATGGTGAATGATGCACCTTTCAGTTTATCAACCACCACGTTGATTTCTTTCAACAGTTTTTCCTCGCGACGGGCATCCTGCTTGTTGCGTTCTGCCAGTTGTTTGCGGGCAGCTTCGTCGGCTACCACAGCCAGTTTGCGCGGGAACAGGAAATTGCGGGCATAACCCGGTTTAACCTTCACCAGGTCGTTTTCTCTACCCAGCTTTGAAACGTCTTGCAATAATATTACTTCCATGGTGTGTTCTTATTTTAAAAGGTCAGAAACATAAGGCAACAGAGCCAGGTGGCGTGCACGCTTAACAGCCTGCGCCACTTTACGTTGATACTTCAGTGAGTTGCCGGTGATACGGCGTGGAAGCATCTTACCTTGTTCGTTAATAAATTTCATCAGGAACTCAGTTTCCTTGTAGTCAATGTACTTGATGCCCATCTTCTTGAAACGGCAGTACTTTTTAGGACGTTTAATCTGCTTTTGCTGAGTTAAGAATTTAATCTCTTTTTTTCCGCTGCTCATGATGCTACCTCCTCAGATTTTTCGATTACTTTCTTTCCCTTACCAACGAGACCCTGACGGCGTTTTTCGTTGTACTCCACTGCATACTTGTCTAAGGAAGTGCTCAGGAAGCGAAGAATGTTCTCGTCGCGACGGAATTCGATTTCCACTTTGGAAATGCTGGTACCCGGCGCTGTGTATTCAATGATATAATAAATACCATTGGATTTGTTTTGAATGGGGTAAGCTAATTGCTTTAAGCCCCAGTTACGCTCCTCGACGATTTTAGCGCCATGGTCAGAGAGGAGTTTCGTGTACTTCGTAACCGATTTCTTCACGTCTTCATCGCTGAGGATGGGTGAGAAAATGATTACGGTTTCGTAATGTTTGGACATAAATGATATTGGTTAAAAAAATTTGGAACGCAAAAATAGAAAAATTCACCTCACCGCCAAGTGTTTATGCATTCATTTTCAGTCAAAAAGGCAATTATTTAGCCTTCAGCTCAAATAAATCTATTGAATACTCAATGTAATGAGGTTTTCGGTATAGGGTAAGCGTCTCCAAAAGGCGTAATAGTGGCAAAGCGAAATGGGGTAAAAACGAGTATTTGTTCCAAACATGCCTTGCGTAGGAAGGCATTCGCATTAATCTTTTATGTCTGCTTAATTGAAATTCATCCGATTGAAATACTCGTTTCCAGTGATTAACTGTTCGGCGAATGAGTATCTCAGAATGGTAAGTGTTTATTCCATTTTCAGTTAATTCAAACAAGAGAATTCTTCCATCTGGTTTTAATTTTTGCAGGAAACTTTTGACCACATCTTTTACTTCATCATCTTCCAGATGACAAAAAACACCGTATGTAAAAACACAATCTAATGATTGGTCAGGAATAAAATTCAGGTCGGTATTATGCCGTAATGTATGAAAAGCAATGTTGTTATTGGTGGATTGCATTGCTAATTCAATTAAAGATGGATTGATATCGCAGGCATACATCGTTCTCACGTATGGTGCTAGGGGAATACTTAAACGACCTATTCCGCAACCATAATCCAGCACCGTCATTTTTTTGCTGATATTCAAATAATGGCTCACATAATACAAGGACATATAATGGTGAAATTCATTGGCCCGCAGCCAGTCGGGGTGGGCATCGAGCATGGCGTGCTTGTTACGGAATTTTGCAATGCGCTGCTGATATAGTTCCTGAATTTCTTCTTTGTTTAACACTACGATAATCAATTAATGCATTGCAGAATTATCAAATAATTTGAAAATGAATTGGAACCAAAGAATAGTTGCGCTCATCACTATTATTGAGCAACTAACCCATTGCCTTTTAATATGTGCTTGCTGCAATTACATTTGTGCCCTTCAAAATTATCATTATGAAAAAAATCATTTCACTAACCATCATTACCGCTATGGTATTGATACTTAACACACAAAAGATGCAGGCACAGGAAACACCTATTCTCGACCGCGATTTATTTTTTGGTAACCCTGAAATTTCCGGAGGACAACTTAGCCCCGACGGCAAATGGATTTCATTTATGAAAGCCTACGACGGCATTATGAATGTGTGGGTTAAGAAGTTTGATGAGCCTTTTGAAAAAGCCCGTGTTTTGACCAACAGTAAACGTCCTATGTATGGTTACTTCTGGACACACGACAGCAAGTACATTCTTTATGTAAAAGATAAGAACGGTGATGAAAACATCAATGTATTTGCCGTTGATCCTTTAGATGCTTATAAGACAGAAACCGTTGCTGAGTCGCGCAATCTGACACCTATGAAAGATGTACGTGCACAGATAATTCAGGTGAGTAAAAAAAATCCTGATGTGTTGATGATTGGTTTGAACGACCGCGATAAAGCATGGCACGATTTGTATCAACTGAACATTTCAACCGGGGCATTAAAACTTTTGTACGAAAATAAAGACCGTATAACCGGCTATGATTTTGACTGGGATGAGAAACTGCGTGTATTGAACCGCACCGATGAAAAAGGTAATACGACAATGTTGCGCATAGATGAAGGCAATCAACTGACTCCCATTTACGATTTCAATGTCCAGGAGTCGGCATATATAGCTGGTTGGAACGAAGACAATAGCAAATGTTATTTAGTGAGTAATAAGGGAGATTTGGATTTGAGCACTTTATTTCTTTTTGATCCTAAAACCAAGGAGCTGAAAAAGATGGAGAGCGATCCTTTGAACAAGGTTGACTTTGGTGGTTTGTTTATGAATGACAACACACGCAAGATTATTTCAACTTCCTATACTGATGATAAGCAACGCATTTACTGGAAAGATAAAACCTGGGAAGCAAACTATCAGTTTCTGACCAAGAAATTTCCCGGCCGCGAAGTGGACTTTCAAAGTTCAACCACCGACTACAAGAAATTCTTAGTAGCAGTGTGGGGAGATAAGTATGCTTCTGAAGCATATTACTTCAATGCCGATACTAAAGAACTCATTTTGCAATATGTACCTCGTCCGAAACTGAAGGAGGTTGAAAAGTATCTCGCTGAGATGAAACCTGTGCGCTACAAGAGTAGTGATGGTTTAGAGATACCGGCATACCTGACAATACCTGTTGGTAAAGACGCAAAGAACCTTCCTTTAGTGATATTGGTTCATGGTGGTCCTAAAGGCCCTCGCGACAACTGGGGATTTGACCCTTATGCACAGTTTTTGGCCAACCGTGGTTATGCCGTGTTACAACCCAACTTCCGCGCAAGTGGTGGTTATGGTAAAAAGTTTTTGAATGCAGGTGATTTGCAGTGGGGCAAACTTATGCAGGATGATATAACATGGGGTGTGAAGTATCTGGTTGATCAGGGTATTGCCGATAAAAATAAAATTGCCATTATGGGTGGAAGTTATGGTGGTTATGCAACACTTGCGGGTCTGGCATTCACTCCCGAATTATATGCCTGCGGTGTGGACATTGTTGGCCCAAGTAATATTTTCACCTTGTTGGAATCAGTTCCTGCATACTGGGAAGCCGGTCGTGCTTTCTTGTATGGTATGGTTGGAGATCCTAATACTGATGAGGGGAAAAAGAGAATTGAAGAAGCAAGTCCACTGTTCTCCGCTGAAAAAATCAATAAACCATTATTAATTATACAGGGTGCAAATGACCCGCGTGTAAAGAAAGCTGAAGCAGATCAGATTGCTATTGCGTTACGCAATAAAGGTAAACAGGTAAGCTACTTATTGGCCGATGATGAAGGACACGGTTTTGCAAAACCTGTTAATCGTATGGCTATGTTCGCTGAGATTGAGAAGTTTCTTGCAGGTATTCTTGATGGTCGCTATCAAAGTACCATGCCCGAAGATGTGTCAAAGCGTTTAGAAGAATTACGAGTAGATATTTCAACAGTTACCTTGGAGCAGAAGAAAGAAGTAAAGTCAGTAGAATCGTTGCCAAAGATTAACAATAGTCTGAAAGCGGGTGTTACCGAGTACGATATGGTTTTGGAAATTCAGGGACAAACCATGCCAATGACTATGAAACGCACCATCAGTAAGTCGGGAAACAATTATGTTATCACGGACGAAACAAACGGTGCTATGGGACAATCATCAGATGCTATGGAGTACACCGCAGACTGGACTCCGGTAAAACGTAGTGTTTCGCAAGGTGGCCAAAACATGAGCATGACGTTTGAAGCGAATAAGATAAGTATGAGTGCTATGGGACAGAACATGGATATTAAAACAATAGGTGCTTATATCAGCGATGGTCCGGGTATGGATTATATCGTTGCCGGTCTTCCATTGGCCGATGGTTATACTTTAGTATTTGATGTGCCTGATATGTCGTCTGCCAAGTCAAGACAAATGCTTTTACGTGTTACTGGTAGCGATGTAATTAATAATAAGAAGTATTGGATGGTTGAAATTTCGGCTCACGATAATCCTGCCGAAAAGCAAACGATGTGGATAGGTGATGAGAGTAAAGATGCATTCAAGATTATCCAGGTATTACCGAGTATGGGTAATGCAAAGATTACTATGATGAAGAAGTCTTAAGGCTTTATTAGCATTTAAACAGAAGTGGCGCGCCTTCGGCTCGCCACTTTCGTTTTTTAGCAATTGCATTTATTCTACCAACAATAAATAACCTTTCAGGTATTGTGTTTCAGGAACAGAAAATAATGCAGGATGATCCTTGGCTTGTTGTAAATACTTTACGCGCTTAATGGTTCTTTCTGCATCCCATGCTGCTTCGCGAATGGTATCAAAAAACAATTCGTCATTCATAAAATGTGAGCAGGAATATGTCATCAGAAAACTATTTGGTTTACATAATTTCATTCCGCGAAGATTGATTTCTTTATAACCTCGCACAGCGCTATGAATATTTTTTCGACTTTTAGTAAAAGCAGGCGGATCGAGTATCACCACATCATAGCGTTCTCCTTGTTTAATTTTTTCGGGTAATACATCAAATGCATTTGCGCTTTCAAATCGACATTGATTGAATTGATTCAGTTTGGCATTACGTCGTGCCTGATTCACAGCCCACTCACTGATATCGTACCCTGTTACCGATGCCGCTCCATAATGTGCCGCAAACAAGGCGAAACTACCTGTATAGGTGAAACAGTCCAGGACGTGAGCCCCTTTGCATATGTCTTTCAACTCCACTCGGTTTTCTTTCTGATCCAGAAAGAAACCGGTCTTCTGTCCTTCAGCAATATCAAATTCAAATTTTACACCGTTTTCTTCGATAATAATATTAGTGTCGAAGGGTGCAGACAGAAATCCTTTTTGCTCACTCAGCCCCTCGAGTTCACGAACGGGAACATCATTGCGCTCATATATTCCTTTTGGTGAAAAGTGTTTGTTTAATACATCGACTATCACTTGTTTGAACTGTTCCATTCCTAAGGTTAGAATCTGTAAAACATAGTAATCCTCAAACTTGTCTATGATTAAACCGGGTAAGGAATCTGCGTCACCAAATATTAAACGGTAGTTGTTTTTATAACCGAAAGCTTCGCGTTGTTTTTTGGCGTTCATAATTTTCTTTTCAATAAATGTGGCATCAGTTGCTTCCTGTTCACGATTGAGAATACGAACAACTATTTGCGACTTAGAATTGAAATAACCATTGCCAATAAACTGATTCCTGAAGTTGAGTACCTGAACAATTTCACCATCCGCAATTCCTTTATCTGCCGATTCAATTTCATTGTTATAAACCCATGGGTGTCCTGTTTCTACTCGATAGCCTTTGCCTCTTCCAAGTTTTACTGTTTTATACATGCGGGTAAAAATAAAAAAGCGCCACATCTGTGGTGCTTTTAACAAAACTTGTTCTAGAGTATGTGTTTATTTCCTTTCAAAATTCAGTGCAGCAGAATTGATGCAGTACCGCATTCCGGTAGGTTTAGGACCATCATCGAATATATGCCCCAGGTGTGCATTGCAATTTTTACAACGAACTTCAGTACGATTCATACCATAAGATGTGTCTACTAACTCAATGATGTTTGTTTTATCGAGGGCATCGTAGAAGCTGGGCCATCCACAACCCGAATCATATTTAGTGTTTGAACTGAATAGAGGTGCATTACAGCATATACAATAGTACATTCCTTTTTCTTTGTTGTTCCAGAAAGCATTGTTAAATGGTCGTTCTGTTCCGTGGTTGCGCGTTACTTCGTACTGTTCCGGTGTTAATTTTTGCTTCCAGTATTCGTCGGTGAACTTCGTGCTATCGCTCATATTAATTATGTTGGTGTATTCGTTTGATGGTGTTTTCTGTGCACATGCATTGAATCCAAAAAGAACTATAATTAGAAAAAATAATTTTTGCATCAAACTACTAACATCAACATCAGAACTTAGTTCATATAAGGCTTCAGAATTTCATCTACAGCTCTTTGCGACACCTGATGATAGTTGTCCTTTGCTTTCTGATAAATCTTCACAGCGAGTTCCTGTCCGGCTTTGGTATGTACCAATTGTTTGTAAATAGGTCGCAGATATTTTCTTCTGCCTACATTCACCAAAAATTTTTCCATTTCTGTATAAGCAAAATTATATTCATACTTTGCAGAAAGCAAAAACCAGGCAGCCTGTATCTCGCAATTTGTTGAAACAGTGAATTTGTACAACTGATCTATTTCACTAAGTCTTTTCGCAAGAGCCGGTGTATCTATTTTATTAATAAAATGAATCCACTCATGAGTACTCCAGTTTTTAGAATTTATTGTAGTCAACTGCGCACCTTTCAGCAATTGAGCTACAGCAGCATCAACCTGTATGAAGCGTTCAGAAACTACAGGTATGCAGTTGCTTGGCAATCCGGGCTCATAAACCCAATCATTCACGTTCATTCCTGAGAAGCTATTGATATTAGGATCAATTAAATATTTATTCAGGAACAAAATAAAATCTTCTGTAGTGATGGACTTGAATGCATTATCCGAGAAGTACTTTTTTAGGAACGTATCGAAAGCATCTTTGCCTATACGTTGTTGTAAGACCTTTAAAAAATTGTATCCCTTTTCGTATGCAATGTCGTTCATGGCATCTTCGGGATTTCGATTATCGATGTTCAGCTTTAACTTGGTGTCGGCATTGGTAACTCCCATTTCATCAATGGATTCCTTTAAATCGCGCAGGCCTAAGTATGCCTCCATATCCACAAAGGATTTACCGTATAACTCTTCATCAATACGCCGCTCAATAAATACCGTAAAACCTTCGTTCAGCCAGAAGTCATTCCAGCTAGCGTTTGTTACCAGATTGCCGCTCCAGCTATGTGCCAGCTCGTGAGCAACCAAAGAAACTAAAGAACGATCTCCTGCAAGTACCGTTGGTGTTGCAAAAGTGATTCGCGGATTTTCCATTCCACCAAAGGGAAAACTTGGTGGCAACACCAGAACATCATAACGCTGCCAACGATATGGACCAAATAGTTTCTCAGCCGTTTCCAACATTTTTTCCATGTCAGCAAATTCATATACGGCTTTAGCCAACACTTCTGGTTCGGCATAAACACCTGTCCGGGTTCCAATTGACTGAAATCGAAAATCACCTACTGACAACGCCATCAGATAAGATGGAATACTCTGCTTCATCACAAATGCGTATAAGCCATTCGTGTTTTTAACCGTAGGGTTAACAGCACTCATCACAGCCATCAGATCTTTTGGTACTTGTATAACAGCATCATACGTATATCGTATACCGGGACTATCCTGACATGGCAGCCACGTGCGTGCGGCAATGCTTTGCGATTGTGTATATAGAAAAGGAAATTTCTTGCCGGTTGTTTGCTGAGGTTTTACCCATTGCAGTGCATAGGCCTCTTTCCCTGTTTCGTAGGCTATACTAACTTTTGTGATGTTAGGAGTGATACTCACCTCAAGTGCATCGCCTAAATAATCGTTTCGCTTCAAAAATTGATACTTCAATTTATTGCCTGTCTGATCGAAGATATCCTGTATTACAAGTCCATTTATGTCAAACATGATTTTCTTTGCAGTGGCAGAAGTTCTGATAGTCCATGTAGCACTGCCCTTGAGTTTCTCAGCATCAAAGTCCACATCCAGTTTCAAAATCAGATGAGTAACCACAGCTTCTTCCGGAATTGCAGCAGAGTGAGGGTCTTGTGCTGCAAATACATTACAACAATTGAAAAGTAATAAGAATAGTGTGCTTAGTTTAATATGCTTTGTAAGTTTCATTGTGCCGCTAAATTAAGCGCTATGTTAAATATGATGTAAATGAAGGTGAAAACACTTGTGTCTCAAACAGGTTCTTACTGCTTATAATTGAGTATGATTTAAAAGGTAAAATACATACCTCTGTGCTGTTTATTCACAGCGTAGTTACCTAATATGGAATATGAATTTGAAGGTTTGTTTAAGAACTATTGAAAACTAACCCTCTCGGGCTTTTCGTTAATCAGCCATTTAAATAACTTCAACTTTAATTCCTCTGCAGGTGCATCCTTCGGCGGGAATAATGTTGCTGTTGGTTTTTCTAAAAATTTAATACGCTGCACCTTGTTGTCTTTAATGGCAATAATCATATTGCTGCAAACTGCCTTATTCACACCAATCAGCTTCTTCGCATCATCTTCTCCGTAGTATATGCTTTCACCATTACCTTCAACATGCAGTTTGTACATCTCACCATCTTTAAAATAACCCGTCATCTTTTTACCTTGTATCTGATTGTAACTGATACTGTCTACCATATTTACTACCAATGAATTTTTAATCATTAAAAAACTGTTTAGTTGTTTATTCGACATAGTCATCGAAATGGTATCTGCGGTTAGTTGATTTTCATCTACCCATAAAATGGGGTTTTTGTAAAACCGGAATGTGGAATCGACATCAGAGTAATAAATGGAATCGCATCTTGCACTCAGATTGTTCTTGTATATAATTACGTGATGATAGGCATGAAACCATCGTTTTTCTTTCACAGCCGACTCTGCGCTATAAAGTGTATCCGCTTTCAGAAACATGGTGTCTTTATCAGCAGCATCAATAAAGACCGGTTGTCCCGTTGCTAATATGGAAGAACTGTTCTCATTGTATACAGCTTTTTGACTGCGAATCATATTATGTTTCACTGTATCAGCCCAGTGCACATGACCTGTGGCATAACCCATTCCTGTTTTCTTGTAGTAAATGATACTGTCGGCAATCAATAATTGCTCTTCATTAATCAGCGAAGCGTTTTGCGAAAATTGAGTAATTTCATTATTCGTGTCGTAATAACCTCTCTCACAATAAATTTTATTGCTGTCGCTTAAAATATTTGTAGGACCTAAAAAGTAAGCACGCTTTTGTTCTACATTAAAACGAAGTGTGTCCGCAGTGAGCAAGTATTTGGGATTTGTTAGACGGACATTCTTCTTAAAGAAAACATCGCGCGTTGCAGCATAATAATAACCTATCTGGCTGGTGAGTAGTGAGGTATCACTTTTCAGTTCGCCACCGGAATTATAATAGCCTGTGCGTGTGTTCATATCGTAATCCAGTTGTGATGTACTCAAAGTCATTTTCCGGTCGGTTAGTCGCACATTGCCTGTAAGTTTTGCTTTGCGGTCGTTTCCGTTGTAGAATAGTTTGTCGGAATAAATGTCAATGGTGTCCTGCTGTATATGAACATTACCTGTAGCATCTACAGTATTAGCATCCGCATCAAAGTCTGCACGTTCACATTTCAAATAAACACCGTTTTGTTCTAACTGAACATTGCCTGTAAGTGTTCTGATTTTCCTGTCGCCAAAATCATTGAACTCCATCAAGTCCGCATTGATAATTTGTATGCGGGTTTGTGAAAATGCATTACTGAAAATCAGCAGCAGGGTAGGGAGTATGTATGTTGCGTATTTATTCAAACGCTATGTTTAATTATAGTGTTGAACGACAGGTTCATCACTAAATGTATCATGGCTATAATCTTTCAATTCGTTGTACAACGAATCGCGCTCGATTGGTGTGCGGTTTACCTGTTTGATTAAGCGAACCAAATCTTTAGTACTTAATGCAGGATTCTGTTCTTCTGAACCGGCCATAGAGTATATCTTGGTGCTGTCGTCTATGGTCCCGTCTAAATCATCTACACCAAAACTCAACAGCAGTTGTGCCGTATTGCGACCTATCATAGGCCAGTATGCTTTAAGGTGAGCGATGTTATCCATAAAGATGCGCGCTATTGCGTAAGCACGTAAGTCTTCCTGAATAGCTACTTCTGACAAGTGACTCATTTCATTATCCTGATTGCGAAACTTAAGTGGAATAAAACAATTGAATCCTTTGGTGCGGTCCTGTATATCGCGCAAGCGGTTCATATGGTCTATTCGGTTTTTGTAGCTTTCAATATGACCATACAGCATAGTACAATTGCTATGCATTCCGAGTTGATGAGCTGTTTCGTGAATTTCAAGCCACTCAGCAGCGTTCGCTTTGTCCTTGCAAATCTGATTTCTGATTTCATCGTCAAAAATTTCAGCCCCGCCACCCGGTAAAGATTGCAATCCATGTTGTTTAAGAATTTCTAGTCCTTCGCGCACACTCACCTTTGCTTTTCGGAACATATACTCCAGTTCTACCGCAGTAAATCCCTTGATATGAATGGTTGGATGAATCTCGCGTATACTTTTTACGAGGTCGGCAAAGAACTGTAAGCTCATTTTAGGATGCACGCCACCAACAATATGTACTTCGGTGGCATCGCTGCCTACATACTTGCGCACTATGTCGAGCATTTGTTCTTTATTCAATTCCCAGGCAGCATCGTCGGGTTGAAAGTTTCTGGAATAAGAACAGAACTTGCAATCGAATACGCATTTATTGGTAGGTTCTATATGAAAGTTGCGGTTAAAGAAAGTTTTATTTCCGTGCAATCGTTCGCGGATTGAATTGGCAACCGATGCAAGTAATCCAAGATCTGCTTCATGATATAAGACAAGTGCTTCATCTGTACTGATGCGTTCACCACGTAATGATTTGTTTAAAATGTGCTGCACCGCCTGTGGTGCTGTGCTTAAAACAGATGTTGCCGTCATGGTTTATTAACCCACTAACTTTTTGTAGCGGAATTTTTTAGTACTTGTGTCACCCAAACGTTTCTTTTTATTTTCTTCATACTCGCTGAAGCTACCTTCGAAGAAGTAAACCTGTGAATCACCTTCAAATGCAAGTATATGTGTAGCAACTCTGTCAAGAAACCATCTGTCGTGCGAGATAATCACAGCACAACCTGCATAGTCATCCAGTGCTTCTTCCAGTGCGCGCATTGTATTAACATCCAGATCGTTTGTTGGTTCATCGAGCAAAAGAACGTTGGCTTCTTGTCTTAAAGTTAATGCCAGATGTAAGCGATTGCGTTCACCACCCGAGAGAACTTTCACTTTTTTCTCCTGATCGGTGCCTGAGAAATTAAACTTAGACACATAGGCTCGTGAGTTGATTTTATACTTACCAAATTCAACATACTCTGTACCTCCGGTAATATTTTCAAAAACGGTTTTTTCTGGGTCTATAGATGCATGTTGCTGATCCACATATGCAATTTTAACCGTTTCACCTACTTTAAACTCACCGCTGTCTGGTTTTTGTTGTCCCATAATCATGCGGAACAAAGTGGTTTTACCGGCACCGTTAGGTCCAATGATTCCAACAATACCATTTTGAGGCAGATTAAAATTCAAATGTTCATATAAAACCTTATCGCCAAAAGTTTTTGAAACATCAATAGCTTCTATCACGTTTGCACCCAGACGTGGTCCTGGCGGAATAAATATTTCCAGTTTTTCTTCTTTGGCTTTTACTTCTTCACCGGCCATTTTTTCGTAGTTGGCCAATCTCGCCTTACCTTTTGCCTGACGGGCTTTCGGCGACATCTTAATCCAATCCAACTCGCGCTGCAAAGTTTTCTGACGTTTGGTCTCTGCCTTTTCTTCCTGTGCTAAACGAACTTGTTTCTGCTCTAACCAGGATGTGTAGTTTCCTTTCCAGGGTATTCCTTCACCGCGGTCAAGTTCCAGAATCCATCCGGCTACATTGTCCAGGAAGTAACGGTCGTGAGTAATAGCGATAACCGTTCCGGGATATTGCTGTAAATGTTGTTCAAGCCAGAGTACACTTTCTGCATCCAGGTGGTTGGTAGGTTCGTCCAGTAAAAGAATTTCGGGTTGTTGTAAGAGCAAACGACAAAGAGCCACACGACGACGTTCACCACCAGAACAGGTTTTTATCATGGCATCGGCGTCTGGGCAACGCAAGGCATCCATAGCGCGGTCAAGTTTTGAATCAATTTCCCAGCCGTCAACTGCTTCAATTTTTTCTTGCAGGTCACCTTGTTTGTTGAGTAACTTCTCCATTTCGTCATCGCTCAGGGGTTCGCTGAATCTGTTACTGATATTTTCAAACTCTTTAAGCAGGTCCATAATAGGTTGTACCCCTTCGCTCACTATCTCACGCACCGTTTTGTCTTCGTCGAAGGTTGGCTCCTGAGGAAGATAACCCACTTTATACCCAGATGTAAATTCTATTTTACCCAGATAAGCCTGATCGAGGCCGGCAATGATTTTTAATAGGGTGGATTTACCGGAGCCGTTAGAACCTATTATACCAATTTTGGCACCGTAGAAGAAACTCAGGTAAATGTCTTTAAGTACTTGTTTATTGGGAGGGTATGTCTTACCCACACCCAACATAGAAAAGATGATTTTATTATCGCTCATTCTGTTGTTGAAAAATGTGAGGCGCAAAAGTACGAAACCAAAGGCACAGCGGCCTTGTGGAAGTAATCATTTATGTTTAGTAACAAGCAATTAATATTGTGACAGTTGAAAATCATATCCACTCTTAAATTCTGTTTATTATTCGTTCTTGCCAATGCTCAATCTCCCTGGGTGCAGCAAGTAGGAAGTTCATATGTTCAAACAGGCTATAGCGTCATTCCATTTTATAGCAAGGTCTTTACGGGACATCGTACCTTTGATTTTGTACCACGATATATTAAAGACGAAGTTTTTCAGCTATACATCGAAGCGGGTATCACCACAAATACTAGTTTGATTTTGAATATTCCCTATCTGCGATTAACAGCGGGAGCTTTCACCGGTGCCGATACCAGTGTATATCATTTTTAGCCGGGTAGTGTCAGTGCATTAGGTAATGCTCAGGTAGCCTTGCGCACCGCATTATTTAAAAAACGGGGCAAACTGATGTCTTTGCAAACCCGCTTACAATTGCCTTCCGGCATACAAGACCGTGCTAAAGGCCTTACACTAGGATATGATTGCCTGGGCCTGCAGGTCTTGTATTCCATTGGCAAAAGCAATTCAAAGGGAACACATTATGTCTTCGGCTTTGGCGGAGCACAATACAATACAAGCAAATTCAGTTCATATATCCATGGCGGTGTTGAATCAGGATTGAAATGGAAAAATCGTTTGTGGCTGATTGCATTTATTGATATAGTACAATCGCTGAATAATGGCACACGCCTATATTATCCTGAAAAATATCAAATGACATACACCTATGTCAACAATCAAAACTATGGCGCTTATAGCGGTAAAATTTCCGGCGAGTTTGTAAAAGACAAATATGGATTCAATGCATCCTTTGCAGGTGGGGTATTCAATAAGAATGTAGCAAAAAAGCCTTCTTTCAGTTTGTCTTTGTTTGCTAAGTTTAATTAGCTCTTGTAATAATTCAGATTACTTTCTATCTCTGTTTTTACTGTGTACCCTATTTCGGAAAGAACTTCTTCCAAGTCACTTTGGTTTTTACCCTTAGTCATTACAGTGAGCAATACCGGTAACCCTTGGATGTACAAGATGCCACTATCATGCACCTGACAATGATCGGGGAATATTCTTTCTCCAAATTTATGAGCAACCGTTAAATCATTTTTAAAATACCGATTGATGCCATTGTGAAAAGAAGTCTGTGTTTACATCTTCAATGCCTTCTCTGAATACTCAGGTGATAGATAGGTAGAATTGTATAGGACACGCAAAAACTTACTCATATCAACTACATTCATGGTGTAGTTGATATTATTAATATTTTCAGTTGATATATCCAGTACTTTATAGAACTCCGCAAACTGCTCCAAAGTAATTTTTTCTACTAAGAGATTAGCCGATTCATTATCTGAGCCTGCTATCATTTTGGTAAGCAAATCCTTATAGGTGTAATACGTGTGTGGTTCCAGATAATTTCCTTCGTTGCGTTTGTCGCGTATCCCGTCATATACTGCTTTTACATAAATTTTCTCATTGAGTAATTCAGGATTATTTTCAATTTGTTTTAAAAAAACAAATCATAATGGACATCTTGAGCATGCTTGCAGGATTGAACAACATATTACCGTTAATGGCAGTCCATCGACTATCGTTCATTGTTCTGATGTATACAGCAGCCTGCTCTAATTTCCCCACCTTTTTATTGGTTTCGATAATATCGGTCACTTTTGATTTCAATTCTGAAAACACTTCTGCTTCAGTTGATTGGTCAAAAAGCATGAGCGGTTGAGTTAATTTCAAATCTTCATCACTCAATCTTAGTATCTCAAGTTTATCACTACTTTCATCACTACAATATATTTTTTGACCATTTAGTGGTACGCTATTTAACTTCAGTAAGTAAAAGGAATATAGATTAAACAAGGCAAGTACAATAATGCTGGCTACTAAAATCCGAATGAGTGTTTTATTTCTTAGAAATGTCATCATATCTAAAATGTGTTGAATGGCTTGATTTTGACGTCCAGATGTACATTATTTTCACATCAATGACATCTGAAAGTATAGGGCAAAAAAAAGAGAGCAACAGCTCTCCTTTTTCAATTAGATTCTTAACAGTTATACCAACTCAGCATGAGCATGTTTAGCGGAGTAATCTTCGTGCAGTTTCTTTTGAATTTCAGCGGGCACTATCTGATATTCAGCAAAAGTAGCTTTGTAGCT
This sequence comes from uncultured Bifidobacteriaceae bacterium, assembly GCA_964640655.1. Lineage (GTDB taxonomy): Bacteria > Bacteroidota > Bacteroidia > Chitinophagales > UBA10324 > BJGO01. The sequence continues at coordinate 12,844 of CAZXFT010000015.1, read as the reverse complement.
GGCACGACCCTGGGTTAAACTCCTGAGTGTTGTTGAATATTTATCTAATTCTGCCAATGGTATGTGTGCTTTAATTATCTGATAATGACCTTTACTATCCATTCCCAAAATGATAGCTCTGCGTGTTTGTAAATCACTCATGACATCACCCATCTGTTCTTCAGGTGCAAGAATCTCGATCTCATAAACAGGTTCAAGCAGTTTAGGGTCGGCAGCATGGAAAGCTTCTTTAAAAGCCATCATACCGGCAATTTTGAAAGCCATGTCATTGCTGTCAACCGGGTGCATTTTTCCGTCATAGATATAAACGCAAATATCCCGCACATAAGAACCGGTAACTGGGCCTTCATGCATTTTATCCATAATGCCTTTTAGTATGGAAGGCATAAAGCGAGCATCAATAGCTCCACCAACAATGCAATTGTGATAAATCAACTTACCTCCCCAATCCAGATCTATGGTTTCAACTCCACGCACATTAAATTCTTTTGGTGGATGAAAACCTTCAACAAAAGGTTCAATGTGCATAGATACTTCAGCAAACTGACCTGCACCACCTGATTGTTTTTTGTGACGGAATGTTGACCTTGCTTCTTTGCGAATGGTTTCACGATATGGAATTTTCACTTTTTCAAAGTCAATATTCATTTTATAAACGTGCTCTAATCGCCATCTCATTGCTGCTAAATGCAACTCACCCTGTGCACCAATAATCATTTGTTTGGCCTCTCTTGAAAATTCAATGGTAATGGTGGGGTCTTCCATATGAATCTGCTTCATCACATCACCCAATTTTTCATCATCGGCTTTATTCTTGGCTATGATAGCTACCTTTAATTTGGGCTCCGGAAATTCGATAGGTACTACAGCCACATCAAACCCTTTTGCATGCAATGTGTCATTGGTATGTGTGCCCTTCAATTTCACTGTAGCTCCAATGTCTCCTGCAGTAAGCTTGTTGATGGGGTTTCTGTTTTTACCATCGAGTATAAAAAGCTGATTGATGCGCTCCACAGCTCCTGTTGCCTCATTAATTAATTCCTGACCAATACTTATCTCACCACTAACAACTTTAAATATGGAGAGATTTCCAAGATGTGGTTCAACAAGAGATTTATAAACAAACAATGCAGTTGGTTTTGTTTTATCACATGGTATGTCGCTTCCATCTATTTTATGTTCAGCAGGCATGTCTATTGCACTGGGTACTACATTATCTATAAAACCCATCAGGCGACCGCTGCCCATATCTTTTTTTGCACTGATACAAAACACTGGAAATACTTCGTGTCTCATCATTCCGATTTTTAAACCTTCGCGAAGCTCATCCTCGTCCAATGAGCCTTTTTCGAAATAAAGGTTCATTAACTTCTCATCATTCATTGCTGCCACTTCTACCAACTCATTGTGTAATTGATGTGCACGTTCCATTTCTTCTTCGGGTATGGATAGTTTTTCCGGTTTACCACCATTAGGACCAAATTGATACACAGTCATTTTTAGCAAGTCAACAATGGCATCAAAGCCGGGACCTGTTTTGATTGGATACTGCATTAAAGTAAAAGCTTTACCAAAGCGTTGTTTTGCCATATCAACGGTCTTATCAAAATCGGCTTTCTCGTGATCAAGTTGATTAATGGCAAATAACAAAGGCTTCTGGTAGGATTCAAGATAATTCCACAGAATTTCAGTACCTATGTCTATACCGTGTTGAGCATTCAAGATCATCACTCCCGTATCTGCTACTCGTAGCGCGGCTATAACCTCGCCTATAAAATCATCCAGCCCCGGTGTGTCAATAATATTGATTTTATAATCGCGCCATTCTGTATGCAGATTGGTTGCGTAAATTGAACTTCCCCGTTCCACTTCTATATTGTGGTAGTCCGAAACGGTATTGCCTTCTTCTACGCTGCCGCGTCGGTTAATCAAACCTGCTTCAAACATCATAGTTTCTGCCAGTGTGGTTTTACCTGATTTAGAAGCGCCAAGCAAGACAATGTTTTTGATGTGTTTTTCGTCGTAGGTTTTCATTATTTGAGTTTGTTTTTTTAAGGTTGAAGAATGTAATAATTGTGAAATGTAGGTATTGGTAAAATGTCACGCAATGATTAAACTCATATTTCTAACTAAATAGTTTAATTATGTTGTATTAAATTGGCGCATCCAAAAACAACTTTTATATGAAACAAACCATTACATTATTTTTCTCAATGCTTCTGTTGGCATTCACTTTTAGCCTGAAAGCACAGACATTACCCTGCGATAATACATGCAACCCGAATGCTAAATTAGAACTTGAAGAATGTGGTTCAGGTTCTAATGATGTCTGTGAAAATGCTGAACTGGTTTCATGCGGAAATATTGTTTGTGGTAATACTTACAATGGAGGTGTGCTAAGCACCTTTGATACAGACTGGTATAAGTTTACCATTAGTCAACAGCAAACACTTACGTTTTCATTAAATGGTGCTACCTCATTTTTTTTCTCTTTAATCGATAATTGCACTGATCAAAATATTATCGATTTAATGGCAAATCAACCTTGCACAGAATCTGAAATAATAGTTGCCTTGCAACCCGGAACTTATTATATTAATGTGTTTCCAAACATTACTGGACCCGGAACATGGAATTGCTTTAATGCTGAATACTATTCTTTTAAAATAACTTGCGAAATTGAAGACCCTGTGTGCGATCTTGAAGTACTCACAGATTTTGCAGATCCTACATGCACAGGAACCGGTGATGATGGTTTTATCTCATTATTGATTGTTAACGGCCAGCCTTTATATGATGTACTCTGGGATAATGGCAGTACTGATCAGGATTTAACTTTCCTTACAGCCGGTACATACTGTTACACGGTTACAGATGGATTAGCCTGTACAGCCAGCGGCTGTGTAACTTTAAATGCCCCTTCTTGTGGTGCACCGCAAAATTTATCTGCGGCTTTGTTGTCCGGTACGAAAGCTACTATATCCTGGGATGTAGTTCCTTGTGCACAGAAATACCGTCTGCAGGTTCGACCACTGGGTACTAGCACTTGGAATAATTACTTCATTAACGGATTTACCAATTCAAAACTATTGACCGGACTGAGTACCGGCACCACTTACCAGTACAGAGTGCGATCTGTTTGCTCCGGCGATGGTTCTGTATTGTCTCCATTCAGTCCAATTCAAACTTTCTCAACATCAGGATGTACTGCTCCATTTAATCCTATAGCAAATATTTTATCGTCCAGTGAAGTTGAGATCTTATGGGGTACTGTTACCGGGGCTACAAAATATCGTATCCGCTACAGAGAATCAGGAGCAACTGTATGGACTACTTCAACAGTACTACACCCACAAAGCAGCACAGTAATTTCAGGATTAACTGCTGCAACGACTTACGAATTTCAGATGATAACAGTATGTGGTGCGGCAAATAACCTATCATCATCAACACCAAACCAAACATTTACAACCAACTCACTTCGCAATGACGTAAACATAGCTTCCAATGCTACTGTATTGTTATATCCTAATCCTTCATCAGGTTTAGTAAATATTGTCACAACCGGCATTGAGGGAACTGGTGTTATAGAGGTTTATGATGTTATAGGAAAATTGATTATTTCAGAACAAGTTACTCTCAACCATCAAACCAACGTTCTCAACAGAAACTATTCTGAACTTATAAAAGGTGTTTACATTGTTAGATTATCAGCCAACAATAAAACTTATAACATCAAATTTGTTAAGGAGTAACTCTTGTAAATACTTCGATAAAAAAAGAGCGGCCGTTAAGCCGCTCTTTTTTATTTAGCGTAAATGTGATGCTTGATGAGTCCTTTTCGATGCAGGAAATGCCTCAGGCTTACACCCAACACACCCAAACCGTATTTCATGCTTCGTCTGAAATTGATGCTACTCGCTTCTTCAAAGTATTTGGTGGGGCAAGTAACCTCTGCTATTTCAAATCCTGCCATAAATATTTGCGACAACATTTCATTGTCAAAGACAAAATCATCTGAGTTTTTATTGAAGGCTATATTGTTCAATACAGTTTTGGAGAATGCTCGGTATCCGGTATGATACTCTGAAAGTTTTTGATTGATTAGAATGTTTTGAGACAAGGTGAGCATTCGATTGAAAATATATTTATACATAGGCATTCCCCCTTTCAGAGCTCCTTTACCCAAAATGCGCGAACCTAATACCACCGGATACAAATCATTGGCTATAATGCTGGCCATTGCAGGTATCAGCAAAGGTGTGTACTGATAGTCAGGGTGAAGCATAATCACAATGTCTGCATTCAGCTCTAGTGCTTTGTTGTAACAAGATTTTTGATTACCGCCATAACCTTTGTTTTTTTCGTGCACGATAATGTGCTTGATGCCAAGTTTCTTCCCCTGCTCAACAGTATCGTCCTTGCTGGCATCATCCACCAGAACCACTTCATCAACAATGTTGAAGTCAATCTCGCGGTAAGTACGCTCGAGTGTAGCTGCAGCATTATACGCAGGCAGCACAACAACTACTTTTTTATTATTAATCATATCTACAAAAATATTGGTCGAAACCTTTCCTACGTTAACGGTTTGCCGATGTTTTCAACAAATCAGATATTTGAAACCCAAGTACTTACTCATTGCGCATACTTCAGGTTTGTAAAAAATTCCCTTATCCACTTATCGACGGCGAACGTATTGCCATCTTTCAGCTCAGCAAAGGTCTGAGCGAAGCCGGTGCGGAAGTACAGATAGCAGCTCTAAACACATATAAGCATCACACCAACCTGTCATCAGTACCCCATTATTTTCAAGACACATACCACATTAAAAGTGTTGACATAAATACCACACCGGGATTCCCGGGCTTTATGAATTCCTTTTTCAGAGGCACTTCATATAATGTAGATCGGTTTTACAGCAAAGACTTCGAAAATCTGTTGCTACAGACACTCCGGGAAACAGAGTTCGATATTGTGCAGCTGGAAGGAAGCTATCTTTTACCTTACATACAAGCAGTCAGAAAAAGCTCAAAAGCTAAAATTGTTCTTCGTTCACATAACATCGAACACAGAATATGGCAACGCAATGCTGAAGCCACCCATTCATTTTTCAGGAAAAGACTGTATCGCTTTTTTGCTCAACGCCTTAAAAAAGTAGAAATCAAACTGCTTGAATCAGTTGATGCCATTGTTCCAATTTCATCAATTGATGCTTTGTGGTATAAGCAACAAGGTTTCAAAAAACCTTTGCACGTATGTATGACAGGATTTGATGCACCGCTACATCAAAACAAACAGTTCAATCACGAATTAAAATTGTACTACTTAGGTTCTATGGACTGGCTGCCTAATGTTGAAGGATTGAAATGGTTTATTAATAATGTATGGACAGTGTGTATGGAAAAGCAAGTACCGCTAACACTTCATTTGCCCAATCATCCTCAACAATACTTATTTGAGCACGTGAAAGGCATAGTCTGGTATCAGAACATAGATGATGTAAAACAATTTATTGCCGACAAAGACATACTGGTGGTACCATTATTTTCCGGTAGTGGTATCAGAATTAAAATACCCGAAGCTTTGAATCAGGGCAGGGTAGTGCTTTCAACTACCATTGGTGCCGAAGGTTTAGGTCTTACACATAACAAAGAAATTCTCATAGCCGACAATGCCGATTCTTTTATTATTGAAATCATGTCACTGCATCAAAATCGTGACCTATTAACAACTATTGCCAACAACGGATACCGGGCCTGCCGCAGCAGATTCGACAACCGTGTGCTAACAGGCGAATTGTTGCAATTTTACCGCACGCTATGACATTGCTGATTGTTCTTTACGTCATCTGTATTGCACTTATTCTCTTTTCTTACGTGGCTTACCCCGTAAGCCTTATTATCATTCGAATAGCATATAAACGCATTTACAAACCCTTCACCGCTCCCGAAGATTATCCCACCATTGATGTACTTATTTCAGTAAGGAACGAAGAAAAAATACTCGAGAAAAAAATACACTCCGTATTCAACACAACATATCCTGCACACAAACTTCACCTCAGCATAGTTTCCGATGCTTCTACCGATGCTACCGACGATATCCTTCACCACATGAAACAGCAGTTTCAGAACATCACCGTGTTCAGAAATCAGGAGCGCAAAGGCAAGCCCGCCAACATCAACTATTTGGCACAGTGCAGCCGCGCCGAGGTATTGGTGCTTACCGATGCCAATGTATTATTCGAAAAAGACACCCTGATGCAACTCATCAAACCGTTTGCCGACAAACGCATAGGACTTTGCGGTGCGTGGATAAAAAACATAACTACAGAAACTCAGGTCATAGCCGGTCAGGAGAAAAGCTATGTGCAACTCGAAAGCCGCATCAAACAACTCGAAGGCGAATGTTTCGGCAGTATGATTGGCCCCTTTGGTGCCTGTTATGCCCTCCGTAAAAACCTTTACTCTGCGGTGCCGGAGAACAACCCTGTTGACGATTTTTATATTGGTATGAGTGTACTTTCAGCCGGCAAAGATGCCATCCTGGTTCCCGATGCCATCTGCACCGAAGATGTGCCCGACGACATCAGCACCGAGTTCAAACGTAAGCGCCGCATTGCTAACGGCAATTTCCGCAACCTCTTTTATTTCAAGCATCTCTTAACACCTGCGCACCCCTATACCTCCTATGCTTTTTTCTCACATAAAGTATTGCGTTGGTTCACCCCATTGTTATATCTGTTATCACTGCTGATGTTAAGTGTACTTCTAACACAAAAAATATTCATAGGCTTGGCTTTAATTCAGCTCCTGTTGATTATAGCTGTAGTCGTTGACCTTCAACTCATCAACCGTAACATTCATAGCGGCCTGCTGCGATACCTTACCTATTTTTGCCAAATGAACTTTGCCCTGTTCTTAGGGTTTATTGACTTTTTAAAAGGAAAACAAGCACATGTCTGGGAGCCAACCAAAAGAAACTAAAATAAAATTAGACACTATAGAATCTGCCATCAACGATATCAAGGCAGGCAAAATGGTCATAGTAGTGGATGATGAAGACCGTGAAAACGAAGGAGACTTCATCACAGCGGCGCGCAATGTAACCCCCGAAATCATCAACTTTATGTCCAAGCATGGCCGCGGACTCATCTGCGCACCCTTGGTCGAAGATCGATGCGATGAACTCGAACTCAACCTCATGGTCGGCGACAACACAGCTTTACACCAAACACCCTTCACCGTATCGGTAGACTTGATTGGCCACGGCTGCACCACCGGCATCTCCGCGTCCGACCGCGCCAAAACCGTCAAAGCACTCATCAACCCCAAAACTAAGCCTGCCGAACTTGGCCGTCCCGGCCACATATTTCCCCTCAAAGCTCTGCGTGGTGGTGTGCTGCGCCGTGCAGGCCACACCGAGGCCACCATAGATCTGGCCCGCCTTGCAGGTTTTGAGCCCGCCGGTGTACTCGTAGAAATAATGAACGAAGACGGCACTATGGCGCGCCTCCCCGATCTCATGAAGGTAGCCCGGCAGTTTAAGATGAAAGTCATCTCCATCAAAGACCTCATCGCTTACCGTCTCAAAAAAGAATCCCTCATACGCCGCGAGGTAACGGTCAATATGCCCACAGAGTGGGGCAACTTCAAACTCACAGCCTATACACAACTCAACACCGGCCAAACACACCTGGCACTCCACAAAGGCACCTGGAAAAAAAACGAACCCGTTATGGTGCGCGTACACTCCTGCTGCCTCACCGGCGATATCTTCGGCTCGCAGCGCTGCGATTGCGGCGGACAGCTACATGCCGCCATGCAAATGGTCGAGCGTGCTGGTAAAGGCGTAGTACTCTATATGAATCAGGAAGGCCGCGGCATTGGCCTCCTCAACAAGCTCAAAGCATACAAACTGCAGGAACAAGGCAAAGACACCGTCGAAGCCAACCTCGCTCTCGGCTTCGGAATGGACAACCGCGACTACGGAATTGGCGCACAAATACTGCGCGACCTTAAAGTGTGCAAGATTCGCCTCATCAGCAACAACCCCAAAAAACGCGCAGGCCTCAAAGGCTATGGTCTCGAAGTCGTCGATAACATACTTATCGAAATGAAACCCAACAAACACAACCTCCGCTACCTCAAAACCAAGCGCGACAAAATGGGGCATCAAATACTAAAGAAAGGCAGCAAACTCAAACCGGTAAACGCATAGGCTAACACGCTTTGCCTCTTATCTTAGAACTATATTTGGGCGTGCCCCTGCGGGTCGGGCTGTTCGCTGCAAGTCCTCGCTCGTTCCTCGCTGCGGGCTTTCCGCTGCCATCCCTCACGCAGGCTACATAGCCAACGCTTGCATCGCAGACTATATAATTTCGGTGCTTCTCGTTTAGGGCATCTATTTACGGCTTCTTCGTTCCCTCTATACTAAAGGATACACTCATACCCCCTTTAGATGCCGCATAACGGTTCATATGTATTTCCACCTTGTAGGCCTTTTTATCATCCGTGTCGCTGCCAGGCAGATAAAAGCGGTGTTCTTTACCCCCAAAATTATCCGATGTCGATTTTTCAATATAACTAGGTCCCAGCGCTTCGCGAATCCACTTTAAAGTCATAGCCCAACTGATTTCCCCTTCGGTCAGTTCCGATTCTTTATATCCGCGATAGAAATAAGCTACCGCTCGGTTATCCGCTGTGCTATATGAAGCGGTCCCCTTAAAGTCTTCGAGCTTTTCGGTACATACACATTGCGTGTAGTTACTTTTTTTAATAGGTTTAAACTTATTGTCGTGTAGGCCGCCATAGCATTCGGTTACCGTTGTGGTATAGTAACTGCCGTTTACATATTTCATAAACGATGCAGTAAACGCATCCTGCCCGGGATAATTCAATGCCTCCGTATAGGCATCATACTCGGTTGAATGTATGGGTAACACAGTAAATCCAAAAGTGCAAAATAGTAAAGCAGCAAGTGCTAAAGAGTAGGGTAGTAGTTTCATGTATAAAGAGGTTAATTGGTACATGTAAACCTGATATTTGTTCATCACTCGAAATATGATATTAGTTAGCTTCTGCCATATTTCAACGGCTAAGTGGCATACATAAGGCTTTTTAAATCAAATACCTTTGCCCCTTATAAATAAAGATGCTATATGGATAATACAACCTGCCCACAGTGCAAGGGCACTAATGTGTATAGTGTAGATGAATTGCTCATCTGCCCCGATTGCTTTTACGAATGGAGCGCTGCCGAACAAACTGCAATAACCGAAGCAGGCACCACGGTCATTAAAGATGCCAATGGCACCATCCTGCACGATGGCGATACAGTCGTAACCATCAAGAACCTGCCGGTTAAGGGCACCTCACAAAGTATTAAAGCAGGCACTAAGGTCAAAAAGATTAAGCTCACCGACGGCGATCACAACATCGATTGCCGCATCGATGGCTTCGGCGCTATGGCCTTAAAGTCGGAGTTTGTCAAAAAGGTGCAAGAGTAATAGCGGAAGCAATCGCTTTTTTAATCTTATATAAAACTTATACATAATCATACAAACTGCAGGAACAAGGCAAAGACACCGTCGAAGCCAACCTCGCGCTCGGCTTCGGAATGGACAACCGCGACTATGGTATTGGCGCTCAGTACTGCGCAATCTCAAAGTGTGCAAGATTCGCCTCATCAGCAACAACCCCAAAAAACGCGCAGGCCTCAAAGGCTATGGCCTCGAAGTCGTTGACAACATCCTTATCGAAATGAAACCCAACAAACGAAATACTTAAAAAACTCAAAAACTGGAAACCGGACTACAAAGGGATTATCTGTGCACATCGAAAACAGGCCTCATTAGAAGCCCATAGTGCGAAGATAAAATTAGCGTGGAGCATAGCCGCCTGAAAAACACGCTTGCATAAAAGCGATGTAATGCAGTCGAGCAAAATATTACAGCAATAAAAAAATGAATGTAAAAAGATAGAGAAGATAATTCACAGCCTGACGTTTTGCGGCTACCCGAAGGTGGCGATTTTGGAGCACTAAACTGTCTATACACACCAAACTTAATTAGATGCACAACTGTTTGTATTCGCACTTCCCCGCCACTTTTGGGTAGCTGCTGTTATAGGGCGTTTTTCTTTTCATTCTTTATGATACTTTCCGTCAGCAAAAGTGTAAATCCCTTCTGTATTATCAGGTATTTGGTCTTTCGTTTTTTTAATGTTTGATATTGTTATTCTTCCATTTTCATTAATTGAAAAATCATAGCTCCAAAATGAATGTGTATTTATTGTTTGCTCATCCCTTCCATGGTAAGTAGTGTATTTTTCAACAGAGTATAAAGAAACAGCACTAAAAAGTCGTTTCTTCATATCTAAACTCCATATTTCGTGATTAACAAATATTGTTTGCTCACCCCAACTTGTTTGTCCACCAATATAGTCCCCTAATCCAAAAGGTTCAGTATATGTCCATTTAATATGTATTTCTTTCAGTCCTTTTCCGTCAATTTGTATTTGCTCAATTTGACAAGTGTTTGAATGGAATTTATTGTCAGTTATAGATAAAAAGAGAGTATCAATGGTATTTTTATTCTCAAATACTAAATATCGTTTCATTGTAGTATCGACATGTTCGAAAATTACTTGAATAGTACTGTCAGTTGTTGAACCTACATTATGCACTAGCTTATGTGATACTTGTCCAAAGGACATCGAAAGGCTTAGTATGAATGCTGTTGATAATATAATTCGTGTCATTTTTTCTGTCTTAAAATGCCTTATAACGGTTTGGGTATTTGCGATGGGCGGGATTTTTAATACTAAACTGTCTGCGGAGCATTGAACCGCCACTTTTGGGTAGCTGCTGTTATGTGCTGCCCTTATTATCATTGTTTTATAAGTTTAATGGTTCTGTCGTCTATTTTGAGAAAGTATAAACCACGAGTCAACTCTGAAAAATCTTTCTGTTCAATGTATTTACCCGTCCACATTACTTGACCAAAATAATTATACAGGGTAAAATGTTCTTTTCCTGTCGTGTTTGTCAGGTTGATTTTGTCTGAAAATGGATTCGGAAATGCTTTGATGGCTTCTTTAGTTTCTTTTAAGTCGTTAATTCCAGTTGTCAAGCAGCCTAATGTATAATTCTGGAAAAAAGACCAAAGTAAACCAGTCGCACTAATTTGACTTGATACAGGATTGTTGTTCGGATTTCCGCCTGGCCAACTATGACTACCGTCAGTGGTGGCATAATGATGAATTTCTACATTACATGAACAGTTATGTATTTTAATAAAGTCGTAATTCGTTCCATTGCCATTTATAATTGTGTCTCTTGATTGACAATTGTTTTTCTGTGACCATAAATTCATTGTACTGTCCTGTGATGGGAAAAATATAGTTGTCAAAGGAGGAGCACCACCCATACCACCATTGTAAAATACAATCGGGTCAACTTTTGAATGAAAATTAATTATAGGTATTTTGTTTGTTGGATTACAAGGAAAATACATTTGAGAGCATGCATTGGGTGCAATAGCCGCAAAACGATGGCTTAATTCGCAAGCTAATCTATAGCAGAGCATACCGCCATTTGAAGAACCTGTTGCGTATACTCGAGTCGTGTCAATTGGATAATTTGAGAACAAGGTATCTAATAAATTATCGATGAAGCCAACATCATCAACATTTTGATTCATTGCAGGTGGACAACAATTACCGGCATTCCACGAACGATTTTGATTAAAAACCCGGCCTTCTGGATAAACTACAATAAAACCAGAACTGTCAGCCTTTTCAGAAAGTTTACTCTGATATGCAAACACTGTCCAACCCTGCGAGCTTGTCGCTGCCTGTTGGCCGCCATGGAAACCTAATATTAATGGATAATTTGTGTTTGAATTATAACCGAGTGGTAAATGAATGTTATACTTTCTCCAAACATTGTCGACGTATATGCTGTCGTAAATATCTGTTTGTCCGAAGCAACAAGTCAGCATAATAAAGTTCAAACAGAATAGTAAAAAAAAAAATTTCATTTTGCAAAAGTTTAGTGTAAGACTGTCAAAATTGTCAAAGGTTTATTGGGTCGCCTTACAGGGTTGCACATAATGGTTTGGCGCTATGGCGCTAAAGTCGGAGTTTGTCAAAAAGGTGCAAGAGTGATGGGGGAGATACCTCCAATTAGATGTTAATTCTTATCATTCTGTAGCTATATAATTTCGCTAATCATCATTCCCATCCATCCCGTCCTATGCGTTTGTTCCCCTGCCGTTCCTTTCGTTTAGGACTTCGCTCCTTCTTTTGTGATGCTCTAAATACCTTCAACGACTCATCCATATCTGCAATTTCTATCCCATTATTAAGCAATACATCCGCTACTTCATCATGCGGCAGGTCAAACATCAATCCCAGATTCTTTATCGACACGCCTCTCAAATACTCCTTGCATAATATCGTATGTGTTCGTTCCGATAACTTATTGCGAACACGCACTTGATCTGCCAAGTCGTTATAGTCCTTTCGTAACTGTTGTAATAGTTCTATGATTGCAGGAAAATCTTCCATCCTTATGAGTATCGATGTATCAGGTCGTTCATACACTTTCTTCTCTATAAAAGCTTCCATAGTCAATCGTTGAGTAATCTTCACATAACGCTGCTTGGTAGGTGTCTGAAAGATTTCAAAATCATATCGACTCTTCTTCGAATTAAATTGTTGCGCAAGTAATAAGTTGTCAGCGCTACTCATACATTATCAAAAAATTTATAGGCAGCGAAGGTTGTATGCAATGCCATAGCAATTATTTATTTCAAATCTAAAAAAATTAATGAGTTTAG
>CAZXFT010000014.1:0-82604 GCA_964640655.1 uncultured Bifidobacteriaceae bacterium | reverse complement strand
TTCATTTTGAGTTGTTTGTTCTCAAAATGTGTCAGGCTATTTCAGGAAGGGACACAGTGCTGTTCGGAGTGGCGTGGCGGTGATGGGGTGTTTTTTTTTGTGTTGGTTGTACTTAGTAGTTGCGGAGTTGCTTTAGTTGTGCATCCGCTTTTCTTTGTCTTGAAACAAAGAAAAGCTCCAAAAGAAAATTCAAGCCTAAGTGATCCTCCCTCGCACAAGGCCAACGCACACCCCGGCACTTAGGCGGCCTGCCCAGTGCTTGGGGGATGGCGTGGCCTTGATGGGCTTTTTTGTTTGTGTGTTTATGTGTTGGTTGTGCTTAGTAGTTGCGGTATTGCTTTAGTTGTACATCCGCTTTTCTTTGTCTTGAAACAAAGAAAAGCTCCAAAAGAAAATTCAAGCCTAAGTGATCCTTCAGCCGCACGGTGCCAGCGCGCAACCGGCACTTAGGCGGCCTGCCCAGTGCTGTTCGGAGTGGCGTGGCCTTGATGTTCTTTGTTGTTTATGTGTTGGTGGTGTGGTGTATTTATGATGTAGCAAACGCGTTAACTATTGAGATGCTTCACTGCGTTGAGAATGACAGACATTACGGCTAATGCCGCGTGAAGGACGGGAAGTGTAGCGGCAACTATGGGGAGAGAACTTGAAGGCACAACGGTACGCGCCATTATATATCTGATTCAGATTAAGGATAAGTGTGATGATATTTTTATTATGATATTTTCTTCTGCCATCTCCAGGCTGTGCGCATCATACTGTCGATATTATGTTGCGGTTTCCATTTCAACAGCTTCTGCGCAAGGGTGTTGTTGGCATATATCTGCACTACATCGCCGGCTCTACGGGGGCCTAAGGTGTAGTGTAGTTTTTGTTTGGATATTTTCTCAAAAGCTTTGATAGCCTCCAGCACCGTGGTGCCTGTGCCGCTGCCGAGATTGATGATTTGATGCTGCGGCGCTTTTTTGTTGCGTATTAAATATTGCAGCGCCTTACTATGCGCATCGGCTATGTCGCATACGTGTATGTAATCTCGAATGCATGTGCCATCGCGGGTGGGGTAATCGCTGCCGTGAACAAAGAAATTGGGAATCTTACCTGCAGCAAACTGTGTGATGGCCGGAACGAGGTTTTCCGGTCTGCCTTTTTGCAGTTCACCTATGAGAGCTGATGGGTGCGCACCCACAGGATTAAAGTAACGAAGTGAAATAAATTTGGTTTTGCACTGTTTGCTGATATCCTCTATCATCTCCTCTCCTATTCTTTTAGTTTGTGCATATGGCGACGCTATTATGCCAAGTGGAGTTTTCTCGGTAACGGGCATACTATCCAGGTTACCATATACGGAACAGGAACTGGAGAAAATAAAATAGGGCACTTTATATTGTATGGCAGCATCGATAAGATTAATCAGCGAAGTCAAATTGTTTTGATAATAGATCAATGGGTGCAACACTGATTCGTTCACCGACTTATAGGCCGCAAAGTGAATGATGCCGGTGAAAGATTTTTCTTTCTTGAACATTTTCTGAACAGCGGATGCATTACACAGGTCAATGATGTAGTATGGAATTTTCTTTTTCAGAATTTTCTCTGCTCCTGAGTGCAGCCTAATATCTCCCCGTGAGAGATTATCTGCACAAACCACATCAAACCCTTTTTCTACCAAGTCTACTACAGTATGCGAACCTATATAACCCATACCGCCGGTAACCAGAATTTTCTTCTTACGCATGGCTCAAAATTACAAGTAAAGCACAAGCGGATGTGATGCAGAGGTTAACAGTTGTTGTGCCGGTAATTGAATAATTTGAAATGAAACCTTTATGTTTGATGCTACACAAACCAAATCCAAATCTTATGAGTCAACAAACATCGCACCCCAAGGGGCTTTACCTTTTGTTCTTTACAGAAATGTGGGAGCGCTTTAGTTACTACGGTATGCGCGCCATCTTCATCTTGTTTATTACCAAAGCACTGTATATGGGTAGCGCCGAAGCATCGAACCTATACGGTAGTTACACCGGTCTGGTATATCTCACACCACTACTGGGTGGTTACATAGCAGATCGTTTCTGGGGCAACCGCAGAAGTATTTTCGTTGGCGGTATATTAATGGCCATTGGCCAGTTTCTGATGTTCCTGAGTGCCAGCTCGGTTACAGAAGGAACACAAAATGCTTCGGCAATGAGCCTGATGTGGGGTGGCTTAACTTTCCTGATCATAGGTAATGGTTTCTTCAAACCAAATATTTCTACCATGGTTGGTCAGCTATATCCCAAGGGTGACAGCAGAATTGATGGTGCGTTTACTATTTTTTATATGGGTATAAATCTGGGTGCATTTTTTTCACCCCTGGTGTGCGGCGGACTCGGCGATACCGGCAGCATATTCGACTTTAAATATGGTTTCCTTGCTGCCTGCATAGGAATGATTATTAGTGTTATCTCGTTTGAGTTGTTAAAAAACAAGTACCTGATTACACCTGATGGAACAGCTGTAGGTATGCCTGTGAAAAAGTTAGATATCAAGAATCTTATTTGGATTCTTGGTTCAGTTGGTGTGATTTTCTTGCTGCTCAATTTCAAGAGTTTGTTTAATTCTGATTCTGATGTGATTGGTTATTTGATTTATTCATCGATGATTATTATGCCACTTATCATCTTTGCTGATAAATCACTTGTGTTTGAAGAAAAGCAACGAATCAGTGTTATATTCATTCTTGCTTTCTTTGTGATTTTCTTCTGGGCCTGCTTTGAACAGGCCGGTGCCTCACTCACTTTGTTTGCTGATGCGCAAACCGACCGTCACATTTTTGGCTGGGAAATGCCAGCATCATACTTTCAATCTATCAATCCATTAGCCATCATCTTACTTGCACCACTCTTCTCTTCGATGTGGCTCGGACTTAGTGCCCGTAATATGGAGCCTTCAAGCCCTATGAAAATGGCTATTGGTTTACTACTTCTTTCATTAGGTTATATAGTCATTGCGTTTGGTGTATACGGTCTTGATGCCGCCACCAAAATCAGTTTGTGGTGGTTGGTTATTCTATACCTCTTGCATACTATGGGTGAGTTATGTCTTTCTCCGATAGGTTTAAGTATGGTATCAAAACTTGCTCCGGCGCGGCTTAGTTCATTGCTGATGGGAACCTGGTTCTTAGCAAATGCGGCAGCCAACAAATTTGCAGGTACGCTCAGTGCACTAATTCCACCCGGAGCCGGTGAAGAGGTTGTAGAAGCTGCAAAGAATCCGGTGTTTATGGGTGTTGAAATCAACAATCTGTTCACCTTCTTCTGTGTATTTATTGTGTTAAGTGGCGGCGCTGCATTGGTGTTGTTTGGTCTTACCCGCTGGTTGGGTAAACGTATGCATGGTGTGCGTTAATCTTTGAATAAGATTATTGAAAAAAAACCGCCGCATATGCAGCGGTTTTTTTGTGGAATTAATAATCGTTCTTATAGCGTATATCAGAGTCAGGCAGAATTCACGGAAGCTTATATGAAGTATGTAAATAGTAGCTTCTAAACCAGCGACCTCGCTGACTTTAAGGAAATAGTCAAGAACTTCGCATACTTAAAGAGAGCAAAACACAAAGCATAGAGGTTGTGAAGCAACGTATGTTGAACAAGCAAGCATGTGAAACGGATAATAAAGCACCGTACTCCGACTTAAAAAACCTACTCAGAAAGTTGATTGAAGATTAGGATAATTATTAGTAAATTATACTTTAAAAATTATTGAATTATGTCTTTGAATTCACCTTAGTCACCTTCTCCAGCCTCGCAGTAAAGTGTCTTAGAAAAGGTGGTTCATAGACAATCTGATATCCCTGCTTTTGATTGCGCATTTCCAGTATGTCATCAAATACATCCAACACATAATCAATATGACTTTGCGTATAAACACGGCGCGGGATGGCAAGCCTAACCAATTCATTGGTTGCCGGTATCAATGCACCATGTTCATTGTACTTACCAAACATTAAACTACCCACCTCAACGCAACGTATGCCTCCCTTCACATATAAATCGCACACCAAGGCTTGACCTGGATATTCCTCCACAGGAATCTGTCGATACAACTTTTTTGCATCTATATATACTGCGTGCCCACCAATAGGCCAAACCACAGGCACACCTTTGTTCTTGAGATTCTCGCCAAGATATGCCGTACTACGAATACGGTAATGCAGATAATCCTCATCAAACACTTCCTGCAAACCAACTGCAATAGCTTCCATATCGCGACCCGAAAGTCCGCCATATGTAGTAAAGCCTTCGGAGATAATCAACAGATTCTTACACCTCACCGATAGCGCTTCATCCTTCATAGTCAACAGACCACCCATATTTACCATTCCATCCTTCTTTGCACTCATAATAAACGCATCACCAAGTCGTAACATCTGTCTGGCTATGTCCACACAACTCATGTGCTCATATCCTTCTTCGCGATGTTTAATGAAATATGCATTCTCCGCAATGCGACAACCATCAATAACCAGCAATAAGCCATAACGATCACAGATATTGCGAAGAGCCTGAACATTAGCCATACTAACAGGTTGACCGCCGGCGGAATTATTAGTAACCGTAATAATCACTGCCGCTATTTGCTGCTTACCGCGCTCCTGTATCAACTTTTCCAGTTGTTCCAAATCGATATTACCTTTGAAAGGCAAATCAGCTTCAGCATTGCGCGCCGAGTCATATATCAAGTCTATTGCTTCAGCACCGGTAAACTCAATATTGGCGCGTGTGGTATCAAAATGTGTATTGCTCACAAACACTTTGCCGCTGCCACCCAAGGTACTGTACAAAATGCGCTCGGCAGCACGGCCTTGATGAGTAGGTAAAATAAACGGCATACCTGTAAGATCCTTTACCACCGATTCGAGATGTTCCCAACTACGTGCACCTGCATAACTCTCGTCGCCGCGCATCATAGCAGCCCACTGTGCATCACTCATTGCTCCTGTACCACTATCGGTAAGCAGGTCTATAAAAACATCAGAAGAACGAAGAAGAAAGGTGTTGTAGCCTGCATTGTGAAGTGCAGAAATGCGATATGATTCGGTGGTCATTTTAATTGGTTCCACCATTTTGATTCTGAAAGGTTCGGCAAGGGTTCTTTCTTTTCGCTGCATAGAAGTTTAAGGTTGACAGCCAAAAGTCTTGCAGGCTAAGCAGTTAAAATATGAGCGCACTCAGTTTTTGAAGTGATGTTTAATAGAGATAACAAAAGATAAAAATTTAATTTAAGTCTTGATGTTCTCGTTAGGATTAACTTTTCGTTGTATCTGTGAGTTACTCATTCAATGAATTTTCAACCAGAATATTATCGAACACAATCTGTTAAAAAAAGTATCTTCAATCTAAGCTAATACTTCTGCTCTATTTTAAGTGCTTTCGGAAATAAAATATTGTTTTCCAAGTGAATGTGAAGATGTAAATCATTTTCAAACTCTTCCAACTTTGCATATAAGGCTCTGTATGTATTACATGCCCAATCGGGAGTTTGAAAGTTATTGCTCAAATTTCGTATTGATTTTAGTAAATCACCAGCGACATCGTGCTCATGAATCATAATTCTAATAGGATTTGCAACGCTTTCAAACTGTGGATTCGATAACTCTTGACCCAAATTAATACTCTTGACCAAAGTTCGTATGTATGGAAATAGAATCAACTCCTCTTTCTGCAAATGCGGTATTAACTCTGATTCAACATTAGTAAATAAACTTTCTATTTCAATCACCTCAGGACTCGCATGACCATGTACTTTAGCAACCTTGGCTACATAGGATTTAATAATTGGTATTGCCTCAAGTACATATCGATGATGAGTTTGTTCTATATAATCGCACAAAAAATCCAGAGGCCATTGATTGTAATTTACGGAAGGTGTGCGTGAATGCAAAGCGTGATTAATCTCCTCCATTAACTCTTGTTTATCAACATGATGTTTTGAACAAGCAGCGTCTATACTTGTGCCACCACCGCAGCAAAAGTCAATTCCGTATTTCTTAAACACGTGAGCTGTTGCAATATTTTCTCTGACCACATCAGCTACTGTTTTGTTTTTGAAATCTAATAGTTCCATTCTATATCATTTAAGAACTTGGCAAATAGCTAATTACCAATTAACTGAAATTGATAAACAAGACTTTATCAAGCACGTAAAACTTCTCAGTAAAAAACAGACGAGTTTCATACTGTTAATTGCACGACAATGGTAGTACTATCAATTATTTTGGAAGCAACACATCATTAATGACATGAATTACACCATTTGAAGTCTTAATAGTTGCAACTATTTCGGAGCCATTCACAAGGGTCTTATCGTTCTCCTTGGTGATTTTCACCTTGCCTCCAAATACCATATCATACTCGAGTCCATCTTGAAGTAACACTCCATCGATGACCCCTACGTAAGTATGGTAACCAAGAATGTTTGTCAAAGCATCTTTTTGATCAGGTTTCAACAGACCTTCTACAGTACCTGCAGGTAACTTGTCAAAGGCAGCATTGGTTGGAGCAAAAACAGTAAACGGACCAGCATTGCTGAGTGCGTCAACCAAATTAGCCGCTTTTACTGCAGTAACCAATGTTGTATGGTCTTTACTGCCAACAGCGACCTGAACAATATTGGGGTTAGAAACATCATCCTGAACACCCGACTGGCCTACAGCAGGAGCGTTGTCAGATGAAGTAGAACTAGATGATGAATCAGCATTATTGCTACATGAGTATGCAAAAAATGACAGTACCAAACTGAAGATGAGAATTTTTTTCATGGATAAATAATTTTATACAATGTTAGTGCTCAGTTGTGCTGGAAGTTATGATTGAAGTCATATATGTTAATGTAAATCGTCAGTTTTAACAAGCTGGCTGGTATTAATTAATACTATTGATACGGCAATTATAATAGAAACCCAAAATAAGCTTTCATTGATGCCGGGAACTACTGTATATGTAAACGATGCAATACCCTGAGTAGCTAAAATTAGCTCGTTGAGAAAAACGGAAGTCATGAATAACAGTAAACCGATTTTTGCCATGTTATTAAGTATTAGAAGCTTGTTGATAAAAGAGTAAAGAATCAGAAAACCTGAAATAACTGCAAGTAATACCAGATGCAAATAAGCAATAACTATTGGCCGAAAACCAAAAGCCAATTTACTAATATCAGGAATCGTTGAACCTGCCTGAAGTAATAATTTAACTGTTAATGCAGAGCCAACAAACAGCATCAACAACTTAACAACAAAAGCTTGTTTCTTCCATAAAATATCCCGATGCAGGCTAAACTCTTTTATGAGCATCATCCATGCATACACCTGAATGAAAGCAGAAAAACCTATAATGATTTCAATCCATAAAGGTAAATGCAGCCACAGAATAGATAATCCATAAGCCGGTACACAGGCAATAAGAAAAAGTATAAATATTCTACTCTGATGTCTAAACTGAATGCCTTGTTGGATGATATAATTAAAAAACAACCCTAAACACGTAAAAAAGAACCATCCGTTGTACTGAAAATGCAAATACCAATAAACGGAAGCCAGATATTCGTGTTGGGGAATATTCTTAGATACAATAAGTGACACCAAATAAAGAGTACCTATTGATGATACTATATTAAATATTAATGCTACTTTGAAGCTATTCCTGACTGTTGTTGATACGTGGTTTCGAATATCCTTGAAGAAATAAAAGGCAAACAGGAAAGAAATAAATATAGAGAAACTGGAGAAACTAATTGACAGTGCATGGTATCCTAAAGCGCCAAATGTTAACAGCATGCCATAGGCACAAATCAGGTTAGCGCCAAGCAATAGATTATAATTCCTGGATCGAGAATCGGTTTTAATCGGAACCGTAGACAACATGAGTACATATAGCATTTGCGACACCCATCCGGCAAAAGCAAAATGAGAGTGAGCATGTTGAATGTTTTTCTGATCAAATAATGGAAAAGGAAATGCAATCTTATATCGCATCAGCACTCCATATACTGCAATAATCATTAGATTAAACAATGAAATTGTAATCCACCTCTTGTGTAGCATAACTGATTAGAAATATATTTTACGGTTAACTATTTGCACTATTCCATTTTCTTTCATTTTATTAAGAGTCCTGATTACTGTTTCTGTCCGTAATCCAGTTTGCGTTGCTATGTCCTTTCTGGTATAAGGAATAAGTACACGCATATTTGTTGCTCCTTGCTTCGACTTAATATTATTGAGAAAGACTAATAACTTATCCTCTGATGTATTATATGCAATCATTCGGGATAATATAGATTTATTATATAAACGAAGAGACAATGTAATTAATAAAGATAAAGCTGTAGAAGGGTTTTCGTAAAGTAACTTATTGAAATTGTCTTTTGATAATTGCAAAATGCTTGTTTCAGAATTAGCAACTGCAGATCCGGGGTAGCATTTATCTATAAATAACGGTGGCTCACCAAAACTATCATTAGATGTAAAGGTTCCTAAAGTAAACTCATTTCCTTCTTCATCAGTATAATACATTCTGACACTTCCTGTAATTATCTGGTAAAACCTTAGTGGCGTATGTCCCTGGCGGAAGATAGTTTGACCTTTGGCATAACTTACGATCACAGCATTATACGAGGTCAATAGGTGCGTTTCAATCATTTGAATTGTGGTAACAATTAACTTGCAAATACATTGTGAATCTGTTTATGAAAATTATTAATTATCACTAATTATACCTCACAAAATAAAATGTGTCACGTTTATTTGAATATGATGCTTATCATAAACTATAATGAGATAACAATATGTATTTTGTAAGAGTTAATCAAACAAAATTAACAACGAACATATAAGATTTTACGAACCACTTAATTTGTAAGATGTTTTGAACTCGGAATCAAAATATGAATCAATCTTAAAATTCAGAATATATGTTTACACGATACTTATTCTTATTTCATTAACATACTCACTGAGTATATATCTTTATCCATATTTTTTTTATTCTGGTGAGAAAAACAAAAATTATAGTGGTGGAAGGATGGTTTGGCAGAAGTATAACTGCCAAAGCTGTCATCAACTATACGGCTTAGGAGGATACCTTGGCCCTGATCTGACTAACTTAGTATCACAACAAGGCAAAAGTGACGAATATATAGCCGGCATCATTAGATCCGGGACCAAACAAATGCCCGCTTTTAGTATCACAGATGATGAGCTTCAGCAACTTATTCAATTTTTAAATACAATTAACTTATCCGGTAAAGCAAATCCATCCGACTATAAAATAAGCCCGGATGGTATGTTCTATGAAAAGAATACTAAATAATAATACCGTAATAATAACTCATATAACGCTTGCCTTCCTCATGTTGGCTTGTGGTTTAGTGTTTGGAGTTCTTTCTGCTGAAAACTATAGTGACTCCGGATTTAGACAAGGCTTCCTCAACTTAGTTCACCAAAGACCTCTGCATGTGAGTTCTATACTTTTTTGGATATTGATATGCAGCAGTGGACTTGTATATGCCATAATTAATGCACTGACAACAAATCGATTAATACCGGCATTGGGATTCATACAAATTCTATTTTGGGGAATAAGTATTGTTTGCATCATACACTCAAACATAAACGGTGAATTTGGCGGTAGAGAATATTGGGAATTTCCACCTAGGCTTGCTTTACTGATTGCTGTTTCGTGGTTATGCTTCCTGGTTAATGTTATACAAGCAATTTCAAAACTAAAAAATTGGCCTGTTTATTTATGGATGTGGATGACCGGTACCATATTCTTTCTGATTACTTTCAGTGAAGGATATTTATGGCTGTTTCAATATTTCAGGAGTGATATTATTATTGATACTACAATACAGTGGAAATCATCAGGCGCTATTGTTGGTGCGTGGAATCAATTGATATACGGTGTTGGAATTTATCTGATGTCGAGAATTGCTAATGACGATTCCATTGGTCGGTCAAACACATCATTTCTTTTATTTTTTCTGGGTTTTACCAACCTGTTGTTTAACTGGGGGCATCATATTTATATTTTACCCACCGGTATGTACATTAAGTATATAGGGTATTTCATCAGTATGACTGAATGGATTATACTAATAAAAATTATCAGAGATTGGAAGCAGTCACTGAATATATACAAGCAATATATGCATCAATTTTCTTTTTGGTTCATCATAGCGAGCGAGTATTGGATATTAATTAATTTATTTCAAGCATTATTGATGTCAATACCGGTAATTAATCTATACACACATGGCACGCACATCACAGTGGCACATGCTATGGGCACTACTATAGGTATTAATACTATGATACTATTAGCGGGTGTTTTGTTTATTTCCAAAATTGACACACGCGTCAAGAACAAACAAATACTATCTATCGTGTTTTTTGGTATACAGATTTCATTGCTTGTGTTCTGGGCATCATTGGTTACTGCGGGTGTGTTCAAGGGCCTTTGGCTAAATAATAGCAATAGAATCTCATTTTCGAAGATGATGAATGAACTACAACCATGCTTTGTTATATTCCGTTATTCAGGTTATAGCCTGGCTTTTTTCTTCATTATGTTGATTGTTTACATTCTATATCAACTTAAAAAATCAAATCCTGAGCTAAATAAATAACACCTCTGTAATTTACTGTGCAGAAGAATTACATGTCTTTCTTCTTAAAAATTTGGAGAGATATATTAACAGGCACTAGAACCCAAATAAATAGAATACCAAACGCGATTATAACACCGAGCGTATTGCCGAAGTATTTATTAAAAACAGCACCGGTAAACCCTAACATTGCAGAAACATCCAACTGCAATAACATTAATATTCGTGCTAGGTCAATTGGGCTTGTTGCTGTGATGCCTACCATTGCCTGTTCTATTGGATAATCAGAAAACTGAAAAAGAAGAAAAAGTACCAGTGCATCATAAAGTATAGCAAAGTATAACCACATCGCAATGGAAATGCCAATTCCCTTTGCTTTATCTCTACTTAATACAGTACTTAAAAATGCTATGGATATAAAAATGACAGAGATAAATGAGCCAAGTCCAATAAGTAGCAGCGAGATGTTTAAATCATCTGAATAGAGTAATAATGGTAATCCTGTTCCTACTAAAAACGCAAGGATGAAACAAATAGACAAGCCAAAAAACATGCTCAACCAAATAACCCTCCTTTGAATGGGTTGACTCACGATAAGCTCAAGAAATTCACTACTATTATATAAATAAATGGTAGAGAACAAAATAGAAACTAATGGAACTACTAAAAGGACAATATTGAGCAAGGTGAGAATGCCTTTAGAACTTGTATCTTCCAGACTCAATGTGCTCCATGTGAATGCTGCAAGAAGCAATGTATAGACAATAATTATTCTATTTCTGAGTATATCCAATAAAATAAAGCGAACAATCTTACTCATTGAGACTCCTTATTTAGTATCTGAATGATGGCTTTAGAGATTCTTGTTTCATTGGAATTCTTCAACAACTCCGAAACTTTAGAATGAAATTTGATTTTTCCATCCTGCATGAATATCAACTCAGTGATCATGTCATCTAACTCAGCTAGCTGGTGAGAGGTAATAATAATCAGTTTGCCATTAGCAATCTCACGGTTTATCTTATTCTTAAGCTTTTCAGCTGAAATGGGGTCGAGCCCTGCGGTAGGTTCGTCGAGAAATAATACACTTGGATTAAATAGAAATGCGAGACAGGCACTCACCTTTTGTCGAGTACCACCACTTAAGGTGCGCATGCGTTTATCCAAAATACTTGTCATTTGATACTCTACTATTAATTCTTCATCTAAGGCCGATTTATTCTCCCTAAGATGCTTAATCATTTCAATGGTTTGGCCAATAGTCATATTCTCAGGGTAACGACCTATCTGTGGCATATACCCAATATCTGACCTGTATTTATACTGATTGTGAATAGAAATATTATTAAAATGTATTTCTCCCTTATCCGGTATAACCATTCCTAAAATACTTTTGATTAAAGTTGTTTTACCACAGCCGTTAGGTCCTATCAGAGCAATACATTCACCCTTATTAAATGAAAGAGTGATATTATCTAAAGCAGTGTAACTACCAAATTTCTTAGAAAGCCCATTGATTGCTATCATATTTTATAAGGCTTATAGGCTGGAAAATTATCTATAAAATCTGCCGGAGTTAAACTTGGAAATACTTTCTCTGACTTATCTAATAATGTTGTCATTAGGCTGTTGTATAACAACATGGCAGGTGGAGATCTCTCAGCAATAACTGAAAAAAGACTTAAAGGCCTGTAAAGCACATCTCCGATATTGTCTTTATTCAAATCGTAACCTTCGTACTTCGACCAATAATTATTAACAAACTCATTTAAAATAACATTACCATTGGTGCTCACATCAAAGGTATTGTAAGTAAAGTTGTTTCTCCATATTTTATTATCCATACAACTGGCATGAATTTTAAGTCCCCAACCATTGCCGGTGTAATTATTGAATTCAATGATTGTTCGGTTAACGCCATCCATGTATATAGCCGTGGTATTACCCATAAATTTATTGTTGAAGATATAGCTGTCTGAAATATCTTTTAATAATATACCATAAGACGCATCTCCCCAATTATTTTCAAATGTATTATTCATCATAGAAACTTTCCTAGTATACATTACAGCTACACCGGCGCCGTTACTTCGAAACACATTTGTATAATACGCATCGTTATGAGAGAACATAAAATGCAATCCGTACCTGATGTTGTATTCAGAAACATTGCGCCATATAACAGAATTGGTAACAAACTCAAAGTAAATACCGTCTCTGTTTCCTTTGATATAATTACCAATAATTAATAAGCTATCGCTCTTCCAGCAATGAATTCCATTCCCGATTTCCTGTTCTTGTTTTCCGAAAGCGATTATTGTATTTTCTCTAATCTCACAATTTTTTGAATACTGTATGTATATGCCAAAGAAATTATCATATATCAGATTGTTGAAGATTTTGACATGTTCACTTTCATATACCTTAACACCTCCAGGATCGTCCAAAGTCGCATAACTTGAATGTTGTATCTTAAACCCTGAAATGGAAACATTATTTGCTTTAATTGACAGAACTTCACTTTTACGATCTCCATCAATTATTGGATTGTTAACTCCTATAAGGCATACTGATTTAACAATAATAATGTTGCCTTCCATGTATAAACCTCCATATACTGAAATTGTATCACCATTTTCAGAAAGAGACAAAGCCTCTCGAATAGATGTTATTTTGTAGTTTCTGCCAACTTGGATATTATTTGAGAAGGCATTAATGTTTATAGTGAAAAGAATTGCCGCTATGAAAACAATTTTCATAATTGTAATATCTTAATAACATCAGCCCACTGAATCACAGAGCTATTCCACTTTACAGCAGCCTCATCGGCGTTTTCTTTTTTATCAAAAGCAGCAATGTTCCCTCTCATAGGACTTTTTATTAAATCAGAGGAAACATAAAAGAGGTTTTCTACCGGAAGTAGTTGATTGCTTGAAGTATAATTACAGATATATCTGTTTGCTATAACTATGTTTTCGTTTTGGGACTCGTATCCAATTAAACAACTAACGTCATCGAAATTATATACTCTACCCTTTTTAGTAACCAATTGTGACGCAAATCTACCGTCAGCTATTGTCATTTGACAATGATCGCACTTAGTCTTGTTTAAGGTAATTGGATAGGGTCCGTTATTGTTGCAGGAGAAACTAAAAAGTATTAATAACAGGAGCATAGTGGTTTTATTTTTTTTTAAAAGGTTTAGAATTTTTAATGTGAATCCCATTTCGTTAGAAGCGGCAACAAAGATTAGAATTCCGGATACAAGCAACAACCACCCTCCAATATCAGGTATGGAGTATGCGCCAAAGTTTAACAACTGCTTAAATCCAATGAGAGGAGGTTGGTAAGCCATACCCGGAATTATGATGGCAGCGTTTGGATCAAGATTATGACCGTAATTATATTCCCATCGCCAAAAGTCTATGAGCGCTATTATTCCAAATGATAAAAAAGATAGGGCCATAGTGTACAGATACCAGTTACGACGCACAAAAACAATCAAAAAGAATAAAAGTGCAAATACACCAAGAATGTATGGGAGAATTGTAAACTCAATAAAATTTTCAGCGTGTAAAGTTTCCATGCCGATGTAGTGGTTCAACCCATTAATAATGTCAACATCTCCGGCAAGTTTATCTGCATGAATTGTTAGTACCAATCCCTCCGGGTATTGTGGAGCATCCAATTCGATTCTCCAAATTGGTAAGAAAATGGACGATGTTGTAAGTAATGCAGCTACCACTGCTATTATTCGTGTATAACGGCTAATCATAGTTGTATCGATAATAATTATTTTAAAAAATAAGGGCAGACTGTATAACAAATCTGCCCTCTGTAAATAACCTTCGTTAATGAAGATTAAAAACCCTACTTATTTCTTACCTACACCAAATGAAATAGGAACATTAGATCCAGGAGGCGATACACGAACGTATCCTTGCATCTCTTGGTGCAATGCGCTACAGAAGTCAGTGCAATACATTGGAAATACTCCTATCCTATCAGGAATCCACTTAAGTGTAGTTGTTTCTCCGGGCATAATCAATAACTCAGCATTATTTGCTCCCTTCACACCAAATCCATGTGGCACATCCCAATCTTGTTCAAGATTTGTAATGTGAAAGTAAACTTCATCGCCAAGTTTAACGCCTTCAATGTTATCTGGGGCAAAGTGAGAGCGAATTGATGTCATATAGACGTGGACTTTGTTGCCTTCCCTAACAACCTTAGACTCAGCCTCACCCTTGGTAGCATACGGATGTTTATTCTCATCAATCTTATAGATTTTATATTGTCCATTATTCTTTATTATATCAGCAGGAGCTGCTTGTGCATAGTGGGGTTCGCCAATAGTAGGGAAATCGAGAATCATTTGCATCTTATCCCCGCTAATATCAAATATTTGTGCGCTTTGTGTTAACTCCGGACCTGTTGGAAGATAACGGTCTTTAGTAATTTTATTATAAGCAATTAAATATTTTGGACTTGGTTTTCTGGTATTACCTCCGGGAATGCACAAGTGACCTACGGAATAATAAGTTGGTGCTCTATCAACAACTGCCAAATCTTTAATGCTCCATTTTACAACTTCAGAAGACACAAAGAAAGAAGTATATGCATAACCTTTTCCGTCAAACTCAGTATGCAGAGGACCTAAACCCGGTTTCTGAACTTCACCATATAAAGCTGACTCATATTTGATTACCGGAATTCCTTCATAATCTCCATCAAAAGATTTGCTTTCAATTGCTGCAATCATTTTATCAAAACTGAATACAGGAATTACGGCAGCAAGTTTACCACTACCAACGATGTATTCACCGCTTGGGTCAACATCACAACCGTGTGGTGACTTAGGGCAAGGGATGAAATAACATATGTCTTTTAGAGCCGCTGCATCTAATACAACAACTTCGGTTTTAATAGTTGAGGTTGATGAATGAGTACTTTCGTCCCAAACATTGTGTGCATACTTTACTGTTTGCTTTTCTCCTTGTCCTTGTTTTAAATATTCTTCCGCTTTTTTCCAGTTTACTGCCATAATAAAGTCTTTATCTTTTTGTGATGCATTCACCTCAAGCAAAGTATTAGCTTGTTCGGTATTATAACAGCTGAAGAAGAACCAACCATGTGACTTCGCTCTGCCGCAACGAGCCAAATCAAAGTTAATACCTGGAGTTTTAATCTGAAAAGCCAGATTCATTCTGCCAGATTCTTTATCGACGCTAATAAAACTGATGTGACCTTTAAAGTTTTCTTTGTACGAAGAAATTGACACATCACCTGATTTATCCGAAGGAACACTAAAGCGTGTTCCTGCTACAACATACTCCGAGTTCTCTGTTCCAAAAGGGGAACTATGATTTCCCCCACTATTTGGCAACTCAATAATCTCAGCCGTTTTAAATGTTTTCAGGTCAATTCTAGCTACGCGAGGAGTGTTGTTAGCATTTGCAAATACCCACTTACCATCAATTTCACCATTGGTCTGCGACAATTCAGTATGATGCAAATCATCCCAAGGCACAAAACCATGAGACGTATTTAACATGGGTTTGGTCTCTTCACTATAACCCCATCCTTTTTCAGGGTCAACAGAAAAAACAGGTACCACACGGAATAACCTGCCACTTGGAAGACCATAGACACTCATCTGGCCACTAAAGCCCCCGGAAACGAAGTTATAAAACTCGTCGTGAGTACCCGGTTTTACATATGCCTTTGATGCGGCGTCTCCTGTCAATGCATCAGAGCTACTCTTGGGCTTACAAGATGTTAGAAATAAAACAGTAACAACAAGAGTGATGAAGTAGGTAATTGATTTCATATTTATTAATTTAATGGTTTATCTTATAGATTTATTTATTAGAATCGATTTGGCGCATATATTCAAGTATCTGAAGTGCATCATCATCGGATAAATTTTGGTTCGGCATGCGCACTAAACATAACTCTAATTGTGCCTGGACTTCAGGATCTTTGTCAATCATAGGGTCAGGGTTTGTAATGAAATTCATTATCCAGTATGGTTTTCTGCGTTCTGTAACACCTTTCCATCCCGGACCAACTAATTTCTCTTCTGTTATTTTATGACACGATAAACATTTGGTTCCAGATATCGCCTCACCTTTTTTTGCCATAGATTCATCTATAGCTGCTAATGTTAAATTACTTTCATTGTATTTTCCCTCACCACGGTTAGGATCATACTCTTCTGTCTTGCCGATCATGCTTTTAGGTTTTTCTGCTGTGTTTGAATTACCGCTGTCAGTACCACAAGCATATATTAAAAGTGCAATCGAAATCGGAAGGAATATTTTTATGTTTTTCATCTTCAAATATTTAGATGCAGCAAATGTATTTCCTCGATATATTCAGGTTTTATGACTGCTGTCATATTCATTGATTATATTCATCAGGTAAAACACTTCACCTATTATGATTATTACTGTAAATAACCCCAAGTTTATTAATAAGAAATTTGAGCATTAGGATGATTTCATGACAAACAATAGGTACTATATGCGAGTCTAGATATTTTAGTTGCTTAATTGAATCATTTGAATTGGAAGTGCAATTGACACCACATCTTTTTCTCGGCAGTCAATGTTATTGTCATCATCGGTGAATTTGAATGTTTTCACCATTGTTCCCGCTTTAATTCTTAGTGTAGTACCCTTCAACGGTGAATTCTTGATATTACCACGGTGTCATCGTCCTGTAGTGCAGTACCGTTGGCATCCTTAACAACAAACTGACCTATTGTGGCAAGTGTTTCCTTGTCTAAGGAATTCTGCACAAAAACAATCCGGGCATTTTGGTAACTCAACCAATTCATACACATTCGTTCCATATATATTATGGGCAATTGAGGCTTCCATTTTTTTCTCAATTATATATGCGGGCAAATGTGTTACTTTAAATTATGCATTACTCATCCGGTTCTATTTCAGAATACTTTACATTAAGTACAATTTAACAGTTCTTAAGGGTACACCAAATTGTTAAGTAGTTATAGGCAGTAAGAATGCATATTGCCCGATTACACTTTTCATTCTATATTGCCGCAAAACAATACCTAATATGAAGATAGTTGACATACGCGTTATGAAAGGGCCTAACTATTGGTCTATACGCCGCCACAAACTTATTGTAATGCGTCTTGATTTGCAGGAGATGGAACAACAACCCACTAACAAAATTCCAGGTTTTCTGGAACGCTTACAAAAACTCATGCCATCATTGTATGAGCATCGCTGCAGTGAAGGATGCGCCGGCGGTTTTTATAAGCGTGTAGAGGAAGGTACCTGGATGGGGCACGTGGTCGAACATATAGCTTTGGAGTTGCAAACGCTTGCGGGCATGGATACCGGGTTTGGCCGTACCCGCGAAACAGGCACACACGGTGTTTACTTTGTGGTGTTTGAATATATGGAGGAGAAGGCCGGCATTTATACTGCCAAAGCTGCAGTGCGCATAGCAGAGGCATTGGTAGCAGATAAAGAGTACAATTTAGATGATGATATTCAGGAACTACGCGAAATACGTGAAGACGAGCGCCTCGGGCCCAGTACGGGCTCAATAGTAGAAGTTGCTGCGGCACGCGGCATTCCTTATATACGTTTAAATAAACATTCGTTGGTGCAGTTGGGTTACGGCATCAACCAAAAACGCATTCAGGCTACAGTAGCAAGCACCACTAGCAGCATAGCTGTGGAGTTGGCCTGCGATAAGGAGGATACTAAAAACCTACTTGAAGCTGCTGAAATTCCCGTACCCAAAGGCCGCATCTGTGTTGATGAAGATGATTTGAAAGCAGCTATAGAGCGTATAGGATATCCAATAGTAACCAAACCTGTTGATGGTAATCACGGTAAAGGCGCTACCACCAACATTACTGACTGGGACTCTGCATTACTAGGTTTCCACGCTGCCAAAAAATATTCGCGCTCTATCATTGTTGAGAAGTTTATTCGTGGATTAGATCATCGTGTATTGGTAATTGACTTCAAGTTTGTTGCTGCTGCAAGACGTACACCCGCCGCGGTTACCGGTAATGGTGTCAGTACCCTGCAAGAACTAATCGATCAGGTAAACAGCGACCCGCGTCGCGGATATGGTCACGAAAAAGTTCTTACTAGTATAAAGGTTGATGATGCTACTAAGAAAATATTGCTGGATAAAAACCTTACTTTGGATTCGGTCATTCCAGCCGGAGAAGAGTTATGGTTGAAGCCAACGGCTAACCTCAGCACTGGTGGAACAGCCACCGATGTTACGGACCATGTTCACCCAGACAACATCTTTATGTGTGAGCGTATTGCGCGCATTATTGGGTTGGATATATGTGGAATAGATATTATGGCTCCTAACCTGAGTGAACCCATCGCGGACATTGGCGGTGCAGTACTTGAAGTAAATGCCGCTCCTGGTTTCCGCATGCATCTGAGTCCGGCTGAAGGATTGGCGCGCAATGTTGCCGAGCCTGTAGTGGATATGTTGTATCCTCCGGGGTCATCATCACGCATACCTATCATTGCCATTACCGGTACCAATGGTAAAACCACTACTACGCGCCTTACGGCACATATTGTAAAATCAATGGGGCACAAAGTAGGTTTCACCACTACTGATGGTGTATATATTCAAAACAGAATGTTGATGAAGGGTGATTGCACGGGGCCTGTGTCTGCAGAGTTTGTGTTGAAAGATCCTACGGTTGACTTCGCTGTTCTGGAATGTGCTCGTGGCGGAATATTGCGCGGTGGACTTGGTTTTCACAACTGCGATATTGCCATTGTAACCAATATTGCCCCTGATCATTTGGGATTGATGGGCATCAATACCATAGAGCAGTTGGCCCGGGTTAAGGGTGTGGTTCCCGAAACCGTTAAACCTGATGGTTATGCCATACTTAACGCTGACGATGATTTAGTTTATAACATGAAAAACAATGTTAACTGCAAAGTCGCATTTTTTAGTTTGAATGAAAACAACCCTCGCATTATTGAACACACACAAAACGGCGGCATAGCAGCCGTTGCCGAAAACGGATACATTACAATTTTAAAAGGTACATGGAAAATACGTGTGGACAAGGTGGCAAACATACCGCTCACATTCGGTGGATGGGCACAGTTTAATATTTCCAATATCCTGGCTTCTGTTCTTGCGGTCTTTCTACATGGCTTCAAGATAGAAGACATCAAGATTGCCTTAGAAACATTCATCCCCTCTCCGGCTCAGACTCCCGGTCGTATGAATATTTTCCGCTTTAAGGATTTTACTGTACTGGTAGATTATGCGCATAATGCACACGGGTTGGAAGCAATTTCAGGATTTATAGATAAGGTGGAAGCCAAACCGAAGATAGGTGTCATTGCCGGAGTAGGTGATCGCCGCGATGAGGATATACGAGCCATTGGCCGTGTGGCAGCACGAACGTTCGATCATATTGTTATTCGTCAGGATAAGAATTTACGAGGTCGTAGCGAACAGGAAATCATAGACCTGCTTGTGCATGGAATCAATGAGGTAAACAAGAACGTAACACTTAAGGTAATTCCTAACGAGCGCGAAGCTATAGACTATGTCATGGGCAATGCAGAGAAAGGTTCTTTCATTACTATATGCTTAGACGTTGTACCTGATGTTCTGGAGATGATTATGGAGTATAAGGAAAAAGAAGATTCGCTGAAGCAGAAACAGATATTTTAATTGCATGAATATTACAACTCAGGGTGCATTTCAACTAAGGCCATGGTCTCTGTCAGATGTTGAATGCCTGGTGAAGTATGCCAATAACAAGAATGTTTCAAACTATATGACGGACAAGTTTCCGCATCCCTATACTATTGACGACGCGCATTCATTTATTGCTTTTGCAACCAAGGATAATCCAGTTCACATGTTTGCTATTGTTATCAATGGCGAGGCGGTAGGTGGAATTGGTGTACACCCAAGAGAAGACATAGAAAGAATGAATGCTGAGTTGGGTTACTGGTTAGCTGAACCATTTTGGGGAAAAGGGATAATCAGTGATGCTATTCAGGACATTCTGGCTTTTGCCTTTAAGACCTATGATATTAATCGGGTATATGCAAGACCATTTGGCCGTAACAAAGCCTCACAACGAGTGCTGGAGAAAAACGGTTTCATTCTTGAAGCACATTTCAAAAATACACTCATTAAAAACGGTGTGTTGGAAGATGAATTAATTTATGCTGTTAGGCGAAAAGATTGGCTATCAAGAAATACAGTAATCAATGATTGAAAACGACATCTCTTTTTAGCAATAATGAATAATAATTGAATTACTTCATCACACTGAAAGCATGAGTCGTTAGCTTCTCTCCCATGGTATCTTTTATAACAAGGAAATATGTACCATTACTCAATGCAGAAGTATTAAACGAAAATGAGTTTGTACCAGGCAAGGCTCGTTCACGAAATAATTCCTGAATAAAGCGACCTGCAGCATCATAAATCGAAAAGTTCAAATAGGATTCTTCATTCAAAATGAAAGAGCATGTAACTATGTTCTGAGCAGGAGAAGGAAACAAGGAGTTGATGTTTAGCTTATTCGTAGATGAAAGCACAGATGCAAATGGCTGAATGCCTAGTTCAGCTATCCATGTGTTTTGCTTTTTTGATTGAGAACCATAAGTGAGGGCAACCCAAACAATACCATTCTCATTGTATTTACGTTGAGCGCCACTGTAATCTCCCCATCTCTGATTGCCTCCGGAAAGAACGCTGATATAGTTATCTCCTTTGCGAATGGTAATTAAATCGGAGTAGTTGCCATTAGCATCTGTCAAAATAGCTCCACAAGCCGGGAAAATGTCAGCAGCAGTATAATTGATTCCGATAATAGCGGTGTTGTCATTACTGTTGCTTCCAGCATAGGCAATATTCGGATAACCGTATTCTACAGAATCATTGCTAATCATATAAGTCGTAATGGTTGGCACAGAAGCTGACAAATCAATGATGCCATGATATAATGCGGCCTTATTAGTGACCGTATCCCTTGTATTCGCAACAAATTGAATGAGGTTGTTCTGTTTGAAAGCTCCAAGTATGCGAGCATCGTTTGTTTGTAAGATACGAGGAGGAGTTTGTTTTGCATCGGGTGGAATATGATAGCGGGTATTTGCCTTTAATAATTCTACCTGAATGGCTGTGCTGTCGATACCCATAGTGTCGGCTAGTTTCACCAGAAAAATTGAATCGTTACTTACACTCAAGTTGCGGTCAGAAAGAAAATAAGCAGTACCACTGAATAACTCGTTGCCATTACGAACGGGACACAGGTTACGAATATTTTTATTGTTGAATTTGAAATTGCCAATCAAGTTGGTGCTTAATATCTGACCATCGTAACCATCCTGCTTTTCACATTGCCACACAAGGGTTCGTACAAATCCATTTTGCCATGACTCGTTATTCTTAAGCAGATTAACCGTAAGGTATAAGTGCTGTTCTGTAATGCTGATCATCGGATAGTCGGTCCAAAGTGTGTCATTATATGGATTTCCCGGAATCTGATATAGCACCCAATTCTGACGCGGGTCGTTGGTTTGAGAAAATGCCAGAACCACGAACGATGTTGAATCGGTGAAACCATTCAGGCACATCAATACAAAACGGTCAGCTTGTGGATCGTAGATTACTTTAGGGTCGAAGTGTGCATTGGGTAAACCTAAGTCTGCAAAAAAGCTGAACAATGACACCGCTGGATATGCCGTATCAATATTCATGTCATAAATTCGTAGTGATGAATTGATTACTGACACAACCATATTGTTATTAGAAATGGCCATATCGTTATCGTTAGGTACCGAATTATTAAAAGGATTGCCGTAAAAGTTTTTTCCTATTACAGGTGCGCTTAAAGAGCGTTGAACGTTTTTAAGATGTGATGTAAACTTATTATTGCCATATAGCGAATCAGCAAATTGCTTTGCCTGTTGTTTAAGATTTACTCCAACATCTCCATCAGGTTTCGGCATTTCAAGATTTTGTAGCACAGGATTCCAATCAACAGTTATCGATGCTGGACTGACAGTGGCAACAGGATTAATATGAAATGGTTTTATCCCGGTTTGAGCAAACCCTGATAAATTGAATAATAACAATGTAAGTGGAATGTATATTTTATTCATTACACTAAAATAACGGACTTTAGGAAATATGGTTAGGGCTTTCCAAATTTTGGATTATTCAGAAACTCATCATCGGTGAGTGTATGCAGAAATGCAATAATATCATCCATCTCCTGTTGAGACATTCTGTTCTTGGGAAGAATAGCCAGTTTAGGGTCAGTATACGTGTTGACTTTAAATCCGGAATTATAATGTTGCAACACTTCCTGTAAAGTATTAAAACGACCATCGTGCATATAAGGTGCTGTAACTTCAATGTTGCGCAGTGATGGAGTCTTGAATTTTCCTTTATCTGATTCATTTAATGTTATCAAATATCGACCAAGGTCTATAGGTGAATCGTCAAGTCCGTTATTACGAAATTCAAAATCGCTGAAAGTGCTGCCTAATGTATGACAATGAAAGCAATCACCTTTCTCTTCCTGCATATAAAGATTCATACCGTTCATCTCCTGTGCAGTTAATGAAACTTCTCCGTGATTGTATTGATCAAACTTGCTGTTTCCTGAAATCAAGGTGCGCTCAAATTGTGCGATAGCCTTCATCAACATGTTAGTGGTAATCTGAGATGAACCAAAGGCTGCTTCAAATAGAGCAGGATACTGCGGATGCGACTGTAACTTACTCAAAACATTAGGTAAGGTTTCATGCATTTCAACAGGATTCATGATGGGACCTATAACCTGATCTTCAAGTGAGGCAGCTCCGCCATCCCAGAAAAACTTTTTCTGATAGCCCAGATTAAATAGTGGCATTGTGTTTCGAACACCTTCTATACCATCAACCCCTGTACTAAACTGCAACGTGCTATCTGTAAATGCAAAGGACTGTCGGTGGCAAGTGCCGCAGGACATTGTACCATCTTTCGAAAGAAGGGGATCATAAAATAATTTTCTGCCTAATGAAATACCTTCATCTGTTAATGGATTATTCGGAGGAATCACCATTGCAGGCAATCCCTTCGGAATAACTAAATCGTGAGTATGCGTATGCGGTTTCAATTCAGAATCCAGTGAAGGATCCACCTTGCATGAAACAGCAAGAATTATATAAACACTAAATATTATTGAAGCATACGACTTCATTTATTCGGCTTTAATAAAACTGAAAGAGTTTTTGAAATTTTCCTGCATTTCTTTCATCCACTTGCTATCATCTGTGCTCAGGCTTTCGTGAACATTATTGTCAATAAAATCGATCACATTAGGTGTGTTGTAAAGTTTGTTTAGGTCGAAGTTGATGTAAATAGTTTTACTAACATCCTTGAGCGACATACTGCCCAAGGTTAGCTGTATAGGTGTATAAGCTTTATCTGTTCCGTAATGATAAAACAATTGTTGATTAACCATACTGCCATCAAGAAATTGTCCTTCGTGTTTAAAGAAAATATAACCGGTGTTCCATGTCCAAATCATTCCGTGTATTGGATCTAAATCATCTTCCTGCAAACCGGTATGATTACGTACGGAGTCAATTCCCAAAGCAAACTTCAGTGTGGTATAATTTCCTTCGGGAAGATTATTGAATTGCAAATAGCAGCTTGCCGTATCAAAGGCATCTATTAACTCATAATTGGTGGTTTTATGCTCAGTACCGTCGTCTTTTACAAAAACAAAGTTGGATAAATAGTATTTCAGTAAGTTAACCTTGTACTTATTGCCTGCCGCATTGGTATAAATCATCTGACCATATTCAACCGGTGCAGTACCAACAGTATTAGATACTTTGATTACAACATTAACTGTGCCGGGAACCGGATCTTTATCAGGCTTGCATTGAGCAAAAAGAATGATTAGGAAAAGAAGTGAAATATATTTCATAAATCGTGATGTTAGTTACAAATATAGATGAGTTGTTTGAAATCTATTGATACCAAAGTTTCATGAACTAATCAGAATAAATCCTTACTTTATCGTTTTACTGACTCTAACTTTGTAACACGAATTGAGACCATGCATAGTATTGAACCATATTACCTCTGGCGCGACTATTACAGTGCTGAAGATGATGTGCGCTCACCATTTTTTGGTCGTGAGTACAGCGAGTTTGAATTCAGTAACACGATTTACAACTTTTACATTCATCCGCAGTGGGACGAATTCGGATCAGCCACTTTATATATCAAAATACTTTTTACTGATTACGAGAAAGGCTACACCATTATAGAAATGATTGGTGAGTGGAACGATGCAATTGGCAACGACATTATGTTTTTGAAAACTGATATTATTAATCCGATGATGCAACAAGGTATCAGTAAATTTATCATCATCGGCGAAAATGTATTGAACTTCCATGCCAGCGACGATTGCTATTATGAGGAATGGTACGAAGATGTGAACGACAATAACGGATATATTGCGTTTATTAATTTCCACGAACATGTGTTGGAAGAAATGCGTGCTACCCACATACATTATTATGTGCAACTGGGAGATCAATTTAAGGAAGTGGACTGGCGCACCGTGAAACCATTTCATATGCATAAACTGGTGGAAGGATTAATGCAAAAACAACTGCCTGAAAGTAGTTAAGGCTTCTGCATTCATCATTCTTGTATTAGGTTTGCAGGTATGAGTATTGTACGCAACAACTGGACTTACGAAGAGATTGCTTCCATTTACAACAAGCCTTTGCTCGATTTAATATTTGAAGCAGCACAGGTACACCGCGAAAATAAAAACTATGCAGAGGTACAAATCAGCAGTTTAGTCAACATTAAATCAGGAGGTTGCCCGGAGGATTGTTCTTACTGTCCGCAGGCAGCACGCTATCATACTGAAATAGATGTTCATGCTTTATTGAAAAAGGATGATGTGATTGAAACTGCCAAACAGGCAAAAGAAGCCGGGGTTTCACGTATGTGTTTGGGTGCAGCATGGCGCGAAGTGCGCGACAACCGTGACTTTGACCGCGTGATAGATATGGTGCGCGGAATTAACGATCTGGGAATGGAAGTATGCTGCACACTGGGTATGCTCACCTACGAACAGGCGCAACGCCTTGCCGATGCCGGCCTATATGCCTACAATCATAATATTGATACCAGCAGCGAGCACTACAGCGAAATTATAACTACAAGAACCATAGACGACCGACTGAATACATTAGACAATGTGCGCAAAGCAAACATCACCATTTGCAGCGGCGGTATTGTTGGTCTTGGCGAAAAAGACAGCGACCGCATAGGAATGCTATTGATTCTTGCCAACCTTCCCAAACATCCGGAGTCCGTTCCTATTAATGCATTAGTTCCGGTTGAAGGCACACCGCTCGAAAATCAACCTCGTATTCCTTTTTATGAAATGGTTCGCATGATTGCTACTACAAGAATCGTGATGCCTAAATCTGTAGTGCGTTTATCGGCAGGAAGACGAGAAATGAGTATGGCCGAACAGGCTTTATGTTTTATGGCCGGAGCCAACTCTATTTTTGCAGGAGACAAATTGTTGACTACAGATAATCCTTCGTTTGAAGAGGATATGAATATGTTTAACATATTAGGGCTCACCGCACGCAAGCCTTTTAAGAATGCAGAACATAAACACGTTACTGAATCTGTTCAAGTTGGTTCATGATGAGTAAGAATCCCGTTGATCAATACCTGCGGGAGAAATTATTGGAGCGCGAGCGAGACGGATTGATACGCTCTTTAAAATTGCCGTTTGCCAAAATTGATTTCACTTCAAACGATTACCTCGGCATAGCCCATAACGAAGAACTTCATCAGCAAATACTGAAATCTATTCAATTATCAGACTTAAAAGTAAACGGCAGTGGCGGCTCACGTCTTTTAAGCGGGAACTCTATCATTACCGAAGAATTTGAAACCTGGTATGCTCAGGTTAATGATGTTGAAGCAGCATTGTTGTTTAACTCAGGATATGATGCTAATGTGGCCTTGCTTTCATGCATTGCACAGCGCAGCGACACCATCATCAGCGATGAACTGGTACACGCCAGCATCATAGACGGTATGCGCTTGAGTTATGCAACTCGCTATAAGTTTAAGCATAATAGTATTGAAGATCTTGAAGCAAAATTGAAGCAAGCCAAAGGCAACATCTTTGTTGTTGTTGAATCGGTGTATTCCATGGATGGCGATATAGCACCGCTGATTGAAATAGCTCACTTGTGCAGAAAATATCAAGCAGCACTCATTACCGATGAAGCGCATGCCATTGGTATCAAAGGCAACAACGGCAAAGGGCTAAGCGATGAGTTAGGCCTGAGTAAGGATGTATTTGCACGTGTACACACCTTTGGTAAAGCTGCCGGATATCACGGTGCTTGTATATTAGGTTCTTCTGATTTGAAAAAGTATCTCATCAATTTTGCGCGACCATTCATTTATTCCACAGCCTTACCACCACAGGAAGTGATAGCACTTCGTATCTGTTTGAATCATATGCACCGGGCTGATACAGAAAGAAAAAATTTACAGCAAAATATTTCAAGCTATAATGCCTTGATGAATCGCAATCATCAATCACCCATTATAGCGGTGATGGTACCCGGAAATGAGAATGTAAAAAATGCAGCGGCACACATGCAGGATCAGGGCTTTGATGTACGTCCTATTCTCTCCCCAACTGTGGCTGAAGGTACAGAACGGCTGCGCATTATTATTCATAGCAATCATGCTGCTGATGAGATTGAAAAACTTTGTGCTGCATTGAAGCACTATGTTGATGTATAAACTTTGCCGTTCAGGTTTTGCTCCTTATTTTCATCAACAGAAAAATTTAAACATCACCTTATGAGAACATTTAAGAGTCTATTATTCTTATTTACCATCGCATTTTTTATGAACGGATGCGTTCGTGAGAAAGCCGTTATTACATACGAAATAAACGATGTAGAATTTGTTTCGGAGGATATGGTATTTGAAGGATCCAACACCTTACAATTAAGTCACACTATGCAATTAGCCGCTGCAGCTGGTTTGGAACAACTTGCCGAAGATCAGATTAAGAAAGTGAAACTTGTAAAAGCAACTTTACAAAACGAGGATAGCCTGCACTTCGATAATATGAATAGCATTGTATTACAATTGAGCTCCGATAAAACTGAAATGACTCAAATAGCAGTAGTGAATCCTGTTCCGCAAGGACTTGACGAACTAAATATGACAGTAGCAGCAGAAGCTGATGTGGCAGATGCGTTTAAACAACCTACAATATATCTGATTGCAGATGCTGATGTAAAAAATGATACGAGCGTGCCTGTACGTTTTAAAGCCTCTTTAACATTCGAAGTAACTATTAAAAAATAAACTTGAACAATGAAAAAAATATTAGCCCTAATCATTACGCTTGCAGCATTTACACAATTTTCAATGGCACAGGATGACGGCGACGACCTGATAGGCGTTTGGGAACCTAGCAATGGAAAAGCACGTGTTAAAATTGAAAAAGTTGGAAACAAATACTACGGAAAAATTGTGTGGCTACGCGAGCCTTTAGACCCGGTAACGGAGCAACCCAAAGTGGACAAAAACAATCCTGATGAAAGTATGCGCACAGTGCCATTGAAGGGTTATCGCTTGCTGAAAGACTTTGAATTTAAAAGTAAAGGACTTTGGGAAGATGGTACTATTTACGACCCTGAGAATGGCAGCACTTATAATTGCACCATTAAGATGAAAGATAAAAACACACTTGACATACGTGGTTACATTGGTGTTTCGGCATTAGGAAGAACTGATGTGTGGAAGCGATTGGAAATGCCCAAGCAGGAAATAAAATCAAAATAATATGAAGCAGTATTTGTGGATTGTACTTGTTTTTATTTCCCTGCAGGTTTCTGCACAGGTAACTGACAGTACGAAGGTAGAACCCGTTATTGACGAAGAAGAGAACTACGACAATCTGAACTTTGCCGGCGGAGGTACTAAACGCTTTTGTACCTCAAAGATATTTGACCTCAGTCCACAGAAACTGATTAGTATAGGTTATGACTTTCAGGGACCATATCAAATTAATGCAGGTAGTATTGACAGTTACAAACCATCATCGGTTAAAACTGATTTTTCTCAAGGCCTTCGATTGATGGCCAATATTCCGGTGATATCTCGCAATAACATAATCATTCAACTGGGAGGTAATTATCTGGAACAACGCTATCAAATTAATAATGACTCTATTGAAAATTTGTTGAGCAATAATCTACGCAACCATGGACTGCGAAGCACCGGACTCAACACTACCATTTTCAAACCATTGAATGAAAGAAACTTTATCATAGCTCAGGCATCAGCCGATTTGAATGGCGATTATGGATGGAATAGTATTCCTTCATTAAAATATTTGCGTTACAGCGCCGCTGCTATATATGGTTGGAAAACCGGCGACCGTAGGATGATTGGTATAGGTGTATCGCGTACCTACCGTGTGGGTGAGCTCAACTATTTACCCATTATACTGTGGAACTGGACTTCGCTAAACCGCAAATGGGGAACAGAAGTGTTATTTCCTGCACGCGCACATATACGACGCACAGTAAACTCGCGCAATATGTTGTTTCTGGGTTACGAACTGGAAGGCAATAGTTATAAATTGAATTCGCAAAACAGTTTAACAAGTACCTTCGACAATCTGGAGATACGACGCGGCGAGTTGCGTTTTCGTACTATGTATGAATTTTCCCTCTATCAGTTTATATGGCTGAGTGTGCAAACCGGATTCAGATACAATTATCGTTTTGATGTGGACCATGTTCCTCAGGGGAAAGAATTTTTCCGCGGCTTTTTTGGTGAGCAACCCTATGCTATGCTGAATAGCTTGGGCAATACTTTTTATGCATTGATTAGTATTAACATAGTAAGTCCGTAAGGCATTGTGTTAAAGAATCCTGTATCGTTTAAAAGTGTGATTGGTGTGTTGCCGTATATGAACAATATGCATTACATACATATACCGGCTGTGATTATTAAGAAAACAGGCGGCACCTTTCGGCAGCGGTTTATGTGCACCGTAAATGGTGTTTATACTTTCCATGGTGGATTTGTGGCATTGGGTGAAGGAGACGGATACATCAACATCAGTAATAAGAAACTGCGCGAACTGAAGCTGAAACGCGGCGATGCCGTGCAGATAGCACTGACACAGGATGAGAGCAAGTATGGTATGAGTGTATCGGAAGAACTGGATGCCTTGCTGCAACAGGATGAAGAAGGTTTCAGAAGATTTGAAAAACTGACGGCAGGCAAGCAGCGGTTTATTATTCATTATGTAAATGGTGTGAAAAGCAGTGCTAAAAGATTGGAGCGCTCGCTGATGATGATTAATAATTTGAAGAAACAGCCTGAGAATAAAGTAACATTCAGAGGGTTGCTGGGGATGGAGGAGTGATGTAAGGTGCGATTAGTAATGAGTAGACCACTTGATTAATGTATATCTGTCTTAATAGCAACAAAACTGACAATTATGACATAGGTTATTAAACAGACTGCTACTGTATTCGTTACATTTCATTTAATCATGTTAGTATTAATCTACTTAATAATTTCACTACCATTATTATAATCATGCCATACATTCATTTACTTAAATCGCTTTTAGCAATTATAATATTTAACTATGCAGTAAATGGCCAGGAGTTAAATAATAGTAACAGAACAAAATCTTTAGAATTAATTTCCGGTGTAAAGCCATACAATTTTTATAGTGTCTATAATGCCTATAGCAACAGTGGCAATTTACTAGCAATAAGTGGCCGTAACGATAGCAGTGTTTCAATAATTGACTTAAACAGTTCATCTGTACTGCAGCAATTTGCAACTCACTACACACTATTTAATCTGTTTTTTAGCGGTGATAGCATCTTGTTTGCGGTAGGTCGGGATCTTAAAAAACAAAATGAAAATACAGACTACGATTTAAAATTTTATCTCTTAAAGTTCAATTTAGAAAACAATAAAAGCATTGTAGTTCGTACATTTTATAACAATTTTTTTAGCCCGATTATTATAAGTCAGGAAAATATCATGGTATTCTATTCAACCGATATAAAAGAAAATAAGCTAGTTAAATCTTCAGATAAATTTGGTGATGATGACTCCTATGAATCTGCTTTGGAAATTTATAATCCTGCTGATAACAAAACCATAAAAAAACTTAAGGACCCTGAAAAACTTCAAAACATATCCTCTATCAGTATTATAGGTACAAAACTTTATATACAC
Source organism: uncultured Bifidobacteriaceae bacterium (assembly GCA_964640655.1). Lineage (GTDB taxonomy): Bacteria > Bacteroidota > Bacteroidia > Chitinophagales > UBA10324 > BJGO01. Next base: position 51,605 of record CAZXFT010000014.1, on the reverse strand, counting down.
CGAAGTATTCCCCGTTCTATGCCTCAAAACGATGAAGAACTTGATATATGGGACTATAAAACTGAGGTATGGGAAAATGAATTGAATTACAGTACTCACCAAAACAATACGTCTGATCTGCGTGTAATTGCAAGCAGCCCCAATGGCGAGTTAATGTTATACAATGAAAGAAAACCAGCTAAAAAATATACATATCAGTCAGAAAGAAGCAAGTTGTACGATTTTACTACTAATTATTTTTTACTGAATAAAGATGGAGAAACATTACAAAATTTTTATAAACTACCAATACAATATACACTCCCTTGGTTTTATAACGATTCAATTCTTGTATTGGAATACGATACAGTTATCAGAATGATAAATGTGTATGAGTCATTTGAAATAACTTATTCACCAATATATTTTCATGATTACAATCCGCTTATTTCCGAAAACAATGAAAAATCCTCAAATGATACTACCCGAAAATTAATACGTATTATGATTACAAAGAATGGCAATTATTTATTAGGCTTTTATTTAAATGGCGAAGTAGCTATCAGGCGGTTAAGACCTCGTTAGGGATAGAATTGAATGCCCGAAGCGCAGCGAGGACTTGCAGTACACTACCCTGCCCGAAGGGACACGCCTAAAAATTAGCGGTGAATATTTTACCCCGTAAAAACTTTTCCATGAACTTAGCCGCTTCATTTTACATAATTAGTATTCTATGAAATTATTGATGCAGTATCTGCGGCCTTATTCGCCGCTGATTTTGATTACTCTTTTGCTGGCGGCAGTGAATCAGGTGTTCAGTATGATGGACCCCTGGATTCTGGGTATTATCATTGATAAGTTACTGGATCACCATACGGAGTACGACTATGAAACATATACACTGCAGGTTCTGAAATATATAGGCCTGGCCATAGGTGCAGCTATGGTGTCGCGCATTGCTAAAAATTTTCAGGATTATTTTCTGAATACCATCACGCTGAAGCTTGGAGCACAGATTTATACCGACGGATTGAAGCATTCTCTGGAACTGCCCTATCAGGTGTTTGAAGATCAGCGCAGCGGCGAAACACTAGGCATATTGCAAAAGGTGCGCACCGATGTGGAGAAGCTGATTTCTTCTTTTGTGAATATCCTTTTTACCAGTCTGGTTGGCATTGTGTGGGTGATGGGTTTGTCGCTGATGATGAGTTGGTACATAGGGCCTTTGTATCTGGCGGCAATACCGATACTGGGTATGGTGAGTTCGGTGCTGAGTAAAAAGATTAAGGTTATTCAGAAGCGAATAGTAGGTGAAACCACTGCACTGAGTGGTTCTACTACGGAGTCTTTGCGCAATATTGAGTTGGTGAAAAGTTTAGGACTGGCCCAGCAGGAAATATGCCGACTTAACAATACCACAATAAAAATATTAGGACTGGAACTTCAAAAGGTGAAGTATATACGCAGTATTAGCTTTATACAAGGCACCATTGTGAATTTTCTGCGCAACAGTATATTATTTCTGATGATGATGCTGATTTTTCATGAAAACCTGACCAAAGGTCAGTTTGTTACCTTCTTTATTTATTCCTTCTTCATTTTCGGACCACTGCAGGAGTTGGGTAATATTATCTTAGTGTATCGCGAAGCAGAAGTATCGCTTCAGAATTTTCAACGCATACTGCAAACCGAGCCGGAGAAAATTCCTGCCAAACCCAAAACATTGACGGCACTGGAGCATATTGCTTTTGATGACGTTATGTTTAAACATCAAAGTGCCAGAGGTTATGCCGTGGACAAGATTAGCTTTGAAGTAAAGCGCGGTGAAACCATTGCTTTTGTTGGCCCATCGGGTTCGGGCAAGTCCACCCTGGTGAAATTGTTAGTGGGCCTGTATCATCCGGTTAGCGGCAGCATACACTACAACCAAATTAACAGTAAAGACATTGAATTGAATGACCTTCGCAGGCAGATTGGATTTGTTACTCAGGAAACACAATTGTTTGCAGGCACCATTCGCGAGAATCTTTTATTTGTGAATCCTTCAGTTAGCAATGAGGAAATGATGCAGGCCTTGTCGAAAGCAGCATGCCATAACTTATTGATGCGGGCAGAAAAGGGATTGGATACCACCATAGGTGAAGGTGGCGTTAAAGTGAGCGGTGGTGAGAAACAAAGACTCAGCATTGCACGTGCATTATTGCGTAAGCCTAACCTGATAGTATTTGATGAAGCTACATCGGCTCTGGATTCTATTACCGAAGAGGAGATATCGAACACAATACGGCAGATTAATGCTGATAAAAATGTGATAACTATTTTGATAGCACATCGCTTGAGTACGATTATGCACGCCGATAGAATATATGTTTTGGAAAAAGGCACTATGGCTGAAAGTGGACGCCACAGCGATTTGCTGGAGATGAAAGGTTTGTACTATGCGATGTGGCGTCAGCAAATTGGTGAACGCAAGCAGGAACTTGCCAATGCTTAGTTGCAGATGATATTAAGCGCGCTTGTTACCGCAGCGTTGCTCAGATTACCTGAACGGTCTTTAACGCGGATGCTGTAAGTGAGTTGATCGGTGTCTACACCGGCTTTGCATGCAAAAGGTCCTATGGTTACGGTAATCTCTCCGGAAATTGCTTTGACAGAACCGGAAGGTGTAATATTAGGCAACTGATATTTTTTAACCGAGTTGTCGCGGGAGTCGGTGAGGAAAAGATTGAGTGTGGTGTCGTTATCTGAAAGCGGACCAATATCACCATCGCCATCAGTAAACGAAAGCACTAACTGTACAGAATCGGAGAATGCCTGAACAGTTGGATTGCTGAATCGCATAAAAGTAATGGACGGCACCTTGCTATAGTCAGGTGGTTTGATGCAAGAAGTCCATAATGCCGCAGTAACTACAAAGAGAATGAGATAACGCATATGCTATTTCTGTTTTAATAGTTTACCACTAAAATCGTTTCGGCCATTGCGGATGCGAATAAAATAAACACCCGGTGGTGCCTGCATTAAACTAACCTGCAACTCATTGAGTGTGTTGTATTGCACATCTACCGGAATCATTTGACCTATGACATTAAACATTTCAAGTGTATAATCGTCAACAACCAGAGAATCGAATTTAAGAGTGTAGGTACCCGCAGACGGATTCGGATAAATGAGTATGTTTTTGCCTACCGTATCTTTTACAGCGTCGGCAGGTACATATATGCGGCGCGACATAAAATTGTTAACGGTATCGAATTCAACAACTCCATTATTAAGGTTGCGTGCATAGCACATAAAAATGGAGTAACCTATCGAATCCATAATTTTTGGCAGCACAACAATTTCAGATTCTTTGGAGGGAAGGTTTCCGGTCCAGGAATGTTGAAAAATATCCTGCCCTAAAAACCCATAATACAATGTGCAGGACGTGATGTTGTTGGTACCATTATTATAGATACGTACCTGTGGAGCAATGCTTCGTTTGTTTACCGTACCTGACGGATAGAGGATGCCGGAAACAACAATATCGTCGTTGTTGTCAACAGCAGATACACAGCCCGTTGAGGAAAGTATACTTGAACGAACGGTATTGAGAGTAGCCCACATACGTTGCTTCTGATTGTTTGTGAACAAGTTCATGCAGCTGTCGCGCGTATAGTCGAGGTAGTTCATAAACATATCGCTTACGTTGCTACAGGAAGCGTTAGGAAAAGTAGGACATCCATAATTCTGTGAACCTTGATTGGGGGTGTCGTCGCAGAAATCGCTGCCGGTGCATTGAGATCCGTCGTCTCCATTGACGTGATACACATTAAGCCAGTGTCCTACCTCGTGTGTGCCGGTACGGCCGAGGTTGTAGTTGCCGGATAGATTAGAGCTTAAACGACCAAAGGCACGACTGGCTATTACAACACCATCAATTTCAGTTGTTGTAGGGAATGTTGCATAACCGATAACGCTGTTCGCCATCTTACAAACCCAAATGTTCAGGTACTTTTCTTTAGGCCAGGCAAATTGTTTCAACTCGTTAAACTGTGAGCCATCCCACTCCTGAATGATGTTTGGTTCGTATAAGATTCCGGTAGTGGGCAGATTATCCGGTGTGCGTTTGGCTAAACAAAATTGTATTTCCAGATCAGATGCATCCGGTTGAAATAACGATGGTGTTTTATTGGCGTCAACATTCTGACGACGATAGTCTTCGTTCATGGCATCTATCTGGCTGGCCACATCGTAATCTGTTACTGTGGTGAACAATTGATCCTGAGGAAAAACAATATGCACCACAACAGGAATGGTAACTATACTGCGATTTGCATAAGTTTTATTGTTCTGAATCCAATCCTGCATCTGATTTTCATTTTGCAGAATCAGATTTGATAAAGACGGATTTTGTTGCAGTTCTAATTCACGGAATTCGTGGGTGTGACATCGTTGCTCAGTTTGCGCAACTGCATTAATATTTTGAATCAGAAATAAGGTGAGTATAAAGAATGAGATGCGCTTCATTAACGTTATTTTCAAGGATAAAGATAAATAAAGTACGTGAAGTGAATTTTAGGGTTAATAACAACGAGTTCTGCCAAAACTTATTTTTACTCGCTAACAAAATCATGCGTTTCAATTCAAGTAACACATTAATTCTTGCATGTATCATGCTATTTATCTCAGCCTGTAAAAGCTATGAACAGGCAGGTGGTGTAAGTATGATGAGTCGCTTTAACAACTGTGCAAACGATTTACCGGCATCATTTGTATTGCAACATATTACTAACGATAGCAGCGTGATGTTTATCACTCTAAAATTCAGTGAATATAATGAGGCTAAAAATTTGCCTGCAAAGATTTCACTTCAAAGCATGGCCATGAAAGATATAGGAAGTAATGATAAATTTTACTGGCCTCCGCTTATTGATAGAATTTTGTCAAAGTATGAAGTGAATACTATTCGGGATACTTCTTTAAGTTTATTTCTTCCGATAAAACGAAATGAGAAAGGATGGCTTCAGATAAAACTATATTCATCTGACTCTACGATTTACTACAAACAGGTGATACCTTTTAATAAAGAACACTCGGGCAACAGTGCCTTCTACCGAATCACTGACAGTCTTCAAAATATCATTCATCCACACTATCTGCATACCGGCAATTCATATTTCATTCAGCACTTCAGCAATACGGATACGCTGCTTGCTGAACGATTTACTTTCTACCCCACTCCGGCAGCGCCAATTTTTTTTAAGGATGTGAATGCAGGACTACCTTCTGAACGCGATACCCTTTTTAATTTTTCAACCGTTACTCCAATAACCTTTCAGTCGACAGGCTTTTATGAGATTCGTCGCTCAATAGATAGCATTGGGTTACAGTTATTAGTACATAACAACAATTTTCCAGAACTTGAAACAGCTGAAGATCTGATTGAACCCTTACGATATATCAGCAGAAATGATGAATACAATAAATTGTTAAAAGCAAGTGATTTTAAGTTACAATTGGATTCTTTTTGGATAGCGCGTTGCGGTTCGGCACAATTAGCCAAACAATCTATCCGCTTGTACTACAACCGAGTTGAATTCGCTAACAGACTCTTTACCACGTATCGTGCAGGCTGGAAAACTGATCCGGGGTTAGTGTACCTGATGTTTGGAGCACCACAGAAGTGCTACAAGTTTAAAGCCGGTGAAATATGGACTTACACTAATCTACCTTCACAAACAGAATTTGTTTTTCTTGAAAGATACAATGAACGTTGCTCAAGCTGGATGGAGTTGAGACGCGAGCAGGACTATATCAACCTTTGGAACGGGCAAAGTTTTAAATGGCGCACCGGCAAGATGATTAGTGAGCAACAATAAAAGTTCTTGATGATGTTTGATTCTGATTTGTGAGACTGAGAATGTATAGGCCATCCTCAAGACTATGTGTATGAATACCACAGTTGTTTAAAGTTCCCTGCATAAGCACTCTGCCACTAACATCAGTAATAGTATAAGATGAATTATTAAACGATTTATTATCAACAAATAAAACCTGATTTGCCGGTTGAGGATATAATGTTATGTATCTATTAGCAAGGTCAGAAACCGATGCAGGCCAACCGTTCATAAAAACAAACCTTGCCATTAACGGAAGGTGATCGGCTGCATAATGCAATGCGTTGGCGATTTCGTCGCTGACAGCCAGGTTAGGTAAGCGATTAATGGAATCGTTGTAGTGCATTCCATCGTTGCCAATAGGATTGGTTGAATTAGGTACATAACGCACTTTACCTGTCGTATTAATTGAAGGTGAAAAAAGAATTAAATCAAAACGATCGTCGAGACCACCGGTTACACCTCCTCCAAAAGCCCGCACACGAGGTGATTGAGTATGATACTGTGCGTAGCTGGCATTGTTCCAAGCTCCAGTCAGGTTTATCGGGTCAATGAAATAACCAGTGTTATTGATACTCGGTTCAAGTAACCTGTTATAACCCGGTTCATCAGATCCATACATGTTAAAATCGCCACACACTATATAGGAGTCATCAAGCGATAAATTGTCACTGACTTTTCTTAAGGAGTCTACCTCGCTCTTTCTTTGTGCCTGATTGTTAGCCCCTGAACTTGCCTTGAGATGAACAGAAAAAACATGAAGGGTGTCGCCGGATTGTTTATGTATGAGAATGAAATGATTGATGTTGCGAAGTGTTGTTATAATAATCAGGTTATCAATACAATTAAACTTAGCTGAATTGTAATAAAGAGAATTGTTAGTATCGTTACCCTGAAAATAAGGCGCAATCTGATAGTCCTGATCAAGCGGTTTTAAAACATTATTTAAAAAACCGGCAGCTCCACTCTGACTTTTAATTTCCTGTGTTACTAATATGTCAGGGTGAAATTCTAATAAGATGGTTCTGAAATAGGGATTACGTGTTGAAGAATCGGAATCGCTGCTGTAATAACCAAGCAGATTATAGGTCATCAATGATATTGTGTCTTGTGCAAAAACATTAGTGCCGGTGATAAATGTGAGTGAAACTAAAATCAATAATTTATTCATACAGTAATGTTACACCTTGCCTTACTAATAAAAAAGCCTGCTTCAAATTTGAAGCAGGCTTTTTTAATAATTTAATATTGAAAATTAGTTCTTAACGAAGCTGCGATTTACGTTACCATTGTTATCGCTGTAACGAACTATATATAATCCTTTTGGCAGGCTGTTGATGTCAACTGAAACTGTGCGGTCAGCTATATTTAACTGAGTATAAACCACCTGACCTAATGCATTGTAAATTTCCACTGAGTTGTTTTCAAATGTTGATTGAACAGCAATGTTCAATACTGACTGTGCCGGGTTAGGGAACAATTGCATTTCTGTTACTTCCATTTCTTCCAAACGATCAGAAGCACCCTGAGATGATGTTGTAAATGTTCCTGTAGAAGACCAGTTAGAGATATATGTTCCTTCAGAAGAGCAAACCGAACGCAGGCGATACTCATAATTAGTGGACGGAGCAAGGTTCTTTAATGTAAATGAAGTGTTAGAAGTAAAACGTGTAATCCAATTTGGTGCACCAACAACACGGTACTGTAAACGGAAACGTTGTGTACAATTTGGGTTGTTCCAATTTACTTTAGCTGACGTAGCTGTAATGTTTGAAGTGCTTTGACCAGCAGGTGCTGAGCAGGTATTACATACAACAGGAAGAGCGAAAGTAGAACCATCGGCAAGGGCAACCCACAATCCAAATGCTTCTCCATTTTGATTAGCAGAAGGTGTAAGGAATCCACTTGCAAAAACTGTTATTGCACTTCCACCAACTGAAGAAACGTTAGCTTCATATGAAACCAGAACTGCATTGTTATTATTACCAGGAGTTACTTCCAGGATGTAATTTGCAGCTGGAACTGTTAAATAAGAACTAGCCTCGGTATATGCTAAATCATCAAATAATACAGGACCATTTTTCAACTTAACATCAACTGTTGGTGCATCGGTACAACCGTGAAAAGCAAGAATGCTTACATTATTACCTGTAGCTGATTCTTTGGCATCGGCAACAGGATACAAACTAAAACCAGTAGAAACAGCATCGGGGTTAGAAGCAAATGAGCCGGGAGCGAGTACACCATTAGCAAAAACGATGTAGGTCTTGCCATTTTGAAGTGTTACAGGGAAGGTAGCAATAGCTTCTGCAGAAGAAATAGATGTTGGAGGAGCAATCTGTATGTTTAATAATGCATCGGCAGGAACATCAATAAAAGGAGTAGCCGCACGGAATGCAAAATCGTTTATTAATAAGTTATCGTTAACGTAAACATCAACCTGAGCAGCACCTGGATCAGCACTGTTATGAATTACCTGCAAACGAGCAAGTGATGTTTGTTCCAACTCAACTACAGTACCGTTGGCAAGAGCTACGAAAACACCGAAACCTTCACCATTCTGGTTAGCTGAAGGATCTAAGAATCCTGATGCAAAGATTAAACCGCTTAATCCACCGAGCCCTGAAGTGTTTACCTGATAGGTTAACAATATGCTACTGTTATCGCTACCTGGTGTAACATCAAGAATTAAGTTTTGTAAAGGTAATCCCAGGTATGAAGTGCCATTGTAGTTACCATAGGATGAGTTGTCAATAGCTACAATGTTACCCAAGTTACGTGCTACAACATCAACTGTTGGAGCATCTGTTGCTCCATGGAAAAACTGTACCTGAAATTCACTTCCACTGGTTGAAGCCAATTGAGCTCCTGAAAAGGCAAACAAATTAAAAGCTGTAGAAGCAGCATCAGGATTAGCTGAAAATGATCCGGGGTTTAAAACACCGTTGGCAACAACATAATAATTCTCACCGGCAGCAAGAGTAACTGGAAAAGTTGCTATGGCTTGTGCTGATGAAGTTGAGTTAGGAGGTGCAACCTGAATATTAAGCACAACTCCGGCAGGAACATCAACAAATCCGGTTGCATCTCTGAAAGCGAAATTGTCTAACAATAAATTGTCATTCACATAAATATCCACCTGAGCAGCAGCTGGATCTGCACTGTTGTGAATGATTTGAACTTTTGCCATTTGGGCAAATGTGGCACTCGATATTGTAAAGAGTGCAATGATGAGTAATGATAGTTTTTGCATGTTTTTTAGTTTTAGTGTTTTTAAAAAGTTTAGCTATGTAACCTGATGCATCTTTTTTTGTTTAATCAATGTCAACATTTTATCACATTTTATATATGTATATGAATGTAAACAATTATCATTTTTACAAAACTTAACTTTGACCAATGAATCTATCAACCCTTAGTGCTGTTACACCCATTGATGGTCGTTATCACGCTCAAACTCAATCACTGCAACAATATTTTTCAGAGTATGCTTTAATAAAGTATCGAGTACATGTTGAAGTTGAATACTTCATTGCGCTTTGCCAGACAGGCTTGCAACCTGTAAAAAATATTGACACAAAAGCTTTTATTACATTAAGAGAAGTGGTTGATCAGTTTACGGAGCAAGATGCAGAATATATCAAGTCGCAGGAGCGCAATACCAATCACGATGTTAAAGCGGTTGAGTATTTCCTTAAAGAAAAAATGGATGCTGCAGGTTTAATGGAATACAGGGAGTTCATACATTTCGGGCTTACTTCACAAGACATTAACAATACAGCTATACCTATTTCCCTCAAGGAATTTTATACGCATTACTTTATTGAATCGCTTGATGCTGTTATCCGAGCTATTGACAAACTATCATTACTCTGCAAAGACATTCCTATGCTTGCCCGCACCCACGGGCAAGCAGCATCACCCACCCTTTTAGAAAAAGAAATTTATGTTTTTGTGGAACGATTGAAACAACAAATGCTACTGCTCGAGAAAATTCCTTTCCCAGCAAAGTTTGGTGGTGCTACCGGTAATATGAACGCACACATCGTTGCCTATCCCGATTACGACTGGAAAACATTTGCGCAAAATTTTGTTCAAAATATCTTAGGACTACATTATTCCTACCCTACCACTCAGATTGAGCATTACGATCATCTGGCAGCTCAATTCGATGCAGTGAAACGTGTCAACACTATTCTGATTGACTTCTGCCGCGATCTATGGCAGTATATATCTATGGATTATTTCACTCAGCAAATCAAAGTGCACGAAGTAGGCTCTTCAGCCATGCCACACAAAGTGAATCCTATTGATTTTGAAAATGCAGAAGGTAATTTGGGTATAGCAAATGCTTTATTTGAACATTTATCGTCTAAACTTCCCATATCCCGATTGCAACGCGACCTTACCGATTCAACCGTGCTGCGCAATGTAGGTGTTCCTTATGCACATACTATAATAGCATTCAATTCTATTTTAAAGGGAATTGGAAAACTTAAAGTAAATGCAGTCGCAGTCAGAACTGAATTAGATACAAACTGGGCAGTAGTTGCTGAAGCCATTCAAACCATTCTTCGCCGCGAACAATATCCTCAGCCTTATGAAGCACTCAAAGCACTAACACGCGGTAAATCCAATATCACGCAAGCTGATTTAATAGAATTTATAGACACTTTACAGATTGAATCAGGTGTTAAAGATGAATTGAAAAAAATTTCACCAAACAACTACACCGGTAAATTTGTATTGTAAACCATGAATTCATCTGATAATAAACCGAAAAATGAAATGTTCTATTTTGATGAAAATGGCAATGTAGTTTTCACTAAAGAATATCATCTGAAGCGAGGATATTGTTGTAGAAATAGCTGCATACATTGTCCATATGGCTTTAACAAAGCTATACCGGAGAAGAAACTACCTGATTAAACAGCGAAATAAAAGCTTGTGCACTTATCTTTGCTCGCCGTGTCGAATAATAGAAAAAGAGTGGCTTTTCATACACTTGGATGTAAATTGAATTACACCGAGACTAGCATGATTTGGAAAAATTTGGAGACCCTTGGTTACGAAAAAGTAAGTTTCGATTCACCAGCAGACTATTACGTCATCAACACATGTTCAGTTACTGAAAATGCAGACAAAGAGTGCAAACGTATAGTTCGCAAAGCACAAAATTCCAATCCCGACTCACACATTGTGGTAACCGGTTGCTATGCTCAATTAAAGCCTGAACAGATTGCAGAAATCTCGGGTGTAAATATGGTTGTGGGGGCACAGGATAAATTCCGATTAGGTGAATTGCTAAATGATATCAATAATGATGAAGTTCAGGTTTACTCCTGCGATATTAATGATGTAACTAATTACCAAAGCAGTTACTCGCTGGGAGAGCGCACACGCACCTTTTTAAAAGTGCAGGATGGTTGTGACTACTCTTGTACTTATTGCACCATTCCTATGGCTCGTGGAAAAAGCAGAAGCGATACAGTATCCAACATAGTGAAACAAGCCAATGAAATAGCAAAACAAGGCATAAAGGAAATAGTGCTAAGCGGAGTTAACATCGGTGACTTCGGATACTCTAATGGGCACGAGAGACGGAGCGAAACTTTGTTGCAATTAATTACCGCACTCAATCAGGTTGATGGAATTGAAAGATTCCGCATTTCTTCTATTGAACCAAACCTGTTAACAGATAATATCATTTCATTTGTAGCTCAATCAAAAAAGTTTGTTCCTCATTTTCATGTTCCTATGCAATCTGGGAACGATTTCATTTTAAAGAGGATGAAGCGCCGCTACCTGACTAAACATTACGCAGAAAGAATGCACAGAATTAAAGAATTAATGCCACATGCTGGAATTGGTGCAGACGTGATTGTTGGATTTCCAGGAGAAACTGATTTGCATTTTCAGGAAACTTTCGAGTTTATCCATTCACTTCCTTTATCTTATTTGCATGTGTTTACTTACAGTGAACGTGACAATACTGAAGCTGCTGATATGGATGGATATATACCTGTATCTAAGAGGCAGGAACGCAACAAAATACTTCGACACCTTTCTGATAAAAAACGAAATGTTTTTTACAACGAGCATCTGAATACCAGGAGGTCTGTACTTTGGGAATATGAAAATGATGGTGGTTATATGTTGGGCTATACCGACAATTATATCCGTGTCCGCAAAACATATAATTCACAGCATTCAAATACCATTCAGCAAGAGTTATTAGAGCGTATCAATGGTTCAGAAGTGCTTACCAACTCAATAATTCCTGTTTTGAATTAATAATTCCCTCAAAATACAATTAGTTTGTTTACATTGGACTTTCAAACCAAACACCATGAACAAACTTTTACTCGTCTGCCTATCTTTTTTCACTTTGAATATCCTCAGCCAAGATGCATCAGCACAATGCAACGGTCGATATCAAACTGAAATTTTTACACAGGTTACTAAAACAGCCGACATCACCTTTGGTGCAAACACAACAGCACAGGGAGATAATCTGAATCTTACTATGGATATCTACGAACCATCCAACGATTCAGAGCCTTTAAGACCTTTATTCATCTTAGCGCATGGTGGCTCATTTATAACTGGAACAAAGAACGATAACGATGTAGTGAGCCTTTGCAACTCTTTTGCAAAGCGCGGTTATGTAACTGCTTCATATAACTATCGTTTAGGATTTGCATCAACCTTACCTAATAAAGCTGAAGCCACTCGTGCTGTATACCGTGCCGTTCAGGATGCAAAAGCTTGCGTACGATGGTTCTGGAAAAGTGCACGTGAAGGCAATCCTTTTAAAATAGATACCAATCAAATATTCCTTGGTGGTAGCTCAGCAGGTGCGTTTATTGCAGTTCATTATGCATACCTGAATGAAGAATCCGAACTACCAAGCGACATTGATATGAGCCTTTTAGGCGATATGCACGGCAACAGCGGTAATCCCGGGTATCCCGAAAATGTCAAAGCCATTGTGAATCTTTGTGGTGCAATCGGAGATATTGACTGGATAAAACCTAATGACACTCCTATATGTAGTATGCACGGCACCAATGATGCTACTGTCCCTTACTATACTGAAATGCTCTATATGCTGCAGTTTATACCGATCATGGTTGTAAGTGGTTCATACAGTATTGATTCCTTGTGCCAGACTAACGGTACCGTTTCTTCTTTTTATACATATAATAATGCACCGCATGTACCATATGCTGGTAGTGCATTATATATGGATACCACCGTACGTTTCGTGAGCGACTTTTTATATACACAATTGGATTGTGCCACAGGAATAGCTTCTGCTTCCGCTCTTCAGGTTAATGCGTATCCCAATCCTGCAAAAGATTTTATTACAATTCAATCTGATTTGCAGACTCCTTACAAACTCAGAGTGTTTTCTATTGATGGGAAAGAAATTATTTCAAGTAGTTTGATATTCTCTAATCAACATACCATATCAACTTCTTCTTTACAGGCAGGGCTGTACTTTATTGAAATAGAGAACTCTAAAAATACATTAAGAACTAAATTTATAAAAACACAGAACTGAAATACACTTGAAGCTTTTTGAAGCAATTCTTAATTATTTTATTTAGAATTGCTTAAATAATATTTTTGTGTCTGCTATGAGTCATACATTATTCAAAAATGTAGCGGGAATTACTTTTTTGTTTTTTCTGATCTGCATGGTTTCATGTACTAAGTTTGAACCTAAAGCACCTCACTTGAATTCAGTTCTGAATACACCAGCAGAGGGGCTAAGCGATGAACAACATCGTATCTTTTTACTGGGTGATCAGGAATTTGAAGAAATTTACACTTCCTCAACTGGTCTGGGACCAATGTTTGTTTCCACATCGTGTGCGTCCTGCCATAGCGATGACAATCGCGGCCATCTATTTACAGTATTAACTCGGTTTGGACAATCAGACAGCAGCGGTAATCAGTATTTGCACCTTGGCGGCCCTCAGCTACAACATCGTTCCTTACCAGGCTTCATTCCGGAAACTTTACCTGCCGGTTCAACCGGTGCAAAGTTCATTGCACCTATAGTTGCCGGCCTAGGCTTTCTAGAATTAGTTCCTGAAGCCGACATCATTGCATCTGCTGATCCCTATGATTTGGATGGTGATGGTATTTCAGGTCGCGTAAGCTGGAATACCATTCCTCAATGGGTTTCACCCAACGTAAATGCCATTAGCACTAACGGTCGTTATCTGTGTCGCTTTGGTAGAAAAGCTTCCACTTATAATATTTTTCAACAAACAGTGCAAGCATTTAATCAGGATATGGGTATCACGTCATCATTTCTTCCCAAAGATCCTTTGCATCCAAATTCAGTGATACCAGCGACACCATCAAATATTCCTGAGGTTCAGAATCAAAATTTAAGCAATGTTGTTTTTTATATTCAAACACTTCAAACCCCACAACCCCGCAATCAGAATGATGCAAATGTGCTAGCCGGCAAACAACTATTTATTAATGCAGGGTGTGAGAAATGTCACAGCGAAACATTAAAAACAGGATACTCTCCGATTGTTCCGCTTTCTGAATTTGTTTTTCATCCTTACACAGATTTGCTGCTGCACGATATGGGAGATCAACTCGACGATGGCTACACAGAGGGCTATGCAGGAACTGCTGAATGGCGCACCACACCATTATGGGGGCTTGGACTTGCTAAGGATGTACAGGGAGGAAAACTCTATTTAATGCACGATGGCAGGGCACGTTCAATAGATGAGGCTATTTTGCTTCACGGTGGTGAAGGTCAGTCTTCAAAAGAATTTTTTATGAACCTTACAGAAACACAGCGTAACCAACTGATCACATTCCTTAACTCCCTATAGTTCTTGCACCGTAAAGATTTTATTAAACAATGTACATTAACCTGTTTAGGTATCAGTAGCTTGTCTGCATTGATGCAATCATGTAGTCATTCTAAAACAGTAAATGCAATTATTGAGAACAAACAAATCATCTTACCACTCGATTCATTTGAATATGTAAAAAATAATCAGACTCATTACCGGAAAACAATTGTTGTGAACAATGAAAAACTACGTTACCCGGTATGTGTGTTTCGCCTTAATGATAGTTCTTACAATGCATTGTTAATGCGATGTACGCATCAGGGAGTTGAACTGCAAGTGTTCGGAGATAAACTGACCTGCCCTGCTCACGGCAGTGAATTCGATAACCAGGGCCACGTTCTCTCACCTCCTGCCGATAAAGACTTACGCTTCTTACCTCTCAATATTGAAAACGATAAAATCATTATATCGCTCGCATGAAATACCTCTGTATCGTATTCACATTTCTTTTTAGTCTGAATAAATTATTTGCTCAGCATCCGGATTCCTTATTTATACATAACCCTGTAAAAGACAGCATCAAACAAAAACTCAATATGGATGCCGTATACAACCGTCCTTTTATGAATGTTTATAAGTCTCCAGTATCCCTGGGTGGATATGTGGAATCAAACTGGCAACATTTGGGAACAGATGGTGTAAGTGAAGGGCATCAGTTTCAATTCAGAAGACTCAGCATATTTATGGCCTCAAGCATTTCTAAACGTGTTAAGTTTTTAAGCGAGATAGAATACGAACATAATGACGATGAAGATGAAGGTTTGGAGATAAATATTGAATTTGCTGCATTGGATATCGAGCTGCATCCACTCTTTAATGTAAGAAGCGGTATCATACTAAATCCTATCGGCGCATTCAACCAAAATCACGACGGACCACGATGGGAATTTACCGACAGACCTATATCCGCAACTCAATTACTACCCGCAACATTTAGCAATTCCGGAATTGGTATTTATGGAAAACATTATCAAAATAAATGGATGATAGGTTATGAGCTTTATGCTACAGGTGGATTTGACAACTCAATCATTGATAACGAGGCAGGTAAAACATTTTTACCTGCTGCTAAAGAAAGCAATACAAGATATTCTAGAATAGAAAGTGGTGTGCCGTTGATTACAACTAAAGTAGCAGTACGCCATAGAAATTTTGGTGAAGTGGGTTTATCCTATATGGGAGGAACTTATAACAGAACCATGCAGGATGGGTTGGTCATAGACACTAAAAGACGGTTAGATGTATTTGCAATTGATTACAACACCACAATAAATAAAACCAACACAAGCATTGTAGGGGAATTTTCGCGCATATATGTTCAGGTTCCTGAAACATATATACAGCAATATGGTAATAAACAGCAAGGAGGATTTATTGATGTGATTCAGACCATCGTTCAAAAACCTATGCTGGGCTGGAATCAGGCTGTTATTAATCTTGCTGTACGTTTTGAATACGTTGACTGGAATATGGGTACATTCGATGAGTCTGAAACTAAAATCTATGACGAGCTCTTTAGCATCGTTCCCTGTATTTCGTTCAAACCCAATTCTCAAACAGTCATAAGGTTAAACTATCGGTATTTGTCATTCACAAACTTGTTAGGAAACCCGGCATCAAAGACAGCAGGGTTCAACCTGGGCTTTTCCTCTTACTTTTAATTGTACATGGTATAACGCATATTTTTTTATATGTGTTTGCAAGTGGTACTAATTTTCAGGAAAGTAAAATCATATTTACCGTGAAAATTTATGAGTCCCGGTCATCAATCATACATCATTCATAAAATCAGAGATCAGCATTCACCTATTCTGAAACGTCGTGTTGATGTTGATGTCATTGCTCCCCACCAGTACAACCGCCATGAAGATTTACCTATTCTTTTACTGAACGACGGACAAGATTCTAAAGCAGTTCGTGTCAAAGAAACATTTCAGGAATTATACAGTCGCAAATTAATTATGCCGGCTATAATCATTGGTGTGCGTGCAGGTGATCGTATGAAAGAGTATGGTGTAAGCAAGCATCCGGATTACCTGAAACGAGGTTCTTATGCTGAAAAATACGCTCACTTTATTCTGCGCGAGTTGATGCCTTTTCTTCAAGATCACTATCCTGTTAATTTGAAGCACACACATAATACCATAGCCGGATACAGCCTTGGTGGTTTAAGTGCTTTGGATATTATCTGGCAGCATCGTTCTTGTTTTAAGCAGGTTGGGGTTTTCAGTGGTTCACTATGGTGGAGAAGTGTTGCCTATGATGATGGTTATACCGATGATGACAGAATTATGCACCAGGTGATCCGAGACGGTCATTATAAGAAAGGGTTGCGATTCTGGTTTCAGACAGGATTGCTAGACGAACGAGCCGATCGCAACCACAACGGCATTATAGATTCCGTTGATGATACCATTGATTTAATATCTGAGTTAGTCAAAAAAGGATACAGACCTTATCGCGATGTTTCCTACTATGAAATGAAACGTGGAAGGCATAATCAGGAAACATGGCGTTTAGCAATGCCGCGTTTTATTCGTTGGGCATTCGGGAAAGAATTTTAAAAAAATATTTTTCGTTTCAATTCAAACATTACTTTTGCGCGCGGAGAGATGGCTGAGCGGTTTAAAGCGGCGGTCTTGAAAACCGTTGTACCGAAAGGTACCGGGGGTTCGAATCCCTCTCTCTCCGCGTCACGCTCAGCAAACTAAACGAGGTCCATAAGACCTCGTTTTTTATTTATAGAATTATTGAGAACTCAGCATTGTAGGAATTTTTTATTAATCGCAACAACTGAAGCGGTTGAATATTACAGTGTTATGTCTGATAACTTCTGCTATTACTTCTTCTTGAGAGGAACCAGAAAAATAATTGTAATAAAAAAGCCCAACAATAGTTGTTGGGCTTTTGAAGATGGTGGGAGCAACAGGAGTCGAACCTGTGACCCTCTGCTTGTAAGGCAGATGCTCTAAACCAGCTGAGCTATGCTCCCGTTTTTTGGGGACTGCAAATGTAATCCCCAATTTGAATAAAACAAGAAAAATTTAAGCTCAGATAAAATTATCGAAGTAGGCTGATGTTACCTTGCTTTGCAATAGTTTGTCCTGTGGAACAAATAGCTTCCATGTAGTAAACATAAACTCCAGGTTCCTGCAGTTTACCACGATGTGTGCCATCCCA
Organism: uncultured Bifidobacteriaceae bacterium; assembly: GCA_964640655.1. Lineage (GTDB taxonomy): Bacteria > Bacteroidota > Bacteroidia > Chitinophagales > UBA10324 > BJGO01. Next base: position 33,673 of record CAZXFT010000014.1, on the reverse strand, counting down.
GCCTTTACTTAAGTCGGCAGTCTCAAAAACTTTCTCACCCCAACGATTATATATGCGCAAGAAAATAAGTTCTTTGATACCTGTTCCGTATATCTTAAACTCAGGATTAACTTCATCACCATCCGGAGTAAAGGCATTTGGTATATAAATAACCTGATCAGAACATATCACATATACCATCATGGAATCATTATTCGTACAGCCGTTTGTATCAACTATAGTTACAGTATATTGAATAGTTTGCAATGGACTTGCAGATGGCTCTTGGCAGTTGACACAAGACAATGATGAGTCAGGTGACCATGTAAACTGACCTGTTCCATCAGCAGATAATTGAATGCTTTCACCTAACAACATTTGTTGGTTAGGTCCTGCATCGACTGTAGGTATGGGATTTACGCACAGATTAATTTCGCCTGTGTCGGCATAACATTGGCCATCACTAACAATGGCTGTATAGGTAACATCACTATATGGAGAGGCAGTTATACTTGCACTATCAGTTGCGCCAATTACCCCTAGAGGAGGAGTCCAGTTGTAATAATGTTGAATGCTTGAGGTGTCGTTAATTGTTAACACCATAGAGCTACCTAAACAGATACACGTATCTGTTGGAAATTCAACATCAAACGGAAACAAGATATTGATATAGACACTATCGGTTTTTTTACACCCATTAAAATCTGTTACCAAAACATAGAAGTACTGAGGAGTTAGTGGGTATGCAATTGTACCTTGCTGAGTTGGATTACCTATCACACCAACAGGAGACCAACTATATTGAACACCACCAGTAGCTGTTAAATAGGCCGCGGTTTGTGAACAGATCGTTTGATTATTTCCTGCGTCAGCATTAGGAAGTGGGTTAACCGTTACAACTACCTGATCAGTGTTGGAGCAGGTATTGGCATCGGTCGCAGTTAATGTATAGGTTGTAGTAATTGTAGGAGAGGCAATAGGATTTTGTGAGATAAAATTATCTACGGTATTCTGTGGTGACCAATTATATACGACACCTCCATTACCTGATAACTGAACAGAATCATTAATACAAATGGCCACATCATCACCCGCAGTGACAATTGGCAATTGGAAAATAGATATGACTATGTCATCCATATTCTCGCAACCATTAACATCTGTGACTGTTACAGTATATGTTGTTTGTACAGTAGGATTTACAACCGGTGTTGCCGAATTAGGGTTTGTAATATCTGTGTTAGGTGACCAAGAATATTCTATACCTCCGCCAGCCTGTAATTGTGCATTATCGTTTATGCAAATACTGGTGTCATTCCCAGCAGTTGCGATTGGTAATGGGTTTACAGTTACAATAATCTGATCTGTTAAAGTATTACACACACCATCACTAACAGTTACGGTGTATGTGGTCGTTGCTGTTGGTGTTGCAACAGGGTTTGCTATGTCTGGATCGGATAAATTAGTAGAAGGTGACCAATTATAAACAGTCGAACCACTCGCCTGTAAGGTTGTTGATGAACCTGTACATATCTCCACATCATTCCCGGCACTGGCTATAAAAGGTTGATATAAACTTACGACTACTGAATCTATTTTGACACATCCATTAGTAACATCTGTTACGGTGAAAACATATGTTGTTACAGCAACCGGGGTAACGGTGATGCTAATATTAGCAGAATTTATACCTGCCGGAATAGAAGTCCACTGGTAAGTTGTAGTGCTTGCTATGCCTGTTAGCGTTGCGCTTGTACCAATACATATGCTGGTGTCGTTTCCGGCGTTAACTGTTGGGCATGGTGTTACAAATACCACAACCTCGTCTGTTGCTGTGCAACCATTGACACTGGTTACGACAAGTGTGTAAGTTGAAGTTATTGTTGGAGAGACATTTGGATTTTGGATACCTGGATCTACGAATTCGTTCGAGGGCAACCAAAAGTACTGTACACCACCATTACCATTTAATGTAACACTAGCACCGCTGTATGTTGTTTGATCAGGTCCTGCATTGGCCACAGGCAGTGCATTAACATTCACCACAGTTGTGCCACTGGTACTGCAACCGTTTGAATCTGTGTAGGTTAGAGTGTATGTAGTACTTGTTACCGGTGTAGCTGTTGGATTGGGCAATGTCGCATCATTTAGGCTTGCAGCAGGAGACCAGGAATATGTTCCTGCACCAGCAAATTGCAAAGTTGTTGAATCACCAATACAGATGTTTTGACTCGGTGTTAGGAATATCTGTGGTGTTTGATTGATGGTAATCGGTTGTATTATAGTATCACTACAGCCATTTGCAGCCGTAATAATAAGTCTGACGTTATAAGTTCCTTCAACAGGGTAAGTATGCAGAGGATTTGTAAGATTCGAAGTGTTAGGTGGATTACCCGGGTCACCAAAGTTCCAGTTAAATGATACGATCGGGCTTACACTGGTTGTACTATCATAAAATTGAATGGGTACACCTTCACAAAGCGATGTTAAAGTATAATAAAAGTCTGCTATTGGCGCGTCAGTAACCATTACACTATCTATATATGTGTCGACACATCCTCCAGCAGCTGTACTGGTCATAGAAATATAATAAGTGCCGGGTGTACTATAATAGTGAGTAGGATTCATGATATTGCTCGTGTTGTTAACACCACTAGCCGGATCACCAAAATCCCACTGCCATGCAATAATTGGAGTTAGAGCCTGACTGGAATCACTAAATTGTACTATTCCTTCACCGCAAATATCATTAGGAGTTAAACCGAATTTTGCCGTATTATTTGTGACATAGATTGAATCAATAAAGTATGGATAAGTGCATCCTGCGCTATCTGTTAAGAAAACTTCTGCACGATAAATCCCTTCATCAGTATAGGTATAACAATAGTTTTCATCATCAGCCTGAACAATTACTCCGGTGTTCCATACGTATGAGATTGAATTGGAATTTGTTGCAGTGAAACAAACCTGTAGCGGAGCACAACCTTGATTGTTGTCAGCTGTTACAATTGCTGTAGGTCCGCCTATAAATATGCAGCTGTCGCAAATATAGGTTTGATTACAACCAAACTGATTGGTTATTGTAAATTCTATTGAGAAATGACCGGCTTCAGTATATAAGTGCGAAGGATTTTGTAAAATTGATTGTACACCATCACCGAAGTTCCACAGAAATGTAGAACTAGGGTCAACACCTGAAGAAGTATTAGTAAAATTAACAAGCAATGGTGGGCACGAAATAAATGAGTCACTTAGCTGTATGCTTGCCTGAAGTTCACCTACGCTAATATATGCAGGTTTTGTTATTGAGTCTTGGCAACCAAATTGATCAGTAACTCTTAAAAAAATAGTGAATAATCCTGTGGTATTGTATGTGTGACATGGATTAAAAAGGTTTGAATTATTATTTGCCCCACTAGGCGGGTCGCCAAAATCCCAGTAGTAGGAAAGATTGGTACCAACAGATAAGCTTGTGAAACAAGCTTCTTCGTCGATACAAAGTGTTGTGTTTGGTGAAATAAAATCAGCTGTTGGTTTATTTAATTGAATTAATTGAAGTTTCTTTAATGTATCAGAACAACCGTGATCATCATAAGCTATTAACCATACATCGTAGGTTCCTTGATTGTTATAAGTGTGTGAAGGGTTAATCAGATTAGAAGTATTATTCGCTCCACTAGCCGGATCACCGAATACCCATAAATACCCTGTCGGGGTGCTCATAGCATTAGGCTGAGTCTGATTGGTGAATTGAATAGTTTTAGGAGCACATCCTAATGAATCACTTTGCGTGAACTTTGGAGTAAGTCCATAAACGGTAATGTATGCGTCTCTATCCAAAGTATCTTTACAACCAATGATATTAGTTACAATTTGCCTAACCGAATAAACACCCACATTATTAAAAGTATATGTGTTGGGGTTACCGGCAGGATATGTCATATTGCCATTAATAGTTGCAACAGGTGCCCCTGTACAACTTGGTCCGTTAAAAATAAAGTATTGAACTGTAAACATTCCGCTACCTTGATATAAGATAGTAGGTTTAAAAGGCTTACAACCTGATGTAGAGCTAAACTGAAAACCTGCAACAGGTTTAACCAATGTAACACTGACCGTTGTTGAGTCCTTGCAACCATAAGGTCCATTGATTACTTTAAGTTTAGCCGTAAATGGACCACCATTAACTTGTGGCCAACACACTTTTACAGAGTCTAAGGTTGAGGTTGCAGGAGTTGCAGCGCCTGAAAATGTCCACTCATACGAAGTGGCTCCAATACTATTCATACCCGAGAATTGCACACAATACGGTTCATCACAAGGTCGGTTAACAGTTATTACTGCCTTTGGTGGAGCTACGTAAATATATTTGGGTTTGATCAGTGTATCACAGCATCCGAACCAGCAAATAATTAATGTAATGTCTTTAAAACCTGTATCGGAATATGCATGTGTGGGACTGAGTTCAGATGACGTCGCTCCATCACCAAACTTCCATAGATATGTTACACCTGGTGGTACAGGGTTGGGTGGAGTTACAAGGGGTGTTGAAAGGTTTGTAAACATCACCGGTTCATTGATACAAGGAGTTGTGTCATTTGCTACAAAATTTGCTTGTGGTGGAGTACCTGCACAAATAAGGTTAGGAATGATGAGTGTATCCTTACAGTTCTGAGCATTATTGGTGATTAATCCAATAGTGTAACATCCAGGTTGATTAAATGTATAATTGGTAATCGGGTTATTGGTTGGTGGTTGCCACCCATTCGGGTTTTGATCATAATTCCAATTCCAGATGTATTGAGTTGGGTTTCCGGTACTGGTTGTAGCATTGAATGGGATTGTTACCGGTACGCACATTTGTCCGGCTAATTGGGCTGGTGTTAACTGAGCAACAAAATTGGCTAATGGGCAATTAATATTAACGGCATTATTAACAGTATTTGTTGCTTGACAACCAAATGCATTTGTTACAGTAAGAGTAATTGGATATACCCCACAAGTATTATATGTTAATGGCCCGGGATTCTGATTGGTTGAAGATTGAACGTTGGAGCCAGGCAACGACCATGAGTAAGTATTTCCAGCAGGAGGTAATGGTGAAATGGTTATAGTTTGTGGTGGTTGACAAGTAGCAACATTTCCGAGAATTCCAAAATTTGCTGATGGAATGGGATTCACAACAACAGTTGTGTCTGCATCAGCAGTACATCCCCCATTAAATTCCAGACTGAGTGCTATGGTGTATGTACCGGCTGTGGAAAATTCTAAGTTAAGCGAAGATGTATTTAGATTTCCTGTAATGTTAACAAACCCACTGCCGGGAGTAACACTCCAAGTGTAAGCAACTGCAGAACCGGCTGTAAAACTGACTGTATTGCCAATACAGGTAGCATTAGTAGATGTTTGAAAAGAAGCAGAGTTGTTTGCTACGTTAACATAGTTAGGCAAGGTCAATGTGTTTGTACAGCCATTACCATCGGTAACAGTAAGGCTAACCGTATGACTACCTGATGGAAATGAAACGGAAGGTGTAGCAGAAACAGAACTGCTTGGATTTCCAGTTGGGAAAGACCATTGATATGTAACAGCACCGGAAGGTGTTGATCCCGTTCCGGAGAAAGAAACTACTAATGGAGCTGCGCAACCGCTCGCCGGGGTGGTGGCAACAATATTGGCAATCGGTGGATTGGTTACAGTAACATAATTGCTGTAGGTAGTATCAGATGAGCATCCAAACTGATTGACAGCCTGAAGTTTTACACAATAGCTTCCCGGTAATGTAAATGTATGCGATGGATTTGTTGCTGTTGTAGTTACACCGTCACAAAAATCCCATGTATATGTCATAGGTCCTGCACCACCACCTGTTGTTGATTGATTGGTGAAATTGACTGTCAAGGGAGGGCAACCACTTAATGAAGGACCACCGATAAATTGTGGATTAGGGTTACAGGCTACATTAATGGTAACTGTTTTAGTATTTGTTTGACCATTAGCACCAGTTACTTTTAATGAAACGGTTTTGCTGCCACAAGTTAAGAATGTAGCTGTAGGGTTTTGTAAACTTGAAGTTGAGGGATTGCCACCTTGAAAAGTCCACTCAAATGAGTATGGTTGGACACCACCAGTTGTAGTATTATTGAACACAATAATCGCAGGTGCACATTGTGTGCTATTAGTGAATGTAAATGTAAAATTCGCAGCCAACGGCTGAGCTATTGCATTTAATCCAAATAGAATGAAAAGCAGAGCTAAGAAGTATAACTTTTTGTAAAACATGCTTTCGTTCGGTTTATGTATAGATTTACGTAACACTGGTAGGTTACGTTTGTTGTAAATGTAAATGTTTTAAACAGCTATTTCAAGAAAAAGCCCATAAATCTTTATCAAAACCTTGGACAAAAAACAGTTTTACTGTTCCTGTTAGGTATGCATCCTATATAAATTAATGAAAGTTCAGGTCCACCTCGAGATGCACTGGCCGGTTTTAGTGAAGAAGTATTTATATCGTAACTAAAAGCGAAGCTTAATTTGTCAGCATCCAATCTGTAAACAAGTATAAATGCGTCCTGCACCCTAACCCATGTGCCGATATATACTCCGTATTTACTGTTTCTATATTTATCTAAATCAATACGGGTAAAGGTTCCAAACATATATTCTCTATTCGTTCCCTGAAAAGAGACATTAACCTTTGGAAACAGATCTATTCTTGAATTGACTCTAATCTGTGCACTGCCGTGAAACACGTATTTGCGAGGTATACGCGCGTCGGGATTGTTATAGAATGATTTTTTAGGTTGATTCAGATGGAAGATTGCGGCACCTAGTTGTATGTGATTATCTCGTGTTTGCGGTATGTAATTATATACCACACCGGCTGAAGCATCAACATAACCAAAACCTACAGGTATCGCTTGAGTTGACGGCAGCAACGGACAAGTAGGGCATGGTGGAGCCTGATTACCGAATCGCAGTTTTGTATAGTCAATATTCCCGTTACCATAGGATAGTAACATACCGGCACCGAAATAATTCATGCCAAAGCGATCAAAGTTCTTATGATAAGCACCAGCTATGCCTATGTTCGTGTGTGAAAAATTAGCATCACCGGCTTTGTCGTTAAAGAAATTTAAGCCTAAACCACCTATATCCTTTGACTTTTTAGACTGGATAAAACGCATATCAAAACTCGAAGCAAAAGTTTGATACGGAACCGTTACACTACGCCACTGCTCTTTATAGATTCCTGTGAATCGATAGTCACAATTGAAGTACCCCGTATTCGCAGGATTTTGTAAGATGGGATTAACATTGAATTGGGAAAAATGGATATCTTGTGCAGTAACGGAACTGCATAGCAATAAGACCCAAAACACCCAAAATAATCTCATTTTTGCAAATAAAGTAATAATATCATTATCCAAGTGTTAGCTTTCTATGAAAAATCAAATCTAAGCGAGGAGTGGATTTAGGCGAAGAAATAACGGTTGATAAGGGTTTGTATTGCTTGCTGAAATGAGCAAGTAATTACAACGCCGTACCAAGGGTACAGTAACAATTGAAGTTGACATTAGGAACTCTGTTCGGTTTTCGGAAGCAAGATAGACTGTTGAAATCAGGTTTCCTAATGCTGGGACAAGCTTTATTTACATTTTGATGATATTTTGACCAAAATTGAATTGCTATAGAACGGCTATTTTAGCAGAAACATTAATTTTTTTTGCGTTTCGGAATCATTCAAATTGCTCTTGCTCCAATGCGTGCTGAAGCTTCGGATAAAAGTGAAATGGTCAGCCAACTCCTCTTTGGAGAATGTGTTCAAATTCTATCTCAAAGCCCAAAATGGTTACAGGTTAAAAATGCATACGATGGTTATGAGGGTTGGATTTCGGACAAGCAGTTACTTTTATTAAACCCAGAAGAATACGAACTGGCACTAAGGAGTTCAGAGAATCTTTGTTCTGAATTAAGTTGTAAAGCTAAATTGGGAGATGAGAGCTATGCGATAACGCTAGGTGCTGTAATGCCATTTTATCAAAACAACTCGTTTCAACTGGGGCAAAATATATTCAGCTCCAATGCTGAGGTTATTAATACCACCAACTGCAAACCAACACCTGAAAAAATAATCAACACAGCCAAAAATTACTTGAATGCTCCCTATCTCTGGGGTGGTCGTTCCCCGTTTGGAATAGATTGTTCTGGATTTACCCAAATGGTGTTTCGATTCTTCAACATTAAACTATACAGAGATGCTTATCAACAAGCAGAACAAGGACGCATAGTAGAATTTATCAATCAGGCACAAACCGGCGATTTGGCTTTTTTCGATAATGAGCAAAAGAGAATTATTCACGTTGGAATCATCTTACCGGAGAGAAAAATTATTCACGCTTCGGGTAAGGTACGGATTGACAGCATTGACCATAACGGTATTTTCAATAAAGATGCAGGAAACTACTCCCACAAACTGCGCCTTATCAGGAGAATAGTATGAAGAAAGTTTTTAGCAATGAATCCATAAGGGCTATTGATGTCGAAACACTACGTTTGGAAAATATTCCATCGATAAAATTGATGGAGCGTGCTGCAAAAAGTTTTACTGATTCGTTTACTCCACTAATTGCCCGGAATAACTCCATCATGGTTATTTGTGGTCCCGGAAATAATGGTGGCGACGGATTAGCCATAGCTCGTATACTGACCGAACTGAATTTTCAAGTAAAGGTCATCTATGTGCGTTCAGAGAATTACAGCGGTGATTTCTTATTACAACTGGATAAGATCAAGCGCTCGGGTATTCCATATGTTGAACTATTTGCACTGAATTATGAGATTAAACACCTTATTCAAACATCTGATATTATAGTTGATGCGCTTTTTGGCAGTGGGCTAAACAGAATACCTTCAGGTATCTATTCTTCACTGATTTCATTCGTTAATGATTGTAATAAAATAGTTGTTAGTGTTGATGTACCATCAGGTATATCTGAGAGCTTTTTACCCAACAGTATTCATACCATTAAAGCAAGTGCAACCATAACTTTTGAATTAACTAAGTTGATGTGCTTGTTTGAAGAGAATATCCCTTTTATTGGTGAATTGATAACCGTTGATATTGGCCTTTCTGAAAAAGCAATTTCAGAACAGAACACTTCAATTTATAGTCTTGAAACTATAGATGCACATAAACTACTAAATCCAAAGAAATCTTACTTCAATAAATGGCATAATGGGCACGCTGTAATTATAGCCGGTAGTGAAGACAAAGCCGGCGCTGCCTTGCTTGCCACCGAATCTTGCTTGCATAGTGGTTGTGGAATGTTAAGTGCGATAATCCCATCCGGTTTAAAAACTGCATTTAATGTACGATTGCCTGAAGTAATGTTGCACACAGACTTACACCAACAGATTATCACCCATATTCCTTTGCTACCCTATGCTGATGCTTATGGAATAGGATGTGGCATTGGCACTTCTGATCTCACACAGCAAGCAGTATTGCAGTTCTTATATACTTGCAATAAACATGTAGTAATTGATGCTGATGCAATTAATATTTTGGCAATACACAAAAACTTTACAGTACCTAAACAAAGTATTCTTACTCCACATTTCAAAGAATTTGACCGCTTAACAAAGTCACACGTGACACATGCGGAACGATTAACAACATTAAAGGAGTTTTGTGTAAAGCATCAATGCACCGTCGTTTTAAAGGCAACACACTCCTGTATCTGCGATCATGATGGGAATATGTTTTATTGTATGCATCCTGATGCGTCATTGGGCAAAGCCGGTTCGGGAGATGTGTTAACCGGCATCATTACTTCATTTTTAGCACAGGGTTACGAATCTTTGCCTGCCTGTATCATAGCATTACAACTAATGATGTTAAGTGCAAAATCAGTTAGTAAAAATTATACCGCATACAGTTCATCTTCATCATTGCTTATTGAAGCATTACCAAAATCATTTAAAAAACTATTAGCATAAATGGACAACAAACCATTTTATTTTTTGCTGATTGTTTTATCTGCTTGTATTAGTTTGAGCAGTTGTAATTTTTTAAAAAAAATTCATACCAGAGAAGAGATTTGTATTGACCCGCTTTCGAATAAAGAAAGGATTAAAGTTAATTCACACGGAGGTGGTAACAATTTACTTATTGAGACCAACCAAACTTCGGTGCTGCAAAACAAATACAGTAAAATATTGCGGGTAGATGTAAAGACACTTCCCGAAACAAAGATGCTTGCCTTTGCTGACGAATGGAACGGTGTGCCATACAAATATGGTGGACACGATAAACACGGCATAGATTGCTCGTCGTTTGTAGCAAGGTTATATCAGGATGTATATGGGTTAAAAATAACAGGCAGTAGCGGACATCTTCAACAAACCTGCTCCAACATCAAACGAAATGAGTTGATGGAAGGTGATTTATTGTTCTTCAGAATTCATCGTGGAAGAATCTCTCATGTTGGTGTCTATTTAACTAACAACTACTTTATTCATGCCAGCACAAAAGCCGGAGTAACCATAAGTAATCTTACGGAAGACTATTATAAACGATATTACAGTTGTGCCGGAAGGCCAAAAAATAATTTATGAATCAACCCAATAAAGATCAGGTCATTCACGGAATTCATCCCGTAACCGAGGCACTAGACAGCGAAACAGCCATCGAAAAGGTTTTCGTTCGACAGGGATTAAACACCGGACCGGTTCGAAGCATCATCAGTGCTTGCAGAGAAAAGAATATTCCATGTGTTTATACTCCGAATCAAAGGCTGAATCAAATAACACGTGGCAATCATCAGGGTGTGGTTGCTTTTCTTTCGCATGTAGATTATGTAACACTCGACGATATTATCAACTCAGCACAACTAAAAGGTGAACACCCATTAATAATCATTTGTGATGGAATTACTGATGTTCGCAACGTTGGAGCTATTGCCCGCAGTGCATATTGTATGGGGGCACATGGTATGGTGATGCCGGTGAAGTCAGGTGCTATGATTAATGAAGAGGCAGTGAAAGCATCTGCAGGAACTTTACTGAAGCTATCCGTGTGTCGTGAAAAAAGTGTAATGAAATGTATTGAACAACTTAAACTTAACGGCATTCGTGTATTAGGTGCCGATATGAATACTAAGATTAATCTTCACGATGAGGAACTCAATTTACCACTTGCTCTATTGATGGGAGATGAAGGCAGTGGTGTGAGTGATGTAGTTCTGAAAGAATGTGATGCTGTAGTTAAAATTCCAATGACAGCAAATGCAGAATCATTGAATGTATCAGTTGCTGCAGGAATTATGCTTTATGAAGTTATGAAGCAGCGTATGCATTAAACATGAACCGATTCGTCGTTCACAGGAATATTTGTGAGCATATCTTTAGTCATTGCTTCCAAATCAAATTCATGCCTCCAACCCCAGTCTTTGCGGGCACAAGAATCATCAATACTTTCAGGCCAGTTAGCAGCTATCTGTTGACGGAAGTCCGGCGCATAGTCAATTTTAAATTCAGGGATATGCTTGACTATGGAATGATAGACTTCATCCGGTGTGAAAGACATAGCCGATAAATTGTAACCAGAGCGAACTTTAATCTTCTGCTGTTCTGCTTCCATGAGTTCAATAGTACCTCTGATAGCATCAGGCATATACATCATGGGTAACCGTGTATCGGCAGCTAGAAAGCAGGTATAATGCTGCTGTTTTTTTGCATCGAAGTAAATGTCTATGGCATAATCGGTAGTGCCACCGCCGCCCGGTGTTTTATAACTAATCAGACCCGGATAACGCATACTGCGGACATCCAAATTTTTCTTTTGGAAATAATAATCACACCAACGCTCACCGGCCTGCTTGCTGATGCCATAGACAGTATTAGGCTCCATTACCGTGAACTGCGGTGTGTTCACTCGAGGTGTTGTAGGACCAAAAACAGCTATGGTTGATGGCCAGAATAATTTGGAAATATTTTCTTCGACACACACATTCAGCACATTTAAAAGGCCTTTCATATTGATGCGCCAAGCCATTTCCGGGTTCTTTTCTCCTGTGGCAGAAAGAATTGCAGCTAAATGATAAATCTGCTTAACATTATGCTTCTTAACTATTTCATGGATACCGCTCTTATTCAAAACATCGAGACGTTCAAATGGACCACTGTTCAATATGTCATATGATGGATCTTTTAAATCGGTGGCTATAACATTGTAATTCTTGCGAAGAGCAAGTGTCAATTCAGAACCTATTTGTCCGCAGGCTCCAATCACTAAAATTGTATCGGTGTTACGCATTTGTCAGGTTTAACGGTTGAAATATAAGCTAACAGAAGATGAAATAATAATACTTTAATGAAAGTATTTAATGATTAATAGCGTTATAAGGAGCTGCACCCAGATTAGCTCTATAGATAAATAGCATGTTTATAACTACTCATTTACTATAAAGTGTTTTTGATACAATTATTGCTTATCTTTCGTTTAGCACATATCATTACTACCTGATGAAATTTACCCTGCCCCACCTTTTTGTTCTTTTACTCGGATTATCGTGGATTCAGTTCTCATGTAAAAAAGATCCCATTACCCGTGAGGTTCACGGCGATACCATTATAGGCGGCAACACCATTCCAAACTATACCGGAGTTCCTACTCTTGATATTAAACTGTACGTTAATAAGCTTTATGTTGACTTATTAGGCAGGCAGGCAACATCTTCTGAATTAAACACACATATAAACAACCTGATACAAAGCAATCTGTCGACTGTAGCACGAACTGTTATTGTAGAACAACTAATGCAGGATTCATTATTCTATCGCAGATTATTTGAAACTACTTCCGATGATTACATCAATGGCACCGGTACAAGTGCAATTCAGGATCAGATTGATTTCTTCAACTATCTAGCTTATTTCGATTCGCTCAATGGTAATCCCTACAGTGCCATTTATTATGGGAATGAAAATGATAAAATGTTCAAGGTTTTGAATGCTGCAAGTGATTTGAAAAATAGCAGCATCACTATCAACGAATTTTACTTTCGCTTTCTGAATAACTACTTTTATGATCAGGTAAATATGGGAACCGAAAATTTTGTAAAGGGTTCCTTCGATGACTTGTTCCGTCGTGCACCAAATACTGCTGAGTTAGAAGCAGGAATCAAGATGGTGGATAATCAATCATCTACTTTATTTCTTGAAAGTGGAAGCAACAAAGGAGATTATATGAACATTGTTACTACCACCGAAGCATTTTATGAAGGCCTTACCCGAAAATATTACCAACAGTTTCTTCTGCGCAATGCTACCTCACAGGAAATTTATGCCGGAATTAACCTAATTAAACCCTCCGGTGATTACAAATCATTACAAAAACAAATCTTAATCAGTTTTGAATATGCAGGTTTTTAAATTTCTACTTTGTTCTGTGCTGTGCAGTACAATCCTTATTACTGCTTGCAAACGCGATGTTTTTGAAAAAAGAGTTTACGATAATGTGATATACGAGGTAAATCCTGTTACACTTTATCTGAACAATGGTCAAAAGACCAAGCAGAAGACTTCATTGCAATACATTTCCATTTTGTATGCAAACCTTTTCAATCAAAATATATCTGCACAAAAGCTGAACGAACTTAGCGAAGTATTCCTGAGTATAGGCGACAAAGAAATTGCCAACTCACTTACCTTGAACCGATTTCTAACACTTACCGGAATTCAAATTCCGACCAACCAACAAATGCGCGACGACATACCACAATTTGTTAGTGACTCCTATCTGAAATTTTATTTACGTAACCCAACACCTTACGAAGCCTATCAATTACAGAAAATGATAACCGACGACCTTGCCGTAACACCCGAAATGGTGTACGCAGCATTTGCATTAAGTAACGAATACAACTTCTATTAACTATGACTATGAACCGAAGCAGCAGAAGACGCTTTCTACGTAACGCAGGACTAGCAACAGCAGGAGCTTTTGTGGCTCCGTATATACTTCCAAGCGGACGCCTCTTTGCACAAACCGGAACACGCATTGTTAACCATGTCGTTTTTGTGCTTTTTGCCGGAGGTATCAGGCATCAAGAGTCTATTGAACAAGCATACTTGGCTGATCAGAATTTGCCTTACACCGGCAATCTGATGGAAAATATGCTTAGTGGTGCGCCACCTGCCACCAGTGCCCAACTCTATACACGCTGGCAACCATTGCTGTCGCAATCACTGGCATCGCAAGGCACCTTATTCAGGGAGATGCGTTATAACAGCGGACCAACAGGTCACTACAACGGACACACTGCTGCCATTACCGGCAACTATACCAATACCGGAATTGATCTTAACATCAATCCTGATTACCCTACTCTTTTTGAATACTATCGCAAACATAATAGTCCTGCAAAAAGCGCTATCAATGCCTGGTGGCTTAGCGAAGGTTTAGGACCTTATCCATCTCTCAACTTCAGCCGACATGGTTTATACGGCGCACAATATGGTGCCAACTACTTTAGGCCTGCGAGTACTTTTGGTACTGTAGGCATCAACAACATAGGGAATGGTGTTGACTTTCAACCCGACGATGTTCAAAAAATCCGCGACATTAAAAAATATCTTGACGCCAACTTTAGCCTGACAGCTGCTGACTTGCCCGGCATCATCAATAATATCAACGACCGCGATCAAATCGAAACCTTTATTAAGGAAACATTACAAGCTACACAAAGTGGAAATATTCCCTTTCCGCTACCAACTGGGGTTAGTACCGGTCAGTTGAACGGCGACCTATACAACATTGCTTATGCATGGCAGGTGCTCGATAAAATGGCTCCCGAATTGTTAGTCATTAACACTTTCAATTCTGATACTTGTCACAGCAACTTCACCGGTTACTGCGAAAACCTACACAAAGCTGATTATGGTGTGGGTTGGTTGTGGAATAAAATTCAGAGCCATCCCATACTGGCTAATGACACAATCATGATTTGTATGCCTGACCACGGACGCAACAGTGCCCCGAATAACATATACGACAATAATGGACTGCGTGCCTATGACCACACCAGCGACGACAATTCGCGCCGTGTATTTTCACTCATTGTGGGGCCTCCAAATAAAGTGAAACAGAATCAGGTGCTCGGCTCCACAACTAATCCGGTTGGCGAAAGTATTGACATTGTACCTACTGTAGCACATATACTTGGATTCAAAGAAGCAATTCCATCAGGAATGCTGCCTGGCACTCCATTACTTCAAGCCTTTGTATAGACTATGAGAAAAATTATCGCACTCTTATTTCTTTTCTTTTCATTGTCGTGTGTCAAAGAAAATATCATTCGTCAAAACGATCCGTTGCCTTTTAATCCGTACGATACACTCACGTACAATAACAATATAGTGCCACCTGTATTGCCTGACTCAAATACCTTTTTGGGTATACATCAATATATATTGTCGGTTAAATGTGCACAGCCTGCCTGTCACGATGGCGCTTTCGAACCCGATTTTCGAACTGTTACCAGTGCCTACAACACTCTAGTTTATGCCAATGTGTTTAAAAACAGTCCCGATAGTATATTTAAATATCGAGTAAAACCATACGACACAGCTTTCTCATGGTTGCACGAACGCATCACTACAGATGATGCCGTTTTGGGTCGAATGCCTTTGTACGACACATTACCCAAGCGCAACATCAACATCATCAGCAACTGGATATTGAATGGTGCCAAAGACATCTTTGGCAATGTACCGCAACAAAGTAATCCTCAACCTTCCATTTTTGGTTTGGTAGCATATCTTACTTCAAATAATTATCGCGTGGATACTATTCGAGGCAACTCTCCTGTAAATCCTTTTTTAGTTCCAGCCAATACCGAAGTGGATGTGTGGTTTGGAGTATATGATGATATTACTCTTCCTCCATTGATGGGAGAGCGCAAAATTAAATTCAGTAAAACTTTTACTGGATTTGCTACTGCTGCAGCTTACGACTTACTTACAGAGATTACACCTTTCTATGCACCGGCATCTAACAATGTTATTGCTCCCTACTTCTTGCACTATAAAGTGAATACTGCCAACTACAACCCCGGCGATCTGGTGTTTATGCGAGTATATGTAAAGGATGGACAAAACGTGGATGTTACTGAGATTCCTTCGTCATATTCACCTTCTTATTTACAAACCTATTTTTCATTTATTGTTCAATGAGGCTAATAACACTTGCTGCTCTTATAATACTCTTGCTAAATTCCTGCAAGAAGAAAGAGGACACCCCTGAACCGAACGCACCACTAAGTAAAATACCGTCTATCAGCATAGCAGGTTTATCGACTTCGTCAGTAAAGGCACTTAGTGACACACTCACTATCAACATCAAATACACCGATGGTGATGGCGATATAGGTTTTGAGAATGCCGACTCTGCAGTTGTGTATGTTACCGATAACCGATTTCCTTTAACTATGAGTTACCATGTTCCACCACTCAGTCCCACCGGCACAGCTGTTAGCATAACTGGTACATTACCAGTCGTAGTAAAAAACATCATACTTCAAAACGGAACAGTTGCTGAGAATGCAAATTTTAGTATAAAGCTACGCGACCGCGCCGGTAACTGGTCTAACACAGCAGTAACAGGAACAGTGGTGGTGTTACCGTAGGATATTTAGCAACCCTTCCTAGGCTTTTATATTCGACTTTAACTTTTGAATCACCTCAAACTTATTCTGCACGTGCAACTTCTCATAGATGTTTTTAATATGCTTCTTAACGGTTTCACGGCTAATGTATAACTGATCAGCTATTTCTTTATAAGCATAATTCTTACAAAGTAATTCTACAATTTCTCGTTCACGGTTTGTGAGCACATCCAGTTCGTTGGCATTGTTGGAAGGCTGACGGAAACTAGCCACGACACGGCGTGCAATTTCAGCACTCATAGGTGATCCGCCGGTACGCAAGTCGTGAAGCGATTCTATCATCTTATCGTCCGGTGTATTCTTGAGCATATAACCGCTGGCCCCAGCCTTAAGTGCATTGAAAATATTTTCATCGTCATCGTGCACAGTAATCATCATAAACTGTGTGAGGGGCATTTTATCTTTCAGAATGGCCACTGCATCAATACCGTTTAAGCCCGGCATACTAATGTCCATTAATACAATATCGAGTTCGTGTTTGTAAATGTCACCAATTGCCTGCACGGCATTGAAGTAAGTTATCACTACTTTAAAACCGGGAGTGTTGTTGAGAAGTTTGGTAAGATGTTCGCGTATAGGGTCCGAGTCATCAACAATGGCAACTTTAATCATGATAATGGGTGTGTATTCGGTTTATGCCCGAAATATAAAACAATAAAGATGCACAAACCACGGTATTGGATAAACTGTAAATAATGTCAGCCGAGTGCGGCTTTGTATGCTTTCAGTACTCGATCTTTGGCAAAAGTGTGATCCACAATGGGCTTGGGGTAAGAAGGGCTTTGCCACTCCGGCACCCATTGATTGATGTATAAGCGTTGTGCATCGAACTTTTCAGTTTGCAATACCGGATTAAATATGCGAAAGTAAGGTGCTGCATCACAGCCACCCGAAGAAGCCCATTGCCAGCCCCCGTTGTTACTGGAAAGTTCGAAGTCGAGAAGTTTTGAAGCAAAATAGGCTTCTCCCCAACGCCAGTCGATAAGTAAATCTTTTATTAAAAAACTCGACGTAATCATACGCACCCGGTTGTGCATGAATCCGGTTTGATTGAGTTCGCGCATACCTGCATCCACTATTGGCACACCGGTGCTGCCGTTGCACCAGCGATTAAATTCTTCCTGGTTGTTGCGCCATACAATATTATCATAAACAGGCTTAAAAGATGAAAGTACCACATGAGGAAAGTGCCAGAGAATCATCATATAGAACTCACGCCAGATTAGTTCGTTTAAAAAGGTCTCGTTCAAGTTGCGCACCAGTTGTACCAATTGACGAATGCTAATTGTGCCAAAACGCAAATACACGCTCAAGCGGCTGGTGCCATTGCCAGATGGCATGTTGCGTGTGTTATGATAATTTGTAATGAGTGCCTCACTTATTGAAGGCTCAGGTACTATAATATGACTATTGTGAAAACCAATATCTTGCAAGGTGGGGAAATATCTCTCAGGGCTTTGATTAAAACGATGCTTATGTTGTTCAATATTATTAATGATAATGTTTGTGAGTTGGAGTTTGTTTTTCCATGCTTTGGAATAAGGTGTGAAAACCGTATAAGGTTTGCCGTCAGCTTTAACTACTTCACTTTTTTCAAAAATAACCTGATCCTTAAAAGTATGGAAACTGATGTTGTACGAGTTTAGTAGTGCTTCAATTTCTGCATCACGTTGCTGCGCGTAAGGCTCATAATCGTGATTGGTATAAACAGAATTAATGAAAAATTGCTCTGCTAGTTTTTTATAAACTTCCTTAGGTGTACCGTGGAACACCCATAATGAAGAACCATAGCGAGCTAGTTCAGTATTTAATTTCTCGAGCTGCTCGTGTATAAATTGCACCCGAGCATCAGTTTTATCCTTGATGTCGTCCAGAATGTTAGTGTCGAAAATAAAGATAGGTTGTACATTTTCACGTTGTTCCAGTGCATGAAATAATGCAGTGTTATCGTTCAGTCTCAGGTCGCGCCGAAACCAGTGAATAGTAATGGGTGAATTCATAGGTATAATAAAACCTAAGCGTTATTATTGTTCAACCGAGGCTATAAATTCGTTGAAGCGTTCGAAAATAATTTTGGTAAATCCGCTGCTGTATGTCTTATCTCTGAAAGTAGCGACAGGACGAATGCCGCGTGTAGCATTGGTAATAAAAACTTCATCGGCAGTCAAAACATCTTCAGCACTAATGCTTTCTTCAACCACTGCAAACTTTTCGTGTCGTAACATTTCAAGCAGATTGCTTCGAAACACCCCGGCAACCGGTGCATCGCGCAGGGATGGTGTGATGATTTTTCCTTTGCTTACTATAAATAAATTTCCTGTACATGTATCGGCTATTTTGCCATAGGCATTCTCAATAATGGTTTCATCTATGTTCTTATCGCGTGCTTCAATAGAAGCCAACACATAAACGAGTGAAGAACATGTTTTAATGTTTGAAATAACATCATAAGCTTTCTTAACTGTGCTAGCCACGTCAATTGTTAACCCATTACTGAGCCAGGTAAATTCTTTTTCAACAAGAGGATGCACTTCTATCATTACATCAGGATGCTTACTTTCAGGTGTGTATCGTCCGCTTCCGCTACGCCATACCTGTAATCGTATTCTGCCGGAATCTGTAATCTGATTACGTTCCATCAACTCGCAGATGTTGTGATAGAAATAGTTCGTGTCCCAGGCATCAGGTATGCTCATCTTAAGGGCACTTATTCCGGCAAACAGTCTTTGCATATGATCATGAAAAAATAGCAACTCACCATTAATAATGCGCATACTTTCAAATAAACCGTCGCCATAGCGGAACGCACGGTTATTGGTTTGCTCCAATTCGTTCAATGCTATAAAATCATTTTGAAAATACACGTACATATGACAGTGTTACTTACAGTATTGTTTTATGTCGTTGTAGGCTTCGTTGCTGCCCAACTCGCCGGCCCGGCTGAGGTCAAGGCAACCTTGGTCCACATCACCTTTCTTGATATAATCTAATGCTCGAAGACGGAAGGCTATGGCATTCTGAGGGTTAAGTTTGATAACAAGATTATAGTCGGCTATGGCTTCGTCGTATTTCTTCAACTGCGACTTAGCCAAACCACGCACGATATATACTTCTATCAACTTTTGAATATGCTGTTGATTTGGATTCTTACCAGTTGCGCTGGGTAGATACAACTCAATGGCAGCATCATAATCTTTTATTGCTCCTCGGTAATCCTGTAATTGTGTTTTATAAAAGCCACGATAATAAATAGCTTCAGCTGTGGAATATGTATGTCCGTTATCCAAGTTTAAAAACCTCGTGAGGTCCTGTATGGCTTTGATATATTCTTCCTTTTGAGCATAACAGAAGCCTCGATAGAAAAATATGAACTTATAGTTTTTATATGCAGTGTCATTTGAGGCAGTTTCAAATTCCAGCAAGGCCTGCTCGGTTTGACCTAACTGAAATTTGAGTACACCGAGATTGTAGTGTGTATCTGTACAAAAGTTGCTTTTACAACCGTCAAGCAAAAGAAAATAGTTGAAGTCATTAACAGCACCCGCAGCATCCTTCATTCCCATCTTGCATTTTGCTTTAAAGTAATAACCGAACTTAAACTGAAATGTGTTTTGATAGAAGTTGGTCAGGCTATCGAAATAAGTCTGAGCAAGCATAAACCTTCCTCGCTCCAGATAATAGTTACCTGTATCCAATAACATGGCTGCAATCTGCTCACGGGTATAGGTTACTGGTAGAAGTTGATAATAATTCTCTTGCTTGATTTCATTGTTATTCGTTGTATCTGCATGTTTTATTTTTTCCTTCTTTGGCTTATTCACAACACGACTGCTGTCTGTTTTTTCGATTTGAATTTCTTGTTGCTGTTTAACGGAATCCTCCTGTTGAAGATTAGAATCAGGTTGTTGTTCGGTCTTTTGTTTTTTTCGTTTTGTTTGTTTCGGAATGGTATCAAAATTAGTGTTAGAGACTTTAACAGAGTCTTGTTTTACTTTTTGCTTTGGATGTTTTTTTGTTTTCGTGGCAGAAGAGTCTTGATATTCATAATAAAGAACCGGCGTAAAACCACCTTCATTTTTTACAGGAGTTTTTTTCTTTTTAACTGCAGTGCTGTCTTTAACTTTTTCTTGCTTTTTCTCCACCACAATGTCTTTATCTACATAACGCACAGGCTTATCCTTCAACTTCATTTTTTTGATAACCGGAGTATCGGTATCCGGTATTTGCTGAGGAACAAATGAGTATGCAATTGGCGCATCAATACATTGAAGTACCAAAATGATCATCAAGGCAAAGGCAGGTGTAAATTGCAGCTTTTTCAAAGCGCTGCAAATCTATATTTTCCAACTGAGATGATACTGTGCATCTTCCATTTTCAAAGAATCTTCAGTAAGCATCAACGGACGGAAGGTATCAATCATTACAGCAAGTTCTTTGGTTTCTTTAGCGCCTATGCTTTTTTCTATGGTTCCCGGATGAGGACCGTGAGGAATACCTGCAGGGTGAAGGGTCATCATGCCTCGCTCCACATGTTTGCGGCTCATAAAATCACCATCTACATAATACAGTAACTCATCGCTATCTACGTTACTGTGGTGGTAAGGTGCGGGAATTGATAGTGGGTGATAATCGTACAAACGTGGTACAAAGGAGCACACCACAAAGCCGCGTGTCTGAAATGTTTGATGCACAGGCGGTGGTTGATGCACACGACCAGTGATAGGTTCAAAGTTGTGAATGGAAAAACCAAAGGCATAATTGTATCCATCCCATCCTACCACATCAAATGGATGATAGGTATAAACATATGGATACATCATATTTTGCTTTTTGATGTAAATCAGAAACTCACCTTTTTCGTCGTGAGTTTCCAAAGTATAAGGCAACTTCATATCGCGCTCACAGAATGGACTGTGTTCCAGTAACTGTCCGTGTTCGTTACGATAGCGATTAGGTGTTTCAATAGGGCTGTAGCTCTCTGTAATCAGTAGGCGGTTATTTTCATCATTAAAATGCATTTGATATATGGTGCCGCGTGGAATAATGAGATAGTCGCCATACTCAAAATCAATATTACCATACATAGTCTTTAATGTTCCGGTGCCTTCGTGAATAAAAATCATTTCATCAGCATCGGCATTTTTAACAAAGTAATCGGTGGTTGATTTTTTGGGTGCAGCAACTGATATGCAACAATCGCTGTTTACCATCAGCGGGACGCGGCTTTTCAAATAATCATCTACCGGGACAGCTAAGAAGCCTTTAAAACTGCGGGGCTTCATTTGTTTATGCAATGCAATTTTTGGACTTACATCAACGGGATCTCCGGCTCTGGCAATAACTGTTGGAGGATAATGGTGATAGAGCGTAGAATAAACACTGGAGAACCCTTCGGTGCTGAACAGTTGCTCATGAAATAGATTGCCGTCAGGTTTGCGAAATTGTATATGACGCTTGGCAGGAATCTGACCTAATTTATGGTAGAAAGGCATGGAGTATTATTTTAAGAAGCGTAAAAATAGATCTTGAAAAAGTAATTACTCAGAGATATGACAAGAATCATCCCTGTTACACTAAAAGTCATTTCACAGATATTTGCCCAACTATGAGTGATACTAAAAAGGAAGTTTGGTTTAAGAAACCAAGCGTTGAAGAACTGAATACCATGCACGCCAATACCATGCAGAGTTTCTGTGGGATAGAATTCACAGAAATAGGTCCTGATTATATAAAAGGTAGAATGCCTGTAAACGAGCGTACCAAGCAACCACACGGATTATTGCACGGTGGCGCCAATGTTGTATTAGCCGAATCGCTTGGCAGCATTGCATCAGTGTTGTGCATTAATCTGGATGAATATATTTGTGTGGGTCTTGAAATAAACGCCAATCACATACGTGCTGTACGCGGCGGCTATGTTCATGGCATAACAACACCGATACATATTGGTCGCAGTACTCAAATATGGGAAATAAAAATCTACGACGACGAAGGTAAACTCAGCTGTATTAGCCGAATTACCAATGCCATATTAAAACGTGAAAGAAAATAAGCCTATTCTATCTTTTCTTTCAGTTTCAATTTACCTTCCATATCAAACACCAATTCAGTGCTTTGACCTGCATTCCGAACTATTACTTCGTAGGTCTTCTCTGTCTTGGTTTCGGTTAATCCACTGCTGCTAATTTTTCCTTTAGGATATTCATTGGTCAGGTACTGAGTTATAGTAGCAGGCAGTTCCTCAGGTTTCATAAATTGTGTGGTGCTTACCCAGTCACCAAACCCCGCAAATGTGGCATGGTACTTTTTCTTTTCCCAGGTAAAACTCACATCCACAAATCCCGGTGCTTCCTGTTTCCACTGGGGCATTACGGCTCCAGGAAATTTTTCGTTGAATTTATTTTTCACCGGTGCCGGCACTGATTCGGGGGCTATGGTTTGAGCAAATGATGTTGTTGCAAATAAAATGATTGCAAACAATGAAAGTGCAGAAGTAATGATGCGCATAAATGTATTGTTATTTTTTTCGGCAGCAAGTTATTCAAATATTCTGCCGAATAATTCTGATAATAATACACAAATAAAAAAAGCCGGAACAACTGTGCTCCGGCTTATTTAGTTTTTTTGCAATAATTAACGAGTAACCGTAAACAATGAACGGGAAACGATTCCTGAATTTTCTGTTACACTAACAATGTAAGTACCGTTTGACAGGGAAGAAATATCAATGGCATTACCGTTTACAGAAGCATTCATCAATAGCATACCTGCATAGTTGTATACCGATACGGTGCTGTATTGTCCGGGAATGGCATTCAGGTATAACACATTTTGTGCTGGATTTGGAAATACACTCAGTGGATTAGAGGTAATATCGTTTGTTCCGGCTTCAAATTGAAATGATAGATCATCGATCCAGAGTTTAGAACCGGCAGAACCTAAAAATCCTTTTGATGATGATAACAGCACTAAAGCTGAATCTGGATTATCAGGCGAATTATAGTTAAGAGTAGCTCCAAAAGAAGCCCAACTATTTACCGCACCGGTTATTTCAGTGCCTATAGCAATAGTGTCGCGTTTATTCAGAGCTGAATTCCATTTAAACAATACCACATAAATAAAGGATGAATCGGTACTAGCCGCAGGTGAATATTTCAATTTACCAGTTAGCTGACCTGGACGCGATGTGAAAGGGAAACCTCCGGAAAATGATAAATTACCCGAATAGGTAATTTCACCTGTTAAGGCAACTCCGGCAACATTAGTTAGAACAATGTTTATCGTTTCCAGTTTTAAACTTGATGTTCCGTCACCTGGGTCTGTGGTTTCTTTAGTGACGTTGACAAAAGGAGATGGTAACTGTGCGCCAACATCGTTCGACGAACCCCATTCAACAGGGTTCATATACGATTCACCAGCGGGAGTAAACCAATCTTCAAAACCGTTATTTGGAATTTGAGCAAAAGCAAAAGTGCTTAGTAAGCAAAGTGCAATGGGTAAGAGTGTTTTCATGTTTTATATTTTGTTATAGCAAATGTACGCATAAGCATTTCGGATATTATAATTAATTAACTGTAGGGCTAATAAATTGTTCTTTTGCATCACTATGCAATACGCTGCGTTTTTTTTGCTGGCATTAGCT
Organism: uncultured Bifidobacteriaceae bacterium; assembly: GCA_964640655.1. Classification (GTDB taxonomy): domain Bacteria; phylum Bacteroidota; class Bacteroidia; order Chitinophagales; family UBA10324; genus BJGO01. The sequence continues at coordinate 9,322 of CAZXFT010000014.1, read as the reverse complement.
TGCGAAATACTAGGTACAGTTGCCGGGTTTGGTTCATCCGTTTTCTTTATTCCTGCCGCACAGTTTTTTTACAACGTAAAACTGGTTCTGGCTATTACCAGCTTGTTTCACATATTCAGTAACACTACCAAGGTGCTGATGTTTTACAAACACCTCAACCTAAACTTAACAATGCTCTATGGATTGCCTAGTCTGATATTTACAGTGTTAGGTGCATCTTTCGCTGTCTTTGCAGTTGACTATTACTTAGATGTTGCACTGGGTACTTTCTTATTTGTTTTCAGCATTATGTTGCTGCTAAATCCTGATTATAGGTTACCTGCTACCAACACCAATGCTATCAGCAGTGGTTCAGTTGCAGGATTTCTTGCGGGATTTATGGGTACCGGTGGTGCTATACGAGGGTTAAGTCTTGCAGCTTTTCAGCTAGAGAAAAATTGTTTTATAGGAACTTCAGCAGCAATAGATTTTGGAGTTGACTTGAGTCGTTTCGTCATATACTACTCATCCGGGTTCTGGGATAATGCCTTCGTAGGTTTCATACCCTTATTAATTTTAGCATCAGTTATAGGTACCTACATCGGAAAAATCGTTGTTAACCTTTACTCTCAGGAAACATTCAGGAAGATGGTATTGCTTCTGATAGGTGTTATAGGTTTTTATATGTTAATGAGTTACCTCATGTAACTATTGTAACAAAACAAAGGGAACAAAACAGTGCAACATTGCATTTAGACATGCAAGACTATGAAAGATAATTTTCACAAAATCATTAATAGCGAAGTTCCAACGTTGATAGACTTCTCTGCCGAGTGGTGCGGCCCCTGCAAAATGATGGCTCCTGTTTTGGAGCAACTAAAAAATCTTATGGGAGAAAGTGTCCGCATTATTAAAATTGACGTGGACCTTAATCCTGCCATATCATCTGCTATGCAGATACAGGGAGTACCTACATTAACTCTGTTTCAGAATGGTAAGCTGCTTTGGCGTCAGTCTGGTGTCATACAGGCTCAACAACTGGCCGGCATCATTAAACAGAACGCTAAACTTGATTAAGATTTAATCTTCATTTCAACGAAGTAAGTGTCTTCAAAAATGAGCTGAACCTTATAGGCTTTGTTTTGGATATTTTCTGTTTTCGATACTTTCAACTTTCTCATTCCGGCTGATTTATAAAACTGTTTTCCGGATTGCATAATATTACCTGTTGTATCAAGTAATAAATATCTCACAGAACCTGGTTTGAGCAGGTTAAACTCTAACAAGTATTCTTTATCTGTTTCTGTAAATATAGTTTGATTAATAAATGGATTTTCTCCACTAATTTTTGTCTCCTGAACCAGAGATGTTCTGATAAGATTTACTTTGTAATGTGTTGCCGATGCAGAAGTCAGATGAGCTGTTTCGTTTTGTACGAAAGGATTTTGTGTCTTACTTAAAATACCTCCTACGATATATCCTAAAAAAATAGTGTCCTGTTTTATTTCATCAAGCAACAGAATATCGTTTGAAGTGTGAGGCAAAGATTCGTTATTCAAAAAAGCAGAAGAAACACCATGAAACTGCGGAAGTTGAACATTCAAAGCGTATTCTTCGAAGATGTTATTCTTCGCACGACTCAACCGGCTTATTGTATTTACAAAAGGAACCAAAGAATCTTGAGCATAGGTGTTATTTTCTATATTGCCCACACCCATTCCGCCAAAAAACAAAGTGTGCATCTCTTGTTTCGCTTGCTCATATAATGCAATATGCGCCGTATGATAATTACTTAAATACTGATTGAAATTAGGGTATGCTGTAATGCCATCACTCCTGATGTCAACAGGATATAAAAAAGGTTTATTGACATCATACTGAAAGACACCACTTGAAATACAGTAGCCTTCGGAGCCATCAGAGAATATTTGTGGAATGAGGTTGTAATCTCTACGGTGAAGATTTGCCGCATCCGTAATTACTCTATAATCTGAAATACTTAAATGTTCAGCATTGTTGTTGATTCTGAAAGAACGAACCTGATTGGTGTAATGCTGAGTAAACGAGGGCTGACCTTCAGGATTATAGGTGCCGTCAAAACGATGACCGCCAACAAGATAAAATCGCTCTTTAATTTTCGCTAGCTGACCACCCGTAACGGCAAATGCCGAGTCACTGATCTGTTTAAAGCAATCATTGATGTCTTTATTTTCAACTATGGCATTGATGAGTTTGGAAACATGTATGCCGGTGAGATAAGGAAAAGTGATGTGTCCGTTTGCTGTTCTTGAGAAAGCATATCCGCCAATAAAATACAGAGTGTCCTTATCCTGAAAATAATTCGGATTACTGCTCTGTAATTGCTCACGGATACTTACAGGCAAATCATTAACACTGTGGTGCCATACTTTTCCCTTAGCAGGTTCAACCACATAGATGTTCGTATTATTTTTAAAAGAAGAAAAAGAATTCATAGGCATACGAGGATGCAAACCATCAATGCGGCCTCCGATGATGAGCCACTTACCATCCTGCTGTGCTATACTGAAAGAATGTAAACCGGGTAAGCCATCTATGTGAAATGGCTCCACCTGTATGGAGTAATTAAATGTAGTTTGAGCAAGCACATGGTAACGATTCAATATCACCAATAACAAAACAAATAATTGCAATACACGCATACTGATGCAATGTTAAAACGGTATTTGACTAGTAGGTATGATAAATATCAACTCACTTGGGAGCAAGCACTACTTCATAAGTGAAATGGTCTTCACTACATAATATTTATTGTCCAGAATCAATGTGAGAAATACCTGTTGATTCAATGCTTCATTGGTATTAATTCGAACTCGCTCTTTTTTTACTCCGCTGTCTTTATATGACCAACTGCCGGATTGAATCAATGCTCCTTCAAAACCTGTTATATAATATACTACACGACAGGCAGCTGGCACATCAAATGCCACCTGAAATACACCATTACTCGGATTAGGATAAACCTGAACATCAACACTTTTGGGTAACAACGTTTTATCGGTTCCTGTTGTATTATTTCGAATCAATTTAACACGGTAGTGAGTTGACGAGGCTGATGTGTTCGTGCTTGTTTGATTGCCTGAAAAAGGATTGATGCTTGCACTATGAATACCTCCAACAATATATCCAAGCAATATACTGTCTTCGGTAACCTGTTCAATTTTAATGATATCGTTTAAAGTACGCGGCAGTAGTGGGTTGGTAAGGAACTCTGCACTGGTTCCATGAAACTGAGGCATCTCGTTTGGTAATACATATTCTTCAAAAGCGCCACCTGCATTGCGAGTTAAGCGGCTAATTGTTTTAACAAACGGAGCGTTATCATCCTGAACCAGAGTTCCATTGTTATAATAATACTGACTGATTCCGCCAAAGAATAAAGTATGCGTTTGTTGCAATGACGCTTCATATACTGTGGTATTTGCAGTATGATAATGACAGAGATATTGATTAAAAGATTCTATCGGCTGAAACCCTGTTGTTGTAATATCTACAGGATATAAATAGGGTAAATTCACATCTGTTTGAAATACACCTGAGGAAATAGAATAACCTTCTTCAACACCATTAAACAACTGCGGAATCAGATTATAATCGCGGCGATGTAAGTGAGCGGCATCTGTAATAACCTGGTAATTTGAAATACTGAGTTGAGTACCTGAATTGTTAATCTTGAAAGAACGTATCTGGTTGGTATATGTCTGTGTGTAAGTAGGGTTACCCATAGGATTATAACGACCTTCAAAACGATGGCCTCCAACCACATAAAATCTATCCTGCATCTTAACCATATGACCTCCTGTAACACCAAAAGATGTATCACTGATTTGCAGAAAGTAACTACCTATTGGCGTGTTATTTATGATGGCATCCATTAAGCCAGGCACCTGTATGGCTGTTAGATTATTGAAAGTTATGTGATCATTAGCTGTAGCTGAAAATGCATATCCGCCGATATAGTATAAATCATTCCCATCCTGAAAAAAGTTCGGGTTACTGCTTTGCAATTGCTCTTTAATATTTTCCGGCAATTCATCCAACGAACGTTGCCATAACTGATTGTTAACCGGGTCAACCACATATATGCTTGTATTGTTTGATGCTGAAGGGAATGCATTAAATGGCTGACGGGCATGTAATCCATCTATGCGACCACCAATCAGCAGCCACTTGCCCGAGTTCTGCGCATATGCAAATGAATGCAACCCGGGTAATCCATTTATTTCAAATGGTTCAAGTACTAGCTGATAGTCAAAAGTTGATTGTGCATTGGAAACAAGTGCAATGAAACTAAAAAGCAGTAGAATGATTTTTTTCATGTTAACTAATGTGCACACAATGCTATGAAAGCAATAATCATTCGACAGCAACTTATGTCACACAATCTTGGATATTTACGCGGGTGATTCAAAACCGGAATAATACCACATTAATCATCTATTGAAAATTAACCGACTATGGCAACCAAAAAGAAATATAAACCCCTCATTTTAGTCACCAACGACGATGGTGTCACAGCACCCGGCATAGCAGCTCTTGTGGAAAGTGTGCGTCATCTGGGCACTGTTGTAGTGGTAGCACCCGACAGCCCGCAATCGGGAATGGGACACGCCATCACCATTCATGATCCATTGCGCCTCACACACATCAAACTTTTTAAAGGTATAGAAACCTATCAGTGCAGTGGAACTCCTGTTGATTGTGTGAAGCTGGCAGTTGATAAGATATTGCATCGTAAACCCGACCTCTGCGTTTCGGGGGTGAATCATGGTTCTAACAGTTCCATCAATGTCATATACAGTGGTACGATGTCAGCGGCTATGGAAGCTGCTATAGAAGGTATTCCGGCTATTGGTTTTTCATTGCTCGATTATTCTTTCGAAGCAGATTTCAGTGCATCTAAAAAATACGCATCACTTATCAGCGAACAGGTTTTGAAAAAAGGTCTTCCCGAAAACACCTTGCTGAATGTAAACATACCCAAACTGAAGCCTTCAAAAATCAAAGGCATTAAAGTATGCCGGCAAGCTACCGCAAAGTACGACGAAGAATTTGCCGAGCGTGTGGACCCGCGCAATGCCAAGTACTATTGGCTCACCGGCAAATTTGTGAATAAAGACTCCGGCCTCGATACCGACGAGTGGGCTTTACGCAATGGTCACATCAGTGTGGTACCTGTTCAGTTCGATCTTACCGCACATCACGCTATTCAACATATCAGCACTTATTTCTCTTAAATGAACAAAGATAGTTTTGCACTGGGTGTATTGTCAGGCATTGTTTTTCCGCTTGCAGCCTTTGCTTTGATCTATATTTTTTGGTTTTACGATACTATGATGTTCAGTGCATTTCTCCAATTTCTATGGACGAGTTCCTCCACCTTTGCTGGTGTTATAAGTCTTAGCCTTATTATTAATCTGCCGGTGTTCTTTCTCAACATCTGGTCGCACCGGTACGAAACGGCGCGCGGCGTCATATTTGCCACTATGCTTTTTGGCGGCTTCATCATTTACCTGAAACTGATTCGCTGATGAAACTGTACATCGTTGCCGGCGAGGTGTCTGGCGATTTGCATGCTAGCAATTTGATGAAAGCACTTCATCAGAAAGCCGCAGACATACAGTTCAGAGGCATTGGCGGAGATAAAATGAAAGCACAGGGACTGGATGCTTTCACTCATATCAGTAAACTCAACTTTATGGGATTGGCAGAGGTGCTCAAAAATATTTTCAGCATCAGAAAAATTTTGAGTGATGTTAATGAAGATATTTTGCTCCATAAGCCCGATGCCTTGGTACTGGTGGACTACCCAGGGTTTAACTTGCAATTGGCACGCTTTGCCAAACAACACGGTATTCGCTGTATTTATTACATCTCTCCCAAGATTTGGGCTTGGCGCTCTTCGCGAGCCAAAATCATTCGTGACCATGTCGATCTCATGCTTTGCATTCTGCCCTTTGAAAAAGAGTTTTATCAAAAGTATGATTACGAAGTACAATATGTGGGCAATCCTGTACCGGATGCCATCAGGGATTATACTTTTGATGAAAATATCAGAGAAGCATTGAAAAAAGATACAAGGCCTTTGATAGCCATGTTGCCCGGCAGCCGCAAACAGGAGATATCTCAATGCCTTCCGGTGATGCTGCAGGTGAGCAAACACTTTCCTCAGTACAGGTTTGTCATTGCTGCTTTGGATAATACAGTGGCACAAATCAAGGAGTTGAATTCGGCACAAATAGAAGTAGTGTGCAACAAGACATACGAATTATTATCACTGAGCCGCGCCGCTATGGTTACATCCGGGACAGCTACCCTGGAAACGGCCCTGTTCCGTGTGCCACAGGTGTGTTGTTACAAAACCTCTGCCCTAACCTACTTTGTTGCTAAGCAGGTCATACGTGTCCCTTATATCTCTTTAGTTAATCTGATAGCAAACAAGCATGTAATCAAAGAGATGATACAGGATGCTTTTCATGTAACTGCTCTTTGCGAAGAATTGAAATTGCTGACCGAAGAAGGCACATATAGAAGCAACATGCTTGCTGAGTATGATCAAATGACAAGGGTATTAGGCGGTGCAGGAGCCTCTGAGCGTGCTGCTACAGCGTTGTTGGAGTTTGTCAGAAAAAATCAACATTTGAAATAGTTAAGATTATTATAAAAAGTCGTTGCGATCATTATTTTTGCGGCACTCTAAATGGGGCATTAGCTCAGCTGGCTAGAGCGCTTGCATGGCATGCAAGAGGTCATCGGTTCGACTCCGATATGCTCCACTTTTTTATAAGATTAGAACGTGTAACAGTAAACGTATCTATTTGTAATATCTAAAAGTGGTTCGGTTGCAAACCGAGAAATTCGAAATATGCTGCCTCAGCTACACCTTATTGATAAATTTAGTGAAAGTAAATGGAGAATACTGCCTGATAGCCTTAGTAAAACCTGCTTAGATAAAATTAGCGTGGAGCATAGTCGCTTAAAAAATGGCCGCCGTTAGCGATAGAGTTTTTTTACCTACCTATTATTGTTTCAACACTTTAATAATAGTTACTCCTCTCTCAGTTATGACTTCAGCAAAATAAACACCTGAAGCAGCATTAGTGATATCCAACAGTTGATTATCCTTATATGTGGATGTGCTGAGTATTGTAATTCCTGCCAGATTTTTTATTGAAATGTTTGTGATATCTTGATTTTTATTTAGTCTTTTAAATTGTATTAATCCATTTGATGGATTAGGGTAAACAACAAAAACATCCTTGTCATTAACATTATTTACTGAAGTTAAGTTTATTGTCTGAACAGCAGAAGTTTGAGAACCCACGCAGCCTGTTGTATAGGTATATTCAACTGTATAATTACCACTTTGAGTTGCGTTTAAAGTTTGGCCGGTTTCGCCAGTTAGAATATTACCGTTTAAATACCACTGAATATCGCCGAAGAATGTAGGTGTTGCAGTAAGCAATGTTCCATTTACTGTAATTGAAGGAGTTGGTACACTGTCAGGTTGCTCTGTGAAAGCTCCAAGATAAAACCCTTTGGCAGGTGCAATAGGCGTGCAACTGAAAACAGGCGCTGTGGAGGCATTCGGTAGTTTGCCTCCTACATAATAAACCCCGTTGCTTCCGGCCTCCAGGCACAAAGCATCGGTTTGCGATGGGGCCGACAGATAGCTAAATACGTTGGAGAAATTGCCGTTAGCATCCATTTTACTCATAAAGGGCAAACCGTTGGGTGCTGAGGGCAAAGTAACGGAACCCACGGTAGCCACACCGGTGTATCCACCACCCACCAGTATGCCACTGTTGTCGGAGGTGTTGGTCATGCACCAGGCATAGCAGGTGCTGGTGCTTTGAAAGGCGCGTGCCCATACATCGTTGCCGGATGCGTCAATTTTAATAACGCCTCCTTCACCGGTAAAAATGGTGCCCTGTGCTCCAATAGTATCGGTGCCAATAATCATTTCATAATTCACCTGCACGCCAACATACACAGCATCATTCTGGTCAATGGCCACGGGGAGAAAATTCTTATCCGGGTCACGCACATTGCTGGCATAGCGGGCCCACACCACATTCATATTGGTATCGCAGCGCACCAGCAGCACCGGAATAGTCAAAAACGGGTTGCCAATATTATTCAGTGTATCGGTGCCAAAAGCAACACTACCATATGACATTGCTGCCAACAGAATATCGCCATTTGAAAACACTCCCGAGCCTTTATACAGCACCCCCATGCTGGCGGTGGGGGAGCTGTAAAAACCGGCCGATAAATTAGCACCAATAACACCGGCAGTATCTATCTTGCTCACCGTTAGGTTGCCCGACTGATAATAAAGATACCCCTTGCTGTATTGCAACATGCAACCTTCACCATTAGTAGCGGCTCCGGTGTTTATCTTCCAGGCATAATTGCCATTGGCATCTATTTTTATCAGTTGGTTGGTATTGCCAATGGCAGACACGGTGTCGTCATTAATAATGATGGAGGTAACACCGTTTGGTTGGCCTAAGATATACACGCTGCCTGCATCATCGGTTTCCAGATTGTAGCCGTAAAAATCGCCACTCAAAGCACCCACGCGGCTGATGGAGAGCAGAGCGCCTTGTGGGTTAAACTTATAAATGAAGGTGGTGTAAGAAGACAGCTTATCAATGGTATCGCCCTGGCATTGTTGCAGGCCGTTGCCAAAATCCATGGTGTAAATATTTCCTTGCGGGTCCACGGCAATATCAATAGCACCGTTGAATGAATTGGCTATACCTGCATAGCCACCGGAGGTAGCCCAGTTAAAGCGCTGAGCAAATAAGCAGTTAGCAGCTAATAGCATGAAGAGGATAGTAGTAGTTGTTGTTCTCATTTTTGTTTGTTATTTATTATGTTGTTAAATATATGATTTATGGTAATGATGAGTATGATGCTTCCTTACCACCTTTACCACTAACTTCACACCGTGAAAATACTCTTCACAATTCAAATGTCCATAAGGATTTTGTTGCAATGTAATTCATGAAGCATTTTCATGCACTGTAATCATTTTATGAACTACATCACACCCCGCAATCGTTTTCGAACCTCTGTAAAAAAGTAAGTTGGCTATAAAGGGATAGTCTGTGCGCAAGGGAAACAGACCTCATTAAAAGCGAATAGCGCGAAGATAAAATTAGCGTGGAGCATAGCCGCCTGAAAAAACTCGCTTGCATAAAAGCGATGTAATGCAGTCGAGCAAAATTTTACAGCAATAAATTGTCCCTTCCTGAAATAGCCTGACACATTTTGAGAACAAACAACTCAAAATGAA
>CAZXFT010000013.1:0-89500 GCA_964640655.1 uncultured Bifidobacteriaceae bacterium | reverse complement strand
GCACCCTCCGTATTACCGCGGCTGCTGGCACGGAGTTAGCCGGTGCTTATTCATAAAGTACCGTCAACCCAAATAGAAATTCGGGGTTTCTTCGCTTATAAAAGAAGTTTACAATCCAGAGGACCTTCATCCTTCACGCGGCATGGCTGGTTCAGACTTGCGTCCATTGACCAATATTCCTTACTGCTGCCTCCCGTAGGAGTCGGGCCCGTATCTCAGTGCCCGTGTGACTGGTCGTGCTCTCACACCAGTTACTGATCGTCGCCTTGGTAGGCCGTTACCCTACCAACTAGCTAATCAGACGCACGCTCATCTCTATCCGCCGGAGCTTTAATTTCAGAAAGATGCCTTTCCAAAGTACTATGGTGTATTAATTCAGATTTCTCTGAGCTATTCACCAGATAAAGGTAGATTGCGTACGTGTTCCTCACCCGTCTGCCACTCGTCAGCAACTGTATTGCTACAGTCCTGTTACCGTTCGACTTGCATGTATTAAGCCTGCCGCTAGCGTTCATCCTGAGCCAGGATCAAACTCTCCGTTGTAAAAAAAGTTTGTGGATCCATTATCAAGTGGATACCTTGCTTGTTTGTGCTTGACTTGCTTCTATCCAGTATTTCAAAGAACTTTTTCAATCAGGCATTGCCTTCTTGAAGTTAGAGGAAGTTGTGGCTGCGAGCCACTTTTTTTCGCTTTTTACTTCCTAAAGAACATTGCTTTTTTCAAAGCGGGCTGCAAAAGTAATGATGATTTTCTTATCACCAAATATTATTTGCAGTTTTTTTTAAAGAACGTCCTTTTTTATTCGATTTGCGCAGCTTTTCTTTCAAAAGGGACGGCAAAAGTAGTTCACGGATTTTAAATTACAAAGCCTTCACAATTATTTTCCTTATTTCTTGTTGGAATTGACTGATAATGAAGCTTATATTTTATAGCATCTTATAGTATTTGTTCTCCTTAAGCCTATTGAGCGGTTTAAAGTTGCTCATGTTTATTCTGAATCCTATATTCAGTGATGCAGATAAATAAGTGTTGGTGATGTCCAGTTTGTTGCCTTGATATAATGCCCAATCGTTTAAAGAGTTAATTGAATAAACGAAGTGTTTAGTATTTACCCCAAATGCGAAGCGTGTATCCATAGACATTGAGATATAAGTGGCTCTGGATCTTCTTATTTCATAATAATAATACCTTGTTTGAAGTTCGGGGCTTAAAATACCTGTTGCATTAAAGAAAAATCTTTTCAATAACACCAAATTAACTGAACCTCCTACTCCGCTGAGAATGCTGAATGTGCTAATTTTTTGAATATCTGCATTGGTTTCAAAATATTGTGCAATATCGGGAGCAATTAATCTGGAGGATGATTTCCAGTTGTTGTATTGAAACCCTGTAGAAAGTATAAAAGATGCAGCACTTTTTAACTGTCTGTAATTTAGTGAATAGGAACTGCGATAAGAAAAACGGTCTGCGTTTGAGAAAAAAATAGCCTTTGTCTTAATGGTAAGTGCTCTTAGGTCTTCATTGATAAATAAGGGATTCGGAGGAGTGTATGAGCTATTATAATCCGGTGAATTGGCATCATAAAAGCTCTTGTATCGGCGTAGTGCTGACTCTAAAACATAGTTTTTGTCTCCAAAAGTGTTTGCTACGGTAAAGTATTTCGTTCTTCCAAGTAACTTTTCATCCTGTGAGATGCTCTTGAATGTCAATGAAAGGGAGAGTTTATCGTAAGCCAAATCAAAACCACTTACTGTTCTAGACTGAACGGCATACCGTTGTACCAAAGTTTTTCCATCAAGGCGATCATATAGACCTTCAGGTGATATCGTTAAATAATACTGCTTTTGAGATTGAAATAAATTAACCTGTAATCGATCAGGATAGCGGACATAATAAGCCGAAGTGTCTTGAGCAGTAGAATAAAAATTAGAAAGTAAGACAATGATTATTAAAAGCCAACGCACTGTTACAAAAGTATCTAGCGAAATAATTTGATGATTAAAGATACTTTCCACGCTTGGGTACATTTGCGCACACTAATTATTTCAGTATAATGAAGAAGTACAATTTTTACTCAGGTCCGGCAATTTTACCCCCTGAAGTTATTGAAGAAGCCTCGAAAGCTATCTTGGATTTTAATGGTATTGGTTTATCTCTAATTGAGATCTCACATCGATCCAAAGAGTTTACTCAGGTTGTTGATGAAACTCAACAACTCATTAAAGAAATTACCGGCTTAGGAGACGATTATAAGATATTGTTTTTACAAGGCGGCGCTACTCAGCAGTTTTGTATGATACCCTACAACATTTTGGACAACGATGAAACTGCATCGTACATGGATGTAGGAGCATGGTCAAAGAAAGCTATTAAGGAAGCTAAGTTGTTTGGCAATGTACATATTGCCTGTTCTTCAGCCGATGCGAGCTATAATTATATGCCGACTAACTTTAATGTCACTTCATCGAGCAAATATTTACACATAACTACCAATGAAACGATACAGGGCACACAGATGAAATCTATCCCTAATGTAAATTGCTCATTGATAGCTGATATGAGTTCTGATATTTTCAGCAGACAATTAAACTGGAACCAATTTGATTTAATATATGCTGGCGCACAGAAGAACCTAGGTCCTTCTGGGGTAACCTTAGTAATTGTTAAAGAAAGCATTTTAGGAAAAGTCAGCAGAGCCATACCAACCATTTTAGATTACAGAGTGCATATTAAAGATAATTCTCTGCACAACACACCAAGTACTTTTGGCATATATGTTATGTTGCTGACTCTGCGCTGGTTGCAAAAAGAAGGAGGGCTTAAAGTAATGGAACAACGGAACATTGAAAAAGCAAAGTTGCTTTACGATGCAATAGACCGCAGTTCATTGTTTAATGGTGTTTCGCGTAATGACAGCCGCTCAGACATGAACGTAACCTGGACAATTAACAAACCTGAACTCGAAGATGCATTTAACAACATGGCTAAAGAAAATGGATGTATTGGTATTAAAGGTCATCGTTCAGTTGGAGGTTTCAGGGCTTCGATTTACAACGCTATGCCTAGAGCAGGCATTGAATTATTGGTGAATTTGATTGATGACTTTTCAAAAAAACACGGATAAATGGCTATTAAAGTTTTAGCAAATGACGGTATTGACGAAAGTGGTAAAAGACTATTGACGGAAGCAGGTTTTGATGTAGATACTTCAAAATTCCCTCAGGATAAATTAGCGGAAATCGTCAACAACTACGATGTACTTACTGTAAGAAGTGCTACTAATGTTCGGAAAGATTTATTAGATGTGATGTCGAAGACTAAGTTAATTGTCAGAGGCGGAGTAGGATTGGATAACATCGATGTTCCGTATGCTGAGGCGAAAGGAATCGCGGTTCGCAATACACCAAAGGCATCATCTCAATCGGTAGCCGAGCTTGTTTTTGCTCACATATTTAGTGTTGCAAGAATGCTTCACGATTCAAACAGAAAGATGCCAGTTGATGGATTGACTCAATTTAACGAGCTCAAGAAGAAGTACTCAAATGGTTGGGAAGTGAACGGAAAAACTCTGGGTTTAATCGGGTTCGGTAATATAGGTCGCGCTACTGCTCGTATTGCCATAGGATTAGGAATGAATGTAGTTGCTTACGATTTATATCCTGTTAAATCTGATATAGAAATTAAGTTGCCAAATGGTAAATCGGCAAGCATTGTTATACACCCGATAAGCAAGGAAGAAGTTCTTCGTCAAAGCGACATCATCAGCATACATAGCGCAGGAAGCACTGAAGTGGTAGGTGAAAAGGAATTTGCACTAATGAAAAAAGGAAGCGTATTGATTAATTGTGCTCGAGGTGGAACAGTAAATGAGTCTGCTTTATTAAATGCACTTAATAGCGGTCACATTGCTTTTGCAGGTATAGATGTATTTGAAAAAGAACCCACACAAAATACAGCACTGCTAACACATCCCCTTGTTTCATTAACCCCACACATTGGTGCATCAACCGCGGAGGCGCAGGAACGCGTTGGCATAGAGGTCTTTGAAATCATTAAGCAGTTTTTCAAACAATAGTTATTTCTATGCCGGAGGCACATCCATTACCGTGCGTAAGTGTTGTGATTCCCTGTAGAAATGAACAGGGGCACATCGTGCGGTGTATTGAAAGTGTCTTGCAATCAGAGTATCCGAGCGATTTGCTGGATGTTATTGTGATAGATGGTTTGAGTGACGATGGAACAGTGAATACTATTCATCAGGCATTTGCAAATAATAATCGAGTTTCCATCATTGAAAATCAAAAACGTACAACTCCATTCGCATTAAACATCGGCATAAAAAAATCAAGTGCAAAATACGTGATGATACTGGGAGCCCATTCAGAAATAAGTAATAACTATATCAGCAATGCAATCAAACATTTACAGGAAGATAATAAGATTGCCTGTGCAGGAGGTATACTGCAAAGTATTTCCGCCAGCGACACAGCACGTGTTATCTCTATTGCAATGAGCACAGCATTTGGTGTAGGCAGCTCGCATTTCAGAACAGGCTTAAGTTCGGGTTATGTGGATACTGTTGCATTTGGTGTATATCCCAAAAAGCTCTTCGATGAGATTGGATACTTTGATGAAGAACTTACCCGTAATCAGGATGATGAAATGAGTTACCGTATTTTAAAAAACGGATACAAAATTTATTTAGACATTCATTCTCATGCAACATATTATGTAAGAAACAGTATTGCCAAATTGGCATCACAACAATTTCAGTATGGTTATTGGAAAGTATATGTTAACCGAAAGCATAAAGCTATTACAACATTCCGACAAATAATTCCACTACTCTTTCTATTGTATTTACTCAGCGTGCCGATAGGAATTTGTATTAACATACTCTGGTCGGCACCTTTGGCATTATACATCATTACAGCGTTACTGATGTCTATTAAACACGGCAGTAATTTTAGTGATGTTGCCTGCTTGTTCTTTACGTTTCCCGTGTTGCATTTGTCCTATGGGTATGGCTATCTAAGAGGTATTATTGATTTCATACTTTTAAACAAAAGGCAATCACAACAACACACCAATTTAACCCGATAACATTAAGCGCATTTCATACATATGCAACGAATAAAACCATTTGCCGGAATAAGACCAACAAAAGCATTAGCTGATAAAGTAGCCATTCTGCCTAATAACCTGATGAACGAAGACAACCGCAGGGAAGCAGCAATTCGAAATCCTATTTCCTTTGCGCATGTCATAAAACCACGAATCAACTTTACTGAAGGAATTGAAAAAACCGATCAGCGTCTTTTCGACTTTGCGGCGGAATATCTGCTAAAACTCATGCGCGAAAAAACTGTTTTTCAGGATGACCAGGAGTGTTATTATATCTATCGCCAAACACTGAATGGCCGTAGCCAGACCGGACTAGTGGCGCGTTATCATTTGCAAGAATATGTTAACGGAAACATTAAAAAACATGAGCATACACGCTCAGAAAAAGAGTCGGAGAATGTAAAACACATTATCACTACCGGTATTCAAAGCAATCCTGTATTTCTGGCATATAACCCCGTTCCAGAAATTGATACCCTGATTAACACACTCACCGCTGAGGTTCCCGATTACCATTTTGAATCAGATTTGCATGTGTTTCACTCAATGTGGGTTATCAGAGATGCACAGCAAATTCAAACTTTAACTCAATTATTGAATGAGCGTGTTCCTTACACCTATATCGCCGATGGCCACCATCGTGCAGCATCGGCTAGTCTTGTAGCAGAGATGAAGAGAAAAGAAAATCCTAATCATACAGGAAAGGAGGATTACAACTATCTGCATACATGTATTTTTCCTGCTAATCAGTTGAAGATATATGACTACAACAGAATAGTTAAGGACTTAAACCAATTGAGCAGCGAAGTTTTTCTAAAAAAAATATTAGAACGATTCGATGTTCAGTTATCTGATGTGTCGCCGTTTATACCACAACATGTTCACGATATAGGCATGTACTTCGATAATAAGTGGTTTAGGCTTAAAGCGAAAGAAGGCACCTATGCCAATGACCCAATAAGTGTACTTGATGTAAGTATTTTACAGGAGAATTTATTAAGTCCTATACTTGGGATAGTTGATCCTCGTACCGATAAGCGCATCGACTTTTTGGAAGGAACAAAAGGAGTTGCCGCATTAGAAAAAAAAGTGTCCCGGGGTAAATCGGCTGTAGCATTTGCTCTCTACCCAGTTAGTATGAAACAACTATTTGATGTTAGCGACGCAGGATTAATTATGCCACCTAAGAGCACCTGGTTTGAACCAAAACTTCTAAGTGGGTTGATTACATACAAAATGTTGTAACCAAGAAACTGCATAATACTTTGTAGCTGTACTAAAGGAATTGTGAGATGATAAATAAAATCAAAATCACAACAAACAGCAAAAACAGGATTCGGTTGAATACTTTTTGTGTTGCCATTTCCTTTCGCAGTGATAAGTGGCCAGTGGCATTGTTAATCATTACCTCCAACCTTGGAAACGCCTGATCTCCTTTTACAATGTAATCAAACGCGCCATACTTAATAATGTCGGCACTTATTTGTGGATCATCTGATGCAGAAATAAATATTACCGGGACAGCATGTAAGAGCTGTTTGATGCGTTTTAAAATTTCAAGCCCATTCAAGGCAGAGCCCTCCTTACTGTCGAGGTTATAATCCAATAAAATAACATCCGGTTTTTTATGCAGATTCATTAAAGCTTTTTCGCCGGTTTCAAATAAATCAATTAAAGCATCAGGATATTTTGAAGAAATGAATTCTTTCAAAACCGTGCGCATAAATGGGTCGTCGTCAATGATGAAAACAAGAAACTTTTCTATTGGCATTTTTCTACTGTTTTATGAATGGGGCTGTGTATACTTCACCGGCAGAATCAATGATGCGCAGATGGTACTGTCCTGCAATCAATGATTGTATGCTAATGCTTGTGCCTGAATAATCAACTTGAGTTACCTGACCCAGCATATTATAAACGGTTACTTGCTGAATGGCATTTTTCAAATTCAACACATTGATCACATCGTTGCTTACTGTCGGTGCAACCTGAATTGATTTGATTACAACATTTTTAACCCCAACCGCGAATTGTAAATTCTCACGATAAACTATTCCGGTATATGAACCAGAAAACATCTCCAGGTCAGCATCATTATCAAACTTTACAAAGTTTGGGGTAAGATCAATATCGGAATAAGTAAGATTGTCTGGATTATTTACTACTGCAGCAAACGCCGGTGCTGTTGTTGTTCCGGTATTTTCAAAATACATGAATTTTCCATCATAATAATCCGTAATAAATAAATCAATGTCCGCGTCATTATCCAGGTCAGCAAAAAATGGAAATACGAAATTTATTGGCTGAGTTATTTCGAAGGCTGTATTCATATCAATTGGCTCATCAAACTGAGGTGAAGTAGCAGAGCCGGAGTTTTTAAAAAATTTTGTTCCTGCATAATATGAGGAAGCAACCATATCCTGATCACCATCACCGTCTATGTCTGCAAAAGTCGGGAACCAGAAGAGACCTGCCATTGATGGTTGAAGTTCAAATGGATTATCTACCCCTTCAGCATATTGTGGGTTTGCTGCAGTGCCAATGTTCTGATAATAGATAAACTTACCATTATAGGTATATGAATCATAATCGTATGCCCCAACCACAATATCTAAATCACCATCGCCATCTAAATCGACAAGTGCCGGAGCATTGATAGGAAAATCATTACTGATTATCGGGTTGGAATAAATTTCATCTGATGGAGAACTAAAAGATGGATTTCCAATACTACCCTCATTTTTAATATATAAGAATTTGGAGCTGTAACTTATGGTATCCAAATAGGCAACAACCATATCAATGTCTCCATCGTTGTCTAAATCTCCCAATGATGGCAAGGTCACGCTTGCATTGGGAATACTTTGCAACCCGAATGGATTAAACTGTGGCGTACCAAAGTTGAATGTTGCTCTGTTTTGTGCTTGGGTATTTGGTGCTACTAATTGCAAAAGCACTGCAAAGGCTGCAGCGCCTATAGTTCTGCGTATAGATGCCATAGGCATCTGCTGACGAATCTTCCTAAACATCGAAATGCATAAAGCCGCATCATTTGATGAATTGGCTTGAAGATTTAATAGTTTATTTTTAAGAATGGATAGTTGATGTCTGAAGTGCATACTACTTATTAGTGCGGCTAAGCTAACTTATTATTAAAAAGTAATAGTCTCAATATTAATCGGATGCTGCCCACCACGAACGAGCATCTGATACCACAGCCAGGTTATGTTCTGGTTTATCGGGAGCTAAAATATTTGGTCTAACAGAATCATGAATAATCTGTACATCATATATTTCTTCAACCGAATTGGTATAACGCAACTCAGACACCACATTACCTGTTTTTAAATCAACCACAACTATACCTGCTTTTTGTTGCTGAGCTTCGGCAGAAAGTTTTCCGAATGTTGAAGATGATTTACGCGGTTGTGAGATGCCTATAAATGCAAACTCCGACACAAATGCTAAACCTCGCACAAACGCCGGCACATGACATACTACTGAATATGATTTCTTCTCCAAATCCACTTCAACCATCTCCCCTTTACCGGAGAGCAAAAGGTAGAGTTTACCTTTATACATTCTTGGTGAGTGAGGTATGGCAAGTTGATTCAGAATTTGCTCTTGTGTTTGAGCATGTATCAGCACTCCTGAATTAAGAATATCGCTGCGCCAGCTACCTAATGTATTCCCACAGTTAAATGCCGTTACAAACCAGTCATTGTTTTTTATGGCAAAACCATTCAAATGGCAACGGTCTTCAGCCTCAATTCCTGTAATGAAATCGGGTTTCCATACAGGAGTAAAACTTTCATTTGGTGTTAGTCTACTGATGCAATTAAATGCTGTGGTTACAGCAAGCAAATGGCTATCCAAAAAATGAATATCGTGAAGGTCTAACGGGCCGGTATGATAAGTAATTCGCGGAGCAAACATGGCATCATATGCACTAGGTGTTTTCTGATAATTAATGTTGAGCGAAGGCTCGTTTATAAAGGTTGTAACCTGGGTACGTGTAGCCAGCGCCAATTGGTTACCTGAAACGCTCAAGCCCATTGGTCGGTGAAATGTTCTGGGTAATTGAATGAGTTTATCATAGCCCGATGGTGATATGAAGATGAGCTTGCCTGCCTGATAGGTGGTGATGGCGATGCTACATTTTAATTGTGATAGCAAGTGAGGCAAGGAAGGTGTGAATGTGCAGGAAAAAGGTGCAGGTTGTTGAGACATTTCGGGGTAAATATATAGGTGTATAAAACAAATGCATCTTTGCACCACATTATATAAACCACAATAACGACACATGAAATTTGCTACCAGAGCCCTTCACGCAGGCATTGAACCCGACCCTACAACAGGAGCGATCATGACACCTATTTTTCAAACCTCTACATATGTTCAGGCGGCACCAGGAGACCATAAAGGGTACGAATATGCCCGCACTCAAAATCCTACACGTGATGCTTTGCAAAAAAATATTGCTGCACTCGAGAACGGAAAACACGGGTTGTGTTTTAGCAGTGGGATGGGTGCTACTGATGCTGTTGTTAAGTTATTGTCTCCCGGCGATGAGGTTATCAGCACCAATGATTTGTACGGAGGCACTTACCGCATCTTCACTAAAATATTTGAGAAGTATGGTATCAAATTTCATTTTATACCAATGCACGATGTAAAGCATATTGAGAAGTTTATCTCACCAAAAACTAAAATGGTATGGGTGGAAACTCCCACTAACCCTATGATGAATGTGATTGATATTACAGGTGCTGCTGCCATTTGCAAAAAGAATAGTCTCACATTAGTGGTAGACAACACTTTTGCTTCGCCATACCTGCAAAACCCTCTTGACCTCGGCGCTGATATCGTACTGCATTCCGCTACAAAATATTTAGGTGGTCACAGCGATGTGGTCATGGGAATGCTCATTACTAATGATGCTGCGATTAATGAACAACTGAAGTTTATTCAAAATTCTTGCGGTGCTGTACCCGGGCCACAAGACTGTTTTTTGATGCTGCGCGGAATCAAGACCCTACACGTACGCATGCAGAGACATTGTGAGAACGGTGCACGTATTGTTGATTTTCTGGTAAATCATCCGAAAGTTGAAAGTGTTTACTATCCTGGGTTAAGTACTCATCCAAATCATGAGATTGCTAAAAAGCAAATGCGTGGTTTTGGCGGTATGATTTCATTTACGCTGAAAGGTGATAATATGGATGAGGCACTGAAAGTACTTAGCGGTACTAAACTCTTTTCCTTAGCAGAATCTTTAGGTGGCGTGGAGTCTCTGATTGGTCATCCGGCAACGATGACGCATGCTTCTATTCCAAAAGAAGAAAGACTTAAAAACGGACTGAAGGACACTCTCATCAGGTTGAGCGTAGGGATTGAAGATGCCGATGATTTGATTGATGACCTGAGACAGGCTTTGTTATAATCAATTTGAATACTTAATTTGCAACTCCTTTTAAAAATCAATTAACAATAACATGAAGAAATTTTACCCTTTACTGATTGCACTTTTTACATTCTCAGCTACTCAGGCTCAGAATGTCATTCTCTTTGAAGATTTTGAGGCCGACACAGTTGAAATTCCTACGGTCATTCCTACCGGAAACGACAACACTTGGATCAATGCCGATTTCGATGGATTACCTGGTGCCGGGGCAGCAGCCAATCGTCCAAATGAATGGTACCTGACTTTTGGATTTTCTACAATTGATAGTAATAATACTGTTTTATCAAGCAACTCCTGGACTAATGACCCGCTTACACCTGTAGCCAACTATTTAATATTGCCTCCTATTCAACTTCTTGATGCCACAGGTACATTGGAATGGAAATCCGCTCCTTTCCAATTGCCAAGATATCTGGATGGCTATCAAGTATTAGTTTCTAAAACAGGAAACTTTCCTGACAACTTCACGGATACTTTATTCTATGCTTCCGAATATATAAGCCAGCCGGGAATAGTAGATAGTTCAAACTATTCTTCATTATTCAATTCTTTTGAATTATCACCAAACGGATTCGTACATGGATTAGATGGAACATATGTAGAATATAACGGAGACTCCATGAGATTCAGAGGCGTTTTACGTCAATTCACTGCAAGTCTTGCTGATTATGCCGGACAAACCATCTACATTGCTTTCTGTCATGGAACACATGATGACAACCTTATTAGTATCGACGAAATTAAAGTAAGTGGTAATGGTCTTAATCTTGGTAAGGCAAAAATTGATGCTCAATTATTTGAAATCAGAACAACACCTAATCCAAGCTCAGATATAGTTCGCATTGAATACACATTACCTGAGATGGCTACATTAGATTTAGGTATATACGATATGGCCGGACGCTTTATGAAAGCCATTACTCACGGCACTCAACTGAAAGGCACATACTTCTATAATGTAGATGTTAAAGATCTTGCTGCCGGTGTTTACAACGTAATTCTTAATTCTTCTAAAGGATCTTTCTCAACAAAAATTACTGTAGTAAAATAACATCTTAGAACAACTAAAAATCAAAACAAAAAGCCCCCTCAGTAAGGGGGCTTTTTGTTTATAGACGTTTTAATGAAAGACGACGATTTTTACAAACAATCAATAAATTCCCATACATGAAATTTTCTAATCCTACCGTTATTTTATCTCTGATCATTTTCACCCTTTCGTGCGACAGAATAAAAGACAGCACCAAGCAATCTATTAATAAAGGGGGAGAGGTTGTTGGTCAAACAGCAACAGAGTTTATTGAAGGTGTCAGCGAAGGAGTAGATAAAACCCTGCAATGCACTTTGACGTTTTCTGAAGATTTGAAATCATCTGGTATCAGTCACGGTAAATTCAGCATTAATTCAGATGGTAATGGCAACAACAATATAGTTGCAGTATATATTATCTTCGACAAAGACTATTCGGGACCCATTACCGCAAAAGTTTTCGATAAAGGTGGGCTTGAAAATGGAAGATGTAAGGTAGAGGTTCAGGCAAATTCAGGAGAAGCACGTTACATTGACTTTAACTTCGATAGCCGTTGCGATATAGAAGCTAAAAGCACTATCAGATTTGAATAAACAACTTTTCATTATTACATCAACTCGATATTAGATTCTATCCTATGTAATTAGAAAATACTATCAGGCATTCATTACACATTGCCATAGAGATTTTGCTGAATAATCCCAACTGAATTTACTTGCCTGTAAAGGAGCTTCTCTACACAGATCGCTATATAGTTTTTGGTCACTAATGATTCTCAACATTACTTCTGTAACCTCATTTACATTTTGAGGTTCGTTAATCAATAAGCCGGCATTGCCGCACACCTCAGGCATTGAGGATACATTTGAAGTAATACAAGGAACGCCACACTGTCCGGCTTCTACAATCGGTATTCCAAAACCTTCGAAAAGAGAGACATAAACCAATGCATACGCCGCACCCATAATACGCGCTAACTCGTTTCTACCTAAATGCCCTGTAAAGACAATATCCTCTTTATACTGAAGTGCATCGTAACAACTTCTTACTTCTTTAGATTTCCATGCAAAACGACCTGCAATAATTAATTTATGCGGCACATTCTGTTCAGATTTCAACTTATCAAAAGCCTTAAATAATGTGGTTACATTTTTACGGGGTTGAATTGCACCTGCATATATAAAGTATGGCTTGCCTTGTGTATAACGTGCCTTGATTTTTACTTTTTCCTGTTCTGATAAAGGTTGAAAGAACTCATGTGCTCCGTTATAGGTTACATCAATTTTATTAAGAGGAAAATTGAATGCACGGTGTATGTCGTTACGTGAGAATTCGGAGACTGTAGCAATGCGTGAAGCCTTATTCACATAACGAGGTACAAAATGCCTGTAATATTTTAAAGCCGTAAAGTTGATATGTGCAGGATGATGAAGGTAAGCTAAATCGTGAACTACGAGTACCTGCTTTAACGAAGATGACAAGGAAAGAAATCCGTCTGTTGAGAGAAATATGTCTGCCTGAATTTCTTTGAGTTTATTTGGTACAGCTTGTTCAAACCACCAATACCAAAGTATTGGATGTCTTGCCGGCGGACGAAGAATATGTGGTGTTACATTACCTGAGAAAATAAACTCATTGTTATAAGGCCTGTCGAAGAAAAAATGGAACTGATGTTCGGGATGTGCTCGTGTGATGCGTTTGAGAGTTTCATAGGTAAACCAGCCAATCCCTTCGAGTTGATTGGCAATTAAGAAACGTGTGTTTACAGCTATGATCATGATTTAACTTTCAGAATCACATTGAATGAATCCATCTCTGACTGATTGAGTTGTTCCAGCTTGTTGCACTGCTGCAATATACCATCATCATCGGGTAAGTATAGAATATAACCGATGCTACGAAGCATTTCTATGGCCTTCAATTGTTTTTCGTTGTTGCGATAGGAAGCATTCCATATTTCGAGAATGATGGCTGGTTTACTTTGTTCTATAGTTTTTTTTGCGCCGATTAATGCTTCATACTCATGTCCTTCAACATCAAGTTTGATATAATCCGGCTGGACTATTAATTTCATCAATTCATCATCCAGTGCACAGCAAGATATTCTATTTGATTCGTTGGAATCAGTGTCAATCACTTCATTTGCTTCAGAGTTCCTGATGTCTGGTTGCGACATAAACACAAAACCTGTTTTGTCTGACAAAGCCGCATTGACAATTATTTGATTGGGTTGTTTATTCTTTTCGAGAATAGTACAGGTTGATGGTAACGGTTCAAATGAAACAACGGTCGATTGATTACTCAAAAAGGAAAACAAAAGGCTATAAAAGCCATAATGTGCCCCACCGTCAATAAATGTTTGGGTAGGCCTTACTTCGCGCAGCAACCACTTGCAGAGCTGAATTTCAGAACGGTGAACCTTTGCTCCTGTGAGTAATATTTCAGCAGCGGCGGGAAGCTGAATCCACATAGGCTTATTCCAGAATGTTTCTGCAGAAACCAATTTCCCCTTACTTGTAGCAGGGTAAATCAATCTGTTGTGAATAAACACATTCAGGCGTTGCACAGGATTTTGTATCGATCGTGCTATTCGACCACGCTGTTCGATACGGTATATCTCTGATAAACGGTTTAATAGATTTTCTCTTTGTTGCATTAACGACGCCGAGTGCATAGCGCACAAAGAAAATGAAGACTATGTGCAAAAAGAAAATTTCTTTTGTATCGTTACAGCAACCCCTATGCGGCGCACCTTTTTCCGGAATCTGATTTTCCTGTTCCTACTGAACATTGTTATCAAGCCATTATGGGTTCTTGGAATAGACAGAAGCGTTCAAAACATCACCGGAGTTTCAGCATACGGTTTATATTTTTCTTTGAGTGCATTGACTATGATGTTTAATATCATGCTCGATATGGGGATGACTTATTATAATAACCGCCAAGTAGCACAACAACCAACCAGTATTAAAAATCTGTTACCTCATATTGTTCTGTTAAAGATCTTATTTACAGCTCTGTACATTCTTATCACATTTGCTGTCGCTTACTTTACCCATATTTCTTCTGATGCATACCCCCTGTTAATGATGCTATGTACCAATCAGGTGTTGCTATCAGCTATTATTTATCTGCGCTCCAATATTTCGGGGTTGCATCACTTTAAAACAGACAGTGTACTCTCCATTACAGATAAGATTTTGATGCTTACTTTCTTTGGTAGTATATTATTGACACCTGAATGGAAGCAATCATTCACTATAGAATGGTTTGTGTATGGTCAAACTGCCTGCTATGCTGCGACAATATTTATAGCGTTAATAACAACTCTCAGAATAAGCAAATCCATTGAATGGCATATTTCAATAAATGAGTTGCAAAATATTTGGAAACACAGCTATCCATATGTACTCGTCATTTTTTTTATGACTGTTTATACAAGAAGTGATGCTGTTATTCTCGAACGACTTCTGGGCACAGAAGCAGCTGGACACTATGCTGCTGCATATCGTTTACTGGATGCTGCGAATCAATTCGGGTACTTATTTGCGGCATTACTGCTACCTATATTCTCGCGTTTAGTAGGTAGTAATAAAGCGGTAAAAGCATTAATGCAATCTGCATTTATTGCTATCAGTCTTATTGCATCAGTAGCAGTGGTCATTAGTATTTTCTACAGCAACAATATTATGGACTTGCTTTATCACAATACCATATCACAAAGCGGTAAGACTTTAACCATTTTGATGATCAGCTTATGGGGCAGCTTTGGTGTATATGTGTTTGGAACGCTATTGGCAGCAGCCGCAAAACTGAGGGCACTTAATTCAATTACAGCGACAGCGGCCGTGATGAGTATCTGCATCAATTTTATTTTGATTCCTAGATATGGCATTGAAGGAGCCGCAATAACTACTATCATTTGCAACCTGTTTGTAGCCATTTCAGAGTATGTGTATATCAGGAATTATCAGAAGGAAACCATTAATCTAATAGTGATACCTCAATTATTAGTGTTTGTTGCATTATTATTGCTTTCAGGCTGGATATTAAGCATATATTCAGATGTAAGCTGGATAATTCAGTGTTTTGCATTGATAATATTAAGTAGTGTTTATGCGTTTGCGCTGCGCCTCATTTCAATCCAACAAATTCAACAACTACTGCAATTAGCCCGAGAGGACTGAGGGAAGTATATTTTTCTACATTTGCCAAAATTTTTCTAAAGCTCTGATGAACCATACATTGAACTTGCTGGAATTAATCCGACTGATGCTCCGTTGGAAAAAACCAATCATCATACTTTGTGGATTAGCTATAGTGGCCTCAGTAATTATCAGCGACCCGCACATAATAAAACCTAAATTTAAAAGCACCACTGTTTTTTTTGCTGCAAGTCCTAATATGACCAGCAGTCAAACTTTATTTGTGGACAACAACGCCGAATATTTTGGCAGCAGCGATGACATTGACCGACTACTTTCGATTGCCAACAGTGCTCCTTTAAAATCATACATCATTCAGAAGTACAAATTATTCGGGGTTTATAAAATTGATTCTGCAAATACTGAATATCCCAATTATAAAGTAATGAAAGAATTAGAGGAAAATTATTCTGCGGTTAGAAACGACAAGGGTGCTGTAGAGATTACTGTTTTCGATACTGACAAGCAACGAGCATCCGATATCTGCAATGATATTGCAGCTAAGGTTGATGAAATGAACAATAACATCATTCTTGAGAACAAGCGTAGAATATTAAGTATATACAATAACAAGATTGAAGAGAAACAGACGCAACTGCAAATCTTAAATGACAGTATTGTGAATGTAAAAATGATGGTACAGAAAGCAACATTAGTTCCTGCATCTTTACGAAACGGTGAAAATAATACAGAATGGAAAAGCCCTGAACTTTTAGATCAGCAGTTAAAACTTTTAGAAGACCAGAAAAAAGCCGGTCTAAAAGAATTAAATAACACCATTGGACTAGCAGAGCAATACAAATCCACTATTAATACTAACGTTCCTACCATTTTTACTTTGGAAAAGGCCTATCCAGCTGAGAAAAAGTCAAAACCTATTCGTTGGATTATTGTATTAGGCAGTTTGCTGACGGCATTTGCAGGATCTGTTATTATGGCATGGTGTATTGAACGTATGCGCGACATCAAACAACAATTATCGAATGAATAAACGGCTGGATTTTTTTGATCTCAGTCATTTTTTCTTTTTCGGCCTAACACTCCTGCTGGGGATTATAGCCGGAACAGTTACCGATAACATCATCTGGTATGTAGTACCCATTGTAACTGTTGGAGTATATATTGGCATCAATAGCGTTCATACTCTGTACTATGTTTTATGTTTTTTCATTCCACTAAGTATTGAAGCTACATTACCTGGAGGGTTTGGAATAGACTTTCCTGATGAACTACTCATTGTAGGATTAATGCTGCTTACCATAGGACTGTTAATGGCAAACAGCAAAAATTATCCAAGTGCACTTCACTTAAATCCGGTTACATCCATTCTAATTATTCAGTTTATCTGGATTATTATCTCTACTCTATTTTCATCCAACATCTTCGTGAGTTTTAAATTCACGCTATCCAAGTTTTGGTACCTCATGACCTTCGTAGTGCTCACAGCGATGATTATCAAGTCGGTCAATGATTTTAAAAAAATATTCTGGCTCATTACGATACCTCTGTTTCTAACTACGATTTATACTTTAATTCGTCATTCGCACGTTGGATTTTCTTTTGCTGATGTGAATCATACTATGGCTCCTTTCTTTAGAAACCATGTAAGCTATGCTGCCATGCTTTCTGAGTGGATTCCATTTGTGCTGCTTGGTTTGTTGTGGTATAAACGATATAGTATTGGTCGTCAAATATTGCTCATCATATTACCTGTTTTCATTACCGGCGTGTTCTTCTCATATACCCGTTCTGCCTGGCTGGCATTGTTAGCTGCATTTGGTATTCAGATTATTATTCGTTTACGATTAACAAAGTGGTTAGCAACAGCTTCTATAATTACTGCTTGTATTACTCTTTTCATCCTTTCACGTAATTATTACTATATCAATTATGCGCCAAACTTCGAATCAACTATTTATCATGATGACTTAGGCACTCACCTTTCATCAACTTATAAAATGGAAGATATATCGAGTGCGGAACGAATCTACCGTTGGGTAGCCGGATTTAGAATGAGTGCCGCAGAACCCATTCATGGTTTTGGTCCGGGCAACTTTTATAATTTTTATAAAGGTTACACCGTAAGCGCATTTCGTACTTATGTAAGTTCTAATCCCGAACGTTCCACAGTACACAACTATTTTATATTAATGTTAGTGGAACAAGGCATTATTGGATTACTGATTTACACCTTACTAACCATCAGTGTATTTGTTTATGGCGAATATCTATTTCACCGTTTGAAAGAACGAGATGACCGCATGTGGCTCATGGCCATAATGATGAGTATGACAGCTATTTTGATAAACAATACGCTCAGCGATATGATTGAAACCGATAAAGTAGGTTCGGTTTATTATATGAACATAGCCATGATTGCTGTACTGGGATATAAGCACTATACCTCAGAGAAAACGAGTAGTGAGAAAACTGACGTCGTCGTTAAAAATTAGTTTAGTGCCCTTGTAACGCACTATTTCATCCAGCATCTTTTTATTAAAATCAACTACGGAGAGCTGAGAATGTGATTTCACATATTCTGATAATCGTTCAATACCGTATTGTTCCCCTTGTTCATTTTCTAGTTCTGTTAAACCATCGGTATAACAGAAAAGAAAGTCTTGTGCTTGAATATTGATTTCTCCGACATGGATACTTGGCAGTTTTTCGAACATTCCAAGTATAGTACATCCTTTATCCAGCAACTGAACACCGTCTTTATTCATAAAAACAGGTGGTGTATGTCCGGCATTGATGAAATGCAACTTACGGTTGTATGTATTATAACGCGCTAAAAAGAGAGTTATGAATTTTTCGCCGCGTGTAATCTCATTAATCTTTGTATTGAAAAGCGATATAAAATCTTTTAGAGAATCCTGTTGCATGATCATGGAGCGCAGGCTCGCCTGGAAATTAGCCATCAGCAAAGCAGCTGCGATACCATGCCCGCTTATATCACCAAGGCAAAACATATATTCGTCTTCATTGAGTTGAAGATAGTCATAATAGTCGCCGCCAATATCGAGGTGAGGCATATATAACGCATCCATTTCCATAAACTCATTTGCCGGAAGCTTTTCGGGAATGAGCAACGTTTGCATTTTTCCTGCTAATTCCAACTCTTTTTTAATGCCCTGTTGCGCCAGCTGGTCTTTAAACAATTTTTTATTCTCAATGGCAACGGATATGATATTAATGATAATCTGAATAAAGTTTAAACGCTCTTCTTCTGTTTCTCCTTTCAGATTTCCTGCATTACCCAGAAAGCATACTGCAAGTGGATGTGATTTATGATATACAGGCACCACTGTTTGAAACACAGAGGCTAACGATGTTTTTTTATTTTTTAAATGACTGATGTGCTTGAACTCTCTCAGTGTTTTATCTTCTATGCCCGTAAGCAAGGCTTCGTCAACAGCATATGATGCACTGCAAGCCCATTCGTCAAAATGAGTAAAGATGGCCATGCGATTCACCCCGAGCTCATCGCGCAGTACATTGGAAAACAATTCAAGTAGTGCCTTGGAAGACAGGTTACTATTGATAGCCTGTGTGATTTCAAGCAAGGCATTCAGCTGAATAGTTTTCAAATGCAGCTTCTCTTGAAGTTGTTGGACATCGGTATTAATATCAGCGAGCCTGACAGTCATGGTGTTGTGCTTACAAAGGATGAACGAATTTTATTGATGTTTAGTCTTAACATCTAACGCATCGCGCAGACCATTGCCTATTAAATTCAACAATAATACCAGAAGCATAATAGCAAAGCCCGGTATGAGCGCCATATATGGTGTATCTGAAATAATGTAGCCGTAGTTATCGCGAATCATACTACCCCAGCTTGGTGCAGGGGCCTGTACGCCTATTCCCAAGAAACTCAATCCGGCTTCGAGCAATATCGCCGTTGCAAAATTAGATGCTGCTATAACCAGAATTGGCCCAAGAATATTGGGCAGTATATGCTTGAGGATGATACGTAAATTGCCATAACCAAGGCTTCTTGTAGCTTCTATGTATTGTTCCTGTTTCACGCTCATCACCTGACCACGAATTAAACGTGCTGCGCTTACCCAAATAGTTAATCCGACTGCAATAAAAATTTGCCAGAAGCCTTTTCCTAAAACTATAGTTAGTGCAAAAACCAAAAGCACAGTAGGTATAGCCCATATGATATTGATGAACCACTGGATTACTTTATCTGTGATGCCACCGTAATAACCGGCTAATGCGCCAAGCAATATTCCAATGGTGAGTGAAATAAATACTGCGATAAAACCAACGCTTAGAGAGATACGCAACCCGAGCATCAGGCGTGTTAGAATGTCTCTGCCGAGATTATCCGTTCCTAAATAATGTTGTTGTGTATAAATGCAATCATCAAATTCTTCGATTCCGTGAGATTGTATGTCTTTCACTGAAAAATCCAACAATGTATCCGGCAAACCTGATCCGGCATTAGCATTCAAGGTGAGGGTATCATCCAATTTTGAATACTCATTCAAAACATAGTACTGATAATTTTTTGAATCACCATCAAGCCATACACTTTCTGTTTTAGATTCAGAAAGTGGTAAACGAAACATGAGCGAACTGCTGAAAGGTGGCTTTAAAGCCAATGCTGGTACTATACGATTGCCATCACTTGTTTTGTCCGGTGTTATTAAATATCCGGTACACGCTATTACAACACACAGGAGCATTATATAGAATGAACTTAATGCCCATCGGTTTACAGAAAAACGCCTCCATATTTCACCAGCTGGTGAATAAGATGCTACAACCTCCTGTTTTTTAAACCAACTCCACATCAACGACTGTTATGAATGAGTAATCCTTTTTTTGAGATAACATAAGCCGATGTTGTCATAGCATTGAAGTTCGCTAATTCCTGCATCACAAAATCTTTTGAGACATCATCAAAAAGCATTTGATGCACGAGGTTATCTCTTAGCAGCGGAATTAATTCTGATTTCAAATCTTCTGAACTTAAAGGTAATAGCTCCAGCAATGCATCGAAAGTGCAGGTAAAATAGAGTTGATCTAAAATGTTGTACTGCTTTTCAGTAAGTGTCATCGATATAGCTTTCTACCTTTCCACTTCACGGGTATAAAGAGGGCAAATGCGCCAACCATTATCACGTAGAACACATGGAAAAGTTGTGCCGGTAAAAATAGTTGGAGCAAAGAGCGCTGCTTAAAAAAGTTTAGCACACGATGCATATACATAAAGTCTATAAAAAACTTCATCATCAATAATCCCGCAACCCATTTGATAAACAGAGGCTGTACAACAGATGCTATGATGCAAAATGGCAGCGACAAGTAATAGAGATATACCACACTAATGATAAACAGTGTAGCAAAATTTTTGTAAGATGCCGATTTGGAAGCCCAACGCAATCTTTGAATGAAAAAGGCAAGCAGATTTTCTTCTGCCTTGGTGGACACTATTGCGTCGGTAGATTTATTGAAAGCTACGCGTGCATTGTGCTGAATAAATTTATGCAGCAACAGCACATCATCGCCGGAGCTAATATGTGTGGAACCTTCATATCCTTTAACTGCAATGAATAGACTTTTAGTAAATGAGAAGTTGGCTCCATTGGCCAACACGGGTCTTCCCAATCCTATGGCTGAAGCAGATAATGATATGTATGACCATAAGTCTAACGCCTGCAACTGCTCAAAGAATGTCTTCGATTCTTTAATGCAAACCGGCCCGGTAACAACTTCCACATTTTCTATTTCAAATAATTCAACTGTGCTACTCACCCAATTACGTGGCACGATACAATCTGCATCAGTAATGAGTATATATTTTCCTGTAGCATGCTGAATAGCAAGTTCAATGCTTTTCTTTTTACCGCTGCGAATACTTTTTTCATCAATAAATTGCTTCAACTCTAAAAAAAGAATATCAGGAAATGATGTTACAATCTCCTTGGTGCCATCGGTGCTGAAGTCGTCAACAACTATCAGTTGCAACTTATCCTTATCATACGATTGGGATAATATGCTGCTGATGCAGGTTCTTATATACACTTCTTCATTTCGAGCCGCAACAATAACTGTTACCAATGGTTTGTCCGTAGAGGATTTATATTTTTTTTCGGAAAGTTTATCCCATCCATAAATCAATAAGATGATGCAGAGCAAATAACTCAGACTCAGAAATAGTATTGGCAACAAATACCACCACATCGTGTTACAATCGTTCTGCAATATACTTATTCAGATAATCCTTTAACAGATAATGACCTTTATCTAGAACTACTAATTCTGCCGATGACAGTCCTTCACAGAATTTTTTTCCGAACGACGGCTTAATAATTTGATCGTATCGGCCCACAAACACAAAAACTTTTGTTTGATGACGCTGTATTAAAAATTTCAAATGTTTTTTGCTTCTTTCATAACCACGCAGGCACATCCATATATTCCAAACCAACATACGCTTAGCCTCGCTGTCTAATTGTTTTTCTAAAAACTGCACATACTGACGTCGTATGACTCTCATGAAAGCTAATATTCGGGCAAATGACAAAAACAAATTCGGATTGTGAAGTACATTTTTAAATAGTCGCTGGCCTGCTTTGGGGTATACTGCTATATTATACCAGATATTATTTTTTAAACCATCGGGAGCAAACAACCATATAGCATTCACCTTGCCCGGTAATGCATCATAAACAGCCAAAGAAACTTTTCCGCCAAGACTGAATCCGGCTAAGTCAAACTTGTCTTTTTGAAAGACATTCTGCACATAATCGATAAATACCAATAACTGGGGTAAGGTGAGTAACTCGTCTTGTGTCCAGTGTGATAATCCATGAAAAGGTAAGTCGACCGATACCACGGTATATTTAGCAATAAACGCCTCCTCAACATTTTTAAATAATAGCGCACTGTCACCAAACCCATGAAAAGTAATCAGTAACTCACTGCCGCTGCCGAATACGATGTAGTGTAATTGGTTATTCCCAATGGAATAAAAATGACTTTCGTTAGGAGTCAAGTTTTATTTAAAGAGCTTGTTAAAATATTTTAAACCGAGAGACAGTCCCAAAGTGATAGCCGTGTGCAGCATTTGATTTTGTGAAGAGGCATCCTCTGTTTTGGAACCACTTTGCTCATTACCTAACCACGATTGCATCATGCGTATAAAACTAATGTTCATCACACTTTTTAGCAAAGTCTCTAATACAATGCTGCCTGCATTCTCCTGATAATAGTTTACCCGCTCAATTATTTTTATTTCATAGCTGCGGCAGTCGTTTCGTAATTCTGCCATGCGGTTATGCAGGCTTTCCAGATCGTTAATTTTTGTTTCCACGGTGCTCTCTAAAAAATGATTTTATGAATTGGTTGGCCAGAAATTTTTCCGCTATAGAGTTTCTGTTAACATAAAGCAACACAAATAGCAACAAGTATACTCCAGATACAATACCGTAGCCGATGGAAAAGCTTTTGAATTTTTCTGACAGCAGAATACCTGCAAGCATACTCAGCATAATGATGGCAATGAATAGAACAAACATCAAAACAAAATAGACAAGAAAGAGCGAGAGTACACGTGCACTGATATCCGCTGTCTCTAGTTTCACCAACTCAATTCGCTTCGAAACGTATTGAGCAATCATCTCCCTCAGGCTTTCCTCATTTGGGTTTTGTGAATCGCTCATGATTTTTGTTGATTCAGATTGTTAATGATTCGTTCGGCAGTATCTGCTATATCGTGCACTGCCTGTTTACTTTTTTCAAGTTTCTCATCTAAGTTATCTTTAAACTTAGAAGCAGCTTCTTTAATGTCTTCAACCGTTTTTTCTCCCTGTTCGGTGGTAAGAAAATAGGCAATTGCTGCTCCGGCTGCGGCTCCCAGCACAAATGCCAAAGCCATTTTTGATTTATCGTTCATAACCCTTTTTTAACTTGACATAAAGTTAACCGAACTCGCTGACGATTTTGTTAACTTTCTTTGCAGAATATGAAAAATTCCATTATCACTAAGCAATGGGTATTACTGATTCTCATTTTTTTATTAGGAGGATTTTTACTTATTGCACTCCGTGAATTCGTTACCTCACTGCTTAGTGCCGTTGTCATCTATATTGTAAGTCAACCTTTAATGTCTTATCTCACACAAAAAAGAAAACTCAAAGTGTCGCTTGCTTCCTTTATAGTTATCCTGACATCTGTTTTTGTAATACTAATTCCATTAACCGTTATAGGGATTTCTCTTACATCAAAACTCAGCGATATCATCAATAACCCCGCAGTCATTTTTTCAGCGGTTGAAAATATTGTCAACTACCTGCATACCCGCTATGGTATAGAGTTGATTACTGATAGCAGTATTCAGCAGTTGCAAGGTTTCATTACACGTTTCGCTTCCGATGCCTTGTCTGCCGCTGCCAACATGATTTTGAATATTGTCATTATGTACTTCATCCTATATTATATGCTGGTAAACAGCGGTCATATGCAGGAGATACTGAACAACTATTTCCCTTTTACTGCTAAACTTGACGACAGCTATTCTGTTGAGTTGGAAAAGCAAACCATCAGCAATGCTATTGCTGTTCCAGTGATTGCTGTTATTCAGGGTATTACCTGTTACATAGCTTTATTGATACTAGGTTTCAGCGATTCCGGATTTTGGGCTACAATGTGCGGTTTGTTTTCCTTCGTTCCTTTTATTGGCACTACTATCATATGGTTTCCTTTATCTATTTCAAAAATTATTGACGGCGGCACATGGCAGGGAATAGTACTGCTGGTTTATGGTTTTTTGATCGTCTCTCAAATAGATAATGTGTTTCGTTTTATCATTCAAAAAAAATTGGCCGACGTACATCCGCTTATCACTGTACTTGGAGTATTATTCGGCATTCAATGGTTTGGTATCACAGGATTAATTTTCGGACCATTACTCATCTCATATTTCCTTTTATTACTCAAATCATATAAAAAAGAATTTACCGACGCGCAGCTCTAAACATTTTGAACTGAAGTATGCCAAGCACGGATAACATAATGCTTAGACCAATTGAGTACCTGAAAGGCGTGGGGCCTCAGCGTGCTGAAATCCTTCAGAAGGAGTTACAGATTTTTCGTGCCGGTCAATTACTCTTTCATTATCCTTTCCGGTACTATGACCGCACACGAATCTATTCCGTACGCGACATCACTCATCAAACGCAATATATTCAGCTCAGAGGCATTATCACGGATATAGACATTGCCGGCAATGGTCGTAGCGAAAGGATGATAGCCAACTTCACCGATGCCACAGGCAGTATAGAACTGATATGGTTTAAAGGAGTTCGTTGGATTGCTAAAACACTGACACAAGGCAAGGAATATATTTTGTTTGGTAAGCCATCTGCGTTTAAAAATCGTTTCAACATTGCACATCCAGAATTGGAGTCTGCTGATGAATATGGTAAAATCTCTTTCACAGGTAAGATGCAACCTGTTTATCCTACCACAGAAAAGCTGAAGCAAAAAAATATTGACTCAAAAAATATTGCCGTACTCATACAACAAATCATTTCTCAGATTAAGGAAGATGACATTCCTGAAACATTGCCAGAATATTTATTGAAGAAATATTCTTTCCCATCGCGTTATCATTCACTCAAACAAATACATGCACCGGAAAGTGAGCAATTGCTGGCATTAGCACAACAACGCCTGAAGTATGAAGAGTTATTTATGATTCAGTACGACATTCTATCCTTGCGAAACGAACGGATGCAGCAGTATGCAGGATTTGTGTTCTCTGAGGTTGGTGACTACTTCAATACATTTTATAACAATCACCTGCCTTTTCAACTCACCGGCGCTCAAAAGCGTGTTATTAAAGAAATCAGAAAAAATACCTTGAGTGGCAAACAGATGAACCGCCTTATCCAGGGAGATGTAGGTAGCGGAAAAACAATAGTAGCCCTACTTTGCGCATTGATGGCTGCAGATAATGGTTTTCAAACCGCGTTGATGGCCCCAACAGAAATACTAGCTCAGCAGCATTACCGGTCATTATGCGATGCCATAGGGTTAATGAATTTCAGAATTGAGCTTCTGACAGCTTCGGTTAAAGGAACGGCACGAAAAAGAATTCTTGAAGAATTACAAAACGGT
The DNA here is from genome assembly GCA_964640655.1 of uncultured Bifidobacteriaceae bacterium. Taxonomy (GTDB): domain Bacteria; phylum Bacteroidota; class Bacteroidia; order Chitinophagales; family UBA10324; genus BJGO01. Next base: position 63,536 of record CAZXFT010000013.1, on the reverse strand, counting down.
CAAATTCATTTACTCCTCGGCACTCATGCATTAATTGAGGATGATGTGCGTTATAAGAGTCTTGGATTGGTTATTATAGATGAACAACATCGTTTTGGTGTTGCACAAAGAGCAAGGCTATGGCATAAAAATGAGCTCATTCCGCCTCATGTCCTGGTAATGACGGCAACACCTATTCCCCGTACACTAGCCATGACTATTTATGGTGATCTGGATGTAAGTGTCATTGATGAGTTGCCTCCTGGACGAAAACCAATTTCAACGGTTCATCGATATGAAAATGCGCGTACTCAGGTTTATCATTTTATCCGCGATCAAATCAAAAAGGGAAGGCAGATTTACGTAGTATACCCATTGATTGAAGAAAGCGAGAAAATGGATTTCAAACATTTGTACGAAGGTTACGAAGAATTGCAACAACAATTTCCTGAACCGCAATACAAGGTGTGTATGGTACATGGTAAAATGAAAAATGATGAGCGCGATGCTGAAATGAAAATGTTTCTTAATAAGGAAGCACAGATCATGGTGGCTACAACAGTTATTGAAGTTGGTGTAAATGTTCCCAATGCCAGCGTCATGGTAATTGAAAGTGCAGAGCGGTTTGGGTTGTCACAGTTGCATCAATTGCGCGGACGGGTTGGTCGAGGTGCAGACCAGAGTTATTGTATTCTTATGACCGATACCAAACTAAGCAACGAGGCACGGCGCAGAATGGAAACAATGGTACGCACCAACAACGGATTTGAAGTAGCTGATGTAGATCTGGAAATTCGAGGACCCGGGGATTTAACGGGAACACAACAAAGCGGCATCTTGAATCTAAAAATTGCTGACTTGGTTAATGATCAGGGATTATTACAACGCGCACGTGAAGATGTTCAACAGATTTTAGAAAAAGATTTATTGTTACAAAATCCGGATCATCAAAACTTGTTAAGATTTATTACTTACAGAAAACAACAAAAACAAAACTGGAGTAAGGTATCGTAGTGAAGCTTATTTATTCTGTTTTTAAATTCTTGTATGATCCGAATACATGCATGCACAAAACAATCAATGCCAATAGATAAAATGACAAGTAATATCTGTCATCAAAAATTGGGAACAACAAAAAACGGAGAGGGTTAATGATCAGGTTTGCAAGAATTAATGCTTTCCATGAAGTGCTTTGAAATTGTTTATCTCTGCACATTATGGCATAAAGAACAGACGAAATAAAAAGCATGGAAATTATGAGCATCTTATAAGTTAGAACACCGGTCAATACCGTGCTGATATAGTCTTTTAATGTCAAGGGAACACTTTCCCAACTTTCAGGTGAAACAGCTAGGTCAATAGCAGAATGTTGAAATGTAATTTTCCAACCGTAACCTTGATAATAAATTCCGATACTTAAGTATATAATCAGTGATAGCAACACATAAGAGATGAGAATTTGATAATTTGATTTTGTAATAGAAGCAAATAATGCAGCGATTAGAATAACCATCATAACATTATCAGGCCTGAAGAGTATAGAAATAATCAACGATAAAAATGCAAGGTGCAAGTTATGTTTTGCATTTGTCAGAAAATAAAAGCCACACATTAAGAATAAGACGCTGCTCATATCAGGCGTAAACATGCGTGATACAGCTATGGTTAAAGGCAAACAAATAGTACCAACAACAGTTACTGATAAATACAATGCAGATAAATGCGGAAACAAGAAAGCAACAATAATAATGGCGGTTAGTATATAAGCGATTACATTAATCCATTGCATAGATTTTAGAGGATTATGAGAAATAAAATCAGTCAATTGCCTAACCAAGAAATTGTAAGCGGGTTTTATTTTATAAAATGGTAATTGTTGATTGTAAAAGTCCGCCGATTCTTTGGCTCGCACCTCCAAAGGCTTTTCATTTAAAAATTGTCTTGAGGCAGAGTCAAGAGGCAACCATACCTTTTCATACACCTGTTTGTGTAAATCTGTTGGGTCATGAAACTCCTCTTCATAATAAATACCTGAATAGAACAACATATCCGTGTCGTAGAATGGTTGTTGAAATGATATGATTGCTGACAAAACGACAAAAATCATCGACACACAAAGTGCCGTGGCCTTTATTGTTATGGTGTTTAACATCCTCATTTGATACAATTTTACACACTCTCTTCTCATGAATTTGATGGAGCAAAGTATTTAATCGAATATTGCACAAAATTTTCCTGAATGTCGACCATCACCGTAGTAGGCACTGTAGCCTTTGATGCCATAGAAACACCTTTTGGTAAAACTGAAAAAATTATAGGTGGCGCAGCTACTTACATCTCTTTAGCCGCATCCTATTTTGCAAAAAACATCAATCTTGTTAGTGTTGTTGGAGGTGACTTTCCAAAACAACAAATTGCCTTAATGCAAAGTAAAGGGGTCAATACAGACGGACTTCAGATTCTGGAAAATGAAAAAACTTTCTTTTGGTCAGGTAAGTATCATCTCGACATGAACACACGCGACACATTAGCTACAGAGTTGAATGTGCTGTCTTCATTCAATCCTAACCTGCCTGAATCTTATCGCAATCCTGATTTTCTGATGTTGGGCAATCTGGTACCAGCTGTGCAAATGAGTGTATTAAAACAAATGAAATATCGTCCTAAGTTGATTGTAATGGATACAATGAATTTCTGGATGGAAAATGCCCGTCAGGATTTAGATGAGGTAATGAAACTGGTTGATGTATTAACTATCAACGACTCCGAAGCCAGAGAGTTAACCAATGAATATTCATTAGTAAAAGCTGCCAAAAAAATATTGACCATGGGCCCTAAGTATCTGGTGATTAAAAAAGGAGAGCACGGCGCATTGTTGTTTAATGACAAAAATGTATTCTTCGCACCTGCTTTGCCACTCGAAGATGTTTTCGACCCAACAGGTGCCGGAGACTCATTTGCGGGTGGCTTTATTGGGTACCTGGCTTCTACCAACGATATTTCTTTCGACAATATGAAGCGCGCCATCATCTATGGTTCTGCCATGGCCTCCTTCTGTGTAGAAAAATTTGGAACGGATCGTTTAGTAAATCTAAGTAATCAGGAAATCGAAGATCGCATTCAGGACTTTATAGACCTGGTCCAGTTCGACATTAGTTTGGTTGACTAATTAGTTGTGATAGGAGCTGTAGCGCTTCCGTTATATTTAAATTGTTGAATGGAAGAAGGGATTTCACCTTCTTTACAATAACTCAAAATCATCCATTCATAATTCATTTCCGGTTTCAGGTAATCCAGGAAAACAGCTGACACATCTTTGCCTATCTTAAACCTTCTGGTCCATTCTTTACTGCCACTGTTGCGAAGCAATAATACTTGCTTGCTATTATACGGATTGATTTTCCATCGACACATCAGTTTATTGAAAGACATTTTGGTACTCAATTGGGTTGCTGGCATGCATTCTGATAAGGTAGTAATGCGGTATGTCTTGCTCCAGCCAGAGGTATCGGCATTTTGTTTTCCGCAAACCATGATTTGATATTCATATTCTGTCTCAGGATTCAACTTTTTTAATCGCATTTGATTTTCATCCGCATCTGTTTGCATATAACTCCAGGAAGTGTTAAAGCCTGATGCTCTATATCTCACTTTGTATTTAGTCGCATTACTTAATTGGTTCCAGGAAATATTTGCTGTGCTCTGAGTAACTTCTTTGTTCTGAATAACTGATGGCAACAAAATACCTGCAGCATTTATAGGTATTGTTTGAGTTAGTAGAACCTGTTGAGTGGCATCACTAACTTCAACGGTATAGTTACCGGGTTCATCAACTGTGCAAGAGGCATTAAATGATTTAAAGTGTCCTTCCTGATTTTTCCATACATAGCTGTACGGCTTTTTACCCCCACTTAGCATCGCATTCATCACGACAGTTCCACCAGGAGCACAAACACTGCTGACAGGTGTTGTTTCAAGCTTAAGCGATTCATAGGCATTGATACTGATTACCTGTCTGCACGAATAAGAACCACCACAGGTGCTGGTATGGGTTCCGCTGACTTCAATCTGAATTTTTTGGTTTCCATCTATTAATTTATCATCAAGTACAATCTTATTTGCAAATTCCGTAAGTTTTAAAATATTTTTCGGTCCCGTCATTACTTTCCACATGAGGCCTTCCTGTTCCAAACCACTTACTTGAACGATTCTTTCTCCACCACCATTTATCATAACTGAGTCGTACGATAATTTTAAACGAGGAATAGAAGTTACTCTGTAATAAGCTGTTTCATTTCCATCAGCACAAAAACTGATTACAGCCTTTCGTTTACCGTTTAAACAAACCGGCGAACCAAGTGAAGCAGACAATTCGCCGTTCACATGATAAACAGCATAAGAATTTGAAGAAATACTTCCCTTCTTTTCAAAAATAAGGCCTTCCGCATTTTCATCCAATAACACTTCTAGTTTCAAACAACGTTCGTTCCCGGCTGCATTTTGCGGCAGTCCGCGAACAATTGCAGGAGTATTAAAGATTCCTGAAGGATTACCGGAAAAATCAATTTTATACTGAGGAACGCTGTTATCCTGGCTCTCCTTTATAGAAACATTAGATATGGCTGCAATCAATAACGCCATACTCATAAGAGCTGCCCCGGTAACAAACATTGCCCGAAGCTTAAGTTTTATAGTTATATTTTGCCTGTTTGAGGTAGTTTGTCTGTAATAATCTGCCATATTTTCAAGGTCTGGCTATTTACGAGAGCACAGCAATATGGTTACCCACATGTTGGTATAAAATTCATTTTTTGCTTGAATTTGAGGATAAATAAAATATTTTAGGGGTAGAGTTGGAACAAAGGTCTATTCTTCTATATTTGCGCCAATCGGTTGAAAAAACTGGCAGTTTGCTAAAAAAGAGCACAATAATTGCAGCTTGAAAGGAACATTTTAATCGATAAAAAAATTAAAAAATTAAAAAAACAAGAGAAATAGATGCGTCAGTTAAAAATTTCAAAACAAATAACCAAAAGAGATAGCGATTCATTAGAAAAGTACTTACAGGAAATAGGAAAAGTGGAGATGGTAACCCCTGAAGAGGAAGTAATACTTGCTCAAAAAATCAGGCAAGGTGATCAGGCGGCATTAGAAAGATTGGTAAGCGCAAACCTGCGTTTCGTTGTATCGGTTGCTAAACAATATCAAAACAAGAGTTTGTCGTTAAACGACTTAATTAACGAAGGAAATCTGGGCTTGGTTAAAGCCGCTCAGCGCTTCGACGAATCTAAAGGTTTCAAATTCATTTCATACGCTGTATGGTGGATTCGCCAGTCTATCATTAAAGCCCTTGCAGAACAAAGTCGTTTGGTACGTCTGCCTTCAAACAAGTTAGGCTCATTGATGAAGATTAACAAAGCCTTCTCCGATTTGGAACAACAATACGAGCGCGAGCCATCGCCGGAAGAATTGGCTGCGTTTCTTGATGTTAAACCTGAAGAAATTGAAAACACATTAGGCATTTCCGGTACTCACGTATCTTTTGATGCTCCTTTCCAGGAAGGTGAATCGAACTCTCTCCTCGATGTGATTCAAGACGGCAATGCAGAGCAAGCTGACAGAAAAATGGATTACCAGGATTCATTAAAACGTGAAACTGAATTGTCTTTAGCCAGCCTTTCAAAAACTCAGCGCGATGTAATTCGTTTACACTATGGTTTGAGTGGAAACGAAGCCATGAGCTTAGATGATATCGGTGAAAGTTTGAATCTTTCTAAAGAGCGTGTTCGTCAAATTCGCGACCAGGCTATTACTAAGTTGCGCAGCAGCACTCGCAGTAAATCTTTGAAGTCGTTCTTAGGCGAATAAGAAATCTCAATTTTTTTATAAAACCGGCCTAGGCCGGTTTTTTTTATACCTACCAGCGAGCCGTAAGAATTTTCACAAAATTCTTATATGTTGCTTTTGTGTCGTGATATCGAACAACTTTATTAAAAGCATTTTGAGCTAATTGCTCGCGTAGTTTTTGATCTTGTATTAATTTAATCAGTACATCAACCCACTCATCTTCTTTAACAACAATCATAGCGTCTTCAGTGGTAAATCTTGAACTAAGACCATAAGGCGATGCAATCATTGGGATCTTACAAGAAGCGTATTCAAGGCATTTGTAAGCTACCTTTCCCTGTGTGTAGTCGTCTGCCTGATATGCAGGGTAAACTGCGATGTCGCATTCTGTAATTAATTGATTAAAAGTTTTATCCGACCATAAATGATGCTCAACAAAATCATCTTCTATGTCTCCCTTTGACCGACCAACAATCACTAATTTGATTGGATGCGACTGATGTACTCTGCGTAATGCAGGTAAGAGTTCTTTCAGGTGCATTAAATTAGAAATGCTACCTGTCCAGAATAAACGAACCGGGGAAGAAAGATTGAAGTCATTTTTCTGAATGTATCGGGCTGTATCAATAGAGAGGTCATTTAGCACTACATTTTGGTGAAACTTTTCAAAATAACTTTTCAAAAAATCGTTCACAACACTTACAGTATTGCAATGGTGAATAACTCCTTGTATTAGCTTAGCGTTACGTGCATAATCCGCATCAAAAAAATCAACGATGATGTCGTTGTTGTAAGCCTGTAAAAGACACTCCAAAGGATTCCCTCTTTGCTCATAAAAATCGGGAAACAATGCACGTTGAAAGAAAACTGTTCTATATCTCGATGCGCGAACACACCACTTTAAACGATTCCAGAACATGCTTTGATAAAATAGATATTCTCTGATCTTGGTTTTCTTGGGTTGATAATAGACCCAGTTGTAATAATCTGCATTGCAGATATAATGTACATCGTAGGAATAACCATCACGCTCAAGCAAGGACAAATATTCTTGAACTCTTGTGCGCGTACCACTATTATCCTTGTGAGAGTACGGCAATAACAAAAAATCTTTAACCGGTTTTTTTCTGAGCAATGGGGCAAGCAGTATGAATACCCCGCAAACTATTCGTCCAAAGAACAAAGACATCAACAGATATAAATAAACAATCCGTTGTATGAATTTCATGAACTTATAAGAGTACTTGGTTAGTTTATATAAGACAATTCAACATGAACCACATTGCCACTACCCTCATATTGAATCTTGAGCAGTGAGTTGCAAATAGCTATACCACGACCGTGATTATCAAAGATGCGACTATCGTCAAATTGTAAATATTTATTATAGTCAAACCCCTTTCCTTCATCCTGTATTCTAACAAGCAATCGTCCGTCGTTCTTTCGAATGTTTACGTGAACACTTTTGCCGGAATATTCAATCTGACTTAATCTGGTATCAACCTCTTGTTTTAATAACCCCTTATCTATCAACTCTGTTTTCTCGTCGTAAGTAATTCCTAGATTACCGTGTTCAACTGCATTGGCAAACAATTCACTTACGTACATAGCTTCTTCGGGTTGAGCAGCAATGTTGGCAATTCTGATTGCCAGAAAATCACCTTCGGCTATGGTTCTGAATTTAAAGGTTCCTTCCTCTAAAAGACGGAATGAATTTTCGCTGTCGCGTAATTTTTGCAGCAACTCTTTCTTACGCTCGTAATCCAGTACAGCAGAACGTATAGTGGATAGCAATACTTCTTTTTTACAAGGCTTTACCAAATAGTAGAAAGCACCGGCCTCAATACCTTGTTTGATATTATCTGTTGATTCGTTTGAAGTTTGAAGTATAACCTGAAGGGGTTCAAATGCTGACTGATGTTTAATCCATTTCAACACATCAATACCATTCATTTGAGGCATATTCCAATCAAGAACTACTGCTGCATATTTCTTGGGATGTTCTGTCAGTATTTTCTTGGCCTCAGTCCCATCAAAGGCAGTATCAACTGAATAGCCTTGTAGTGTCAGAACCGGTTTTATTGTTTCTATAAAATTCTTATCATCGTCAACCAGCAACAAAGAAGTACTCATCGAATCTTAAATATTTTTTCGAGCGTTAAAATACTTATTCTCTGATTCTTCCGGCTAACACACAAGTTTTCTTATACCTCTTCACTGTGCCGTCTGTTGTAAATACTTCAATGAGTATAGCATAAGGACCAACACCTGCACGCTTTGCGTTGTCGTCAATTCCATCCCAGATAATAAAACCGGATTGTGATAAGGTAAGGTTATTTACAAGTGTCCTGATCAGTGTGCCACGCTCATCAAAGATTCTAATGCTTCCGGTGTAGCCGGGTTTATCGAATTGATAATTGATGCGCAGTAAATCCATATAACCATCCTGATCTGGAGAAAATACTTTTGAATCGAGTGTGAATTCATTATCCAATTCTATATCTCCGAATGCCATTGAATTCTTTAAACCCGGAGTACCAAAGCCAACTATAGCAGCCGCAGAATGCCAGTTGTCGGGCTGGTTGGTAGGCGCATTATAGCTGACACGTTCCAGTGAAACCCCATTATCATCTTCTATTAATGCAAAGTTCCAATCATTGGTATATGTTAAACTATCAATAGTCATTCCATTGCTGTTTATCAGAAGTACTGTTCCAATATCATCGCTATAGGAAGGCAAATTACTCAGTTTGATGAATGTCTTATAATCGTTTGTAAAATAGTTTTGACGTAACCATGCCGTATCCTGACACATGACAGCAAACTCTCCTGGTTTTAATAAACTAGTTATTGTTGAAATATTTTTCTTTGTTAATATTCCAGTACTACTGAGACCTCCGAGTAATAACTCTTTTAAATCCAGGATTTTTTCTGAACGGTTATAAATTTCGACATAATCATACCCGGAAGAAGCTGGATTGTAAAGTATTTCATTGACAATTATATCGAGTGGTTTAATGGTATCAGGGATTGCTATTGATAGTATAGTGGGTGTTGCAGATGTGTTTCCTTTACAATCTTTGACACTATTAATTGTAACTGTATAACTCTTATTTAACTGTAATGCAAAAGGAGCAATCAATTTAACTTGTGTAAAAAGTGGTGATACAACTATCACAGATTGAGGTTGACCAATGCCATTATCAATGGAATAGTTATTTGATTGTGAAGCCAAAATACTATCCACTGCCTCATCATAATTAATGACAATCGTATCGTAAGGCACCACAAAACTTCCTGTAACCAGAGGCGGCATAGTATCCACAAAAGTTAAATAAACTGAATTCTTTTTCCCGGGTGTTCCTCCGGATGAATCGTTGCTTGCAATCCAGTTGGATGCTCCTCCACAAGGGCTATTAGGGTCAATTAACTCCAACGACCACCCTCCGACTTTCTTTGAGGAATTCTGATACCATGAATCCATATAATCAACATCATCAATGAGTACATCATCAGAATTTCTTAAGAATAAATGATCGCTGCTGTTATTTAATGAGGGTAAGCTCGAAACAGATAACACAGCACCAAATGATGCGAATATCGATGCACTAGTATTAATGCATAGAATAACAAAGCTATCGGGGGCAAGATTGTATGCAGGCAATGATGCTGTAGTAGATAAATCGGAAAATTTCCATCCACCCAGATTAATAGTTGATGTAGATGCATTGTATAATTCTATATACTCCGCATTGGGTAAGGTTACTGGAGGGTCGGGATCGGCCATAAGTTCATTGATAACAATATCTCCCGGTTGTGCTATATAGTAATTAAAAATTGCGTTTGCAAAAGTTAATGCGTTATTGCTAAGATCCTCAACACCTGCCACTGTTAATGTGTATGCACTTCCACTGGTGAAGGTATTTGTAAAATACAAACGCACCACAGAAGGATTTGAAAAATTAAGTCTCGCTGAGTCGGGGAGGCCAATATTATTATTTACAACATAATTGTTAATGTCTTCTGCCGTTGTTTGTTTAACGGGTTCATTGAAATAGACATCCAGAATTTTTGAAGTTATCGGGGAAGCGCCGAGCAACTGTGGCGGTTCTGTATCAATGACTATAGGTCCTATGTAAATGTTATCAAATAAATGTTTTTTAAAGAAACTCGAAGTTGATTGTTTGACACTTATTCCAAAATAATCTCCTGATGAAAATGTATTGTCTACCACTGATCCTTCGGTAAAATAATTAATACCGCTGCCAGTGTTATCATCTTGCAATTCAAATATGCCTGCACCATTCCAGGTTACTTTAATATGCATATTCACTGTGCTTCCTGGCTGTGAACGGCCATCAATTCCATCAATTATTTTAGTAATGATGCTGCCGCTTCTGCGGTATAAAGAAATTTCATCCTGAGTATTTCCTACACGAACAAAGTAACCATTAACATCAGTTGCTTTGAGATTGGCATTATTGGAAAGCAGGTATACATCCACATAATTATTTGATGAGGTTTGAAACTTTAGGTTCATGAATATACGCCATTCTAAACCCGGTAAAGTAGTTACAGGAGTACTCAGAAAAAACGTGTCATTTGCAACTTCGCTGTTTGAAGAAAGTATAGTATCAAGAACTTCCCATTTAATATCATCACCACTCCATAAACTCCCTGTTGTATAATCTCCATCATTAAAATCTTCAACAAATTGCGCACTGCCCTGCAAAGCAATGCATATAAGTATGATGTGAAGTATCAGCTTTATTCCGGATTGCATACTGTAAAATTGGAAACCGTAAATATAGCCGATTTGTTGCGCGCGCTTTATACCTTTGGCTCGTTATCAAATTATGAAACTTGCAGTAGTAGGCGCCACCGGTTTGGTTGGCCGCAAAATGATTCAGGTGCTTGAAGAGCGGAGTATTCCTGTCAGCGAACTTATCCCCGTAGCCTCTGAACGATCATTGGGAATGGAAGTTCAATTTCAAGGCAAATCATACCCCGTAATTACACTTGAGCAAGCTGTGATGTCGGGATGTCAGGCTGCTTTATTCTCAGCCGGATCAACTGTCTCTCAAATATGGGCTCCAAAGTTTGCCGAAACAGGGTGTTATGTCATAGATAATTCCTCCTGCTGGCGAATGACTGACGGAATACCCCTGGTGGTACCTGAAATAAATGCTGATGTACTAAGAGAAAGCAGTTACATAATAGCAAACCCAAATTGCAGTACCATTCAAATGGTGATGGCATTGAATCCACTACACATAAAGTATGGAGTGAAGAGAATCATAGCAAGCACCTATCAATCTGTAAGCGGAACAGGAGCCAAAGCATTGAAACAACTGGATGCGGAACGTAAAGACGAACCTGTACAGAAAGTTTATCCATACACCATAGACTTGAATCTATTTCCTCATATTGATTCGTTTACTGAAAACGGATTCACTAAAGAAGAAATGAAGATGATGAATGAAACACGTAAGATTATGCGCGCACCCGAAATGGCTGTTACTGCGACTACAGTGAGAGTACCTGTAAAATATGGGCATAGTGAAAGCATATACTTTGAGCTAAACTTGCCTGCTCAGTCAAAAGAAATAATCAATCTGTGGCAAAAAAGTGCGGGAGTAATTGTGTTAGACAATCCGTCGGAAAACTTATATCCTATGCCACGCTATTGTGAAGACCGCGACGAAGTGTTTGTTGGTCGTTTGCGTGCGGATTTGTTTCAACCCAATGCTTTTAACTGCTGGGTGGTGTCTGACAATTTACGTAAAGGTGCAGCAACAAATGCAGTGCAAATATTACAACATCTTATTAAAAATGATATCATAAAACATTAATCCTGAGTATTTTGGAGAAATATACACTATCTCAACTTGCTTTAAGAAATGGACAGGACAAGCCTGAGATATGGGTAGCGTATAAAGGTGTCATTTACGATGTAAGCGAGAGCAGACTATGGCGAAATGGCAAGCATTACGAACATTGGGCCGGTCAAGATCTTACAGAGGAACTGGCTATGGCACCACACACCGAACATGTATTTAAAAGATATAAAGCAATAGGCATTCTTTTAAAATAAATCTTTATGGAAACTATTATTGTTAAAATAGTTTCCATACGTTTGCGTCCTCGAATTTATGACTACCAAAGAACGGATTCTATCAGAGTCCGAATTGATATTTAAAAAGTTTGGTGCGCGAAGCATCACCATGGACGATTTGGCTGTGCGACTGGGTGTTTCCAAGAAAACGCTTTATCAGCATTTCGAAGACAAACAGGCTTTAGTATATCAGGTTACCAAACGGATACTGTTACAAATAGAATCTCAGATGGATGCATTCCGTATTAATTCTAAGGATGCTATTGATGAACTGATACAAGTGATGGACTTCACGTCTCAGGTTTTCAAGAACATTAATCCCGATATGTTGTTTGACCTGCGCAATCATTTCAGTCGCTCATGGAAACTATACCGAAACCATATGAAAACCTGCATGCAAGATGGTGTTGCTATGAATATTAAGCGCGGTATTACAGAAAATCTTTATCGCAAGGATATAGACCCGGAAATGATTGCATTGATGCGTATGTCTCAGATAGATGCATTCTTTAATCCAGAGTTAATGCCACTTAAAAAATCTGAATTTCAAAAAATGCATCAGCAAACGATGATGATGTTCCTTCACGGCCTGTTATCAGAAAAAGGAATTCAACAACTTAAGAAATACAAACAGAATCAATTAAGCTCAAACTACTTATCATAATGAAATATTCACGATCTTTTTTTATCTTGTCATTGTTGCTTGTAACTCATATAGGTTCGGCACAAACTGTTGCCACATTCTCATTAAGTCAGGCTATAGACTATGCACTGCAACATAATAATACCGTACTGAATGCTCAACTTGATGAGCAAATTTCCAGGCGCTCTGTTCAGGAATACAAGGGTATTGGTATGCCCCAAATTAGTGCAGGCGCTAATGGTCAGTACTTTTTTGATGTACCTACATCATTGTTACCCAACTTTATCGAAGGACCAGTGTATGGCATTTTATATCAAAATGGATTGGTTAGTTCCATTCCACCGCAAAGCAGCAGTCGTTTTCCAGTTCAGTTTGGAACTAAATACACTCTCACAGGATCAATAGATGCCAGCCAGTTAATCTTCGACGGGCAATTTTTTGTTGGACTACAGGCACAGCGTGCTTTATTATCTCTGACAGGTAAAAATGTTTCCAGAACAAAAATTGAAACAACAGTAGCCGTATCAAAAGCTTACTATGGTTCATTGTTAGCCACTAAGCAGTTGGAGTTATTGAAGTCTAATGTTGAAAGACTTAAAAAAGTACACGACGACACAAAAGCATTATATGAGAATGGCTTTGTAGAAAAATTAGATTACGATAGAATAACGGTAACCTACAACAATTTACTGACTGAGCAAGAGAAGGTTGAGCGCATGGTTAACCTGTCGTTAATGGCGTTGAAATTTAATATGGGAATGGATGTAAACAGCCCTATTGAATTATCCGACACCATAAAAGAAGATGAGTTTGAAAGTGTGTTACAATCAGGCACTATTAATCCTCAGTCACGCATAGAATATCAGATCATTCAATCTCAGATAAGATTATATCAATTAGATAAAAAGCGTTACACTTTCGGTTATCTGCCAAGTTTTGTTGCATTTGGTTCTTATGGTTATCAAGCCTTAGGCGATACGTTTAACTTTTTTAAAAAACCTGAATTCGGATTTATTAATGGTACATATCAGAAAATTGATCGTTGGTTTCCAACTACACTTGTAGGCTTGAAATTAAGCGTCCCCATTTTCGATGGCTTACAGAAACATCGTAAATGGCAACAGGCTTCATTAAATCTTCAAAAAACTGAGAATGATTTAATGAACTTAACTAATGCCATAAACTTAGAGGCCAATAGTTCTAAAGTAACTCTGACCAACGCCACAGCAACCTTAAACAATCAGAAAAAAAATATGGAATTAGCCGAATCGGTTTACAACACTGCCAAGATAAAGTATGATCAAGGTGTTGGTTCAAGTCTCGAATTACTTAATGCTCAAACTGATTTAAAAACTGCTCAAACCAATTACCTAACGGCGCTATATGATGCCACAATTTCAAAAATTGATTATCAAAAATCCATAGGACTCATTAAACCATAACTATACATCCATTATGAAAAATTTATTTGCTCTACTAAGCATCATTACTTTTTTTGTAGCCTGCCAAAGCGGCGATAAACTCGCTCAGTTAGAAAGCCTCAAAAAACAACATGAAGAACTAACAGTTAAGATAGCCGCACTGGAAAAAGAACTTGCTGCATCTGATACTACTTTTATAAATGTTAAACAAAAATTAGTTGAGACAAGAACTATTCAACCTGAACAATATGCTCATTTTATTGAGATTCAAGGTAAGGTAGAATCAGATCAGAACATCATCATCGCTCCAAGTGCCGCAGGCAACATCAAAGCAGTTTATGTGCGTGAAGGTGATGCTGTAAAACCCGGCCAAGTACTTGCCGAAATTGACGATCAGGTGTTGCGTCAGGGAATTGAAGAATTGAAATTAGGATTGGATTTGGCCAAGCAGCTTTTTGAGAAGCAGGAAAACCTCTGGAAGCAAAACATTGGATCCGAAGTGCAATATCTTCAGATGAAAAATCAAAAGGAAAGTTTAGAAAAGAAATTAAAAACTATGATGGAGCAACTTGAGTTGTATAAATTAAAATCGTCCATCTATGGCACTATTGACGAGGTGATGATTAAAATTGGGCAAACTGCTGCACCAGGTGTTCCGTCTTTCAGGGTAGTGAACAACAATCAACTTAAAATAAAGGCAGAAGTGGCAGAACGTTTCAGCAATTCGGTAAAAGAAGGAAGTCCGGTGATTGTTTACCTAAGCGATATCAACAAAGAAATAAGCGGAACCCTCTCATACAAGGGCAAATCAATAAATGTATTAAATCGCACATTCGGAATTATTGTGAATATCAACGGCTCAGATGAAATACTACCCAATATGACCGCTGTAGTCAAAATAAAAGACTATGAAAATTCTGAAGCCATAGTTGTTCCGGTGAATGTAACACAACTATCTGAAGAAGGCACTTATGCTTACATAGCAAACACAGTAAACGGCAATATGATAGCTCAGAAGCAAATGATTGTTCCCGGTTCGGTTTATAACGGTAAAATGGAAATCGTGTCAGGACTTAAGCCTGGAGATGCACTGATTACGACAGGCCTCGACGATATAACTAACGGTGTAGCTATTAAAACCAATAAATAATTACAGAGCACTGAGATGGTTCTATTTCTAAAAGAATATGAACTAAAAAAAATAATCAGTTCTAAAAATCATTCCTACAATGAAAGAAAAGTTTAAAGAGTTTATAGGCAGCAGTTGGGCAATAGATAATAAAACAAGCATCTATGTCATAAGCGCCATTATTACACTTATAGGCATCATGTCTTATATCAGTATTCCCAAAGAGCAATTTCCTGATATTGTAATTCCAACCATATTCGTAAGCACCATTTATCCGGGTGCTTCACCGAGTGATATGGAAGCACTGGTAACCAAGCATATTGAAAAACAAGTAAAAGGGATTTCCGGTGTAAAAAAACTTACGAGTAACTCTATACAGGACTTCTCCAATGTCATCGTGGAGTTTAATACTAATGTTAATGTAGCAGAAGCAAAAAGAAAAGTGAAAGACGCCGTTGATAAGGCCAAGACGGATTTACCGCAAGACTTACCTGCCGAACCAACAGTACAGGAGATAGACTTTTCAGAGATACCGATTCTATTTGTGAACATATCAGGTGATTTTGATTTGAATAAACTCAAAAAATTTGCTGACGATATCAAAGACAGAATAGAGGCACAGAAAGAAATTACACGTGTTGATATTGTTGGTGCATTGGAGCGCGAGGTACAGATAAATGCAGATATGTATAAAATGCAGGCATCTGAAATTTCGATGAACGACATTGCCAATGCTGTCGCATACGAGAACATGACTATCTCCGGAGGTGTAGTATCTACGGATGGTGTAAGGCGTTCCTTGAGTGTGAAAGGTGATTTTAAAAGCATTGAACAAATACAAAATATTGTTGTGCGCTCTATGTCTGGCGCAACGGTTTATCTGAAAGATATTGCCGAGGTAAAAGATGGTTTCAAGGAAAAAGAAAGTTATGCACGACTGAATGGTAAAAATGTAATCACACTCAACATTATTAAAAGAAGTGGCGAAAACCTCATAGATGCATCGGATAAATGCCGTGAAATTGTGAAAGAATATGAGGATGAAAAAAATCTTCCGGGATTAAACATAGTTCTGACCGGCGATCAAAGCACACAAACGCGCACAACACTGCACGACTTAATCAACACCATTATTATTGGTTTCATTCTCGTAACTATAATACTGATGTTCTTTATGGGAACCACCAATGCCATATTCGTAGCATTGTCGGTACCACTAAGCATGTTTATAGCTTTTATCGTGATGCCCTCCATTGGCTTTACACTCAATATGATTGTATTGTTTTCATTTCTTCTTGCATTGGGTATAGTGGTTGATGATGCCATAGTAGTAATTGAAAACACTCACCGCATTTTTAGAAATGGCAAAGTACCTATCAAAAAAGCAGCAAAGATGGCCGCGGGTGAAGTGTTTCTACCGGTTTTATCCGGAACACTCACAACATTAGCGCCATTTGTTCCATTAGCATTCTGGTCTGGCATTATTGGTAAGTTCATGTTTTTCTTGCCCATTACTCTGATCGTAACACTTTTGGCCTCATTGCTTGTTGCTTACATCATTAATCCTGTTTTTGCTGTTTCGTTTATGAAGCCGCACAATGAACACGAGGATAAAAGTTTTGCAACTATTTTCAAAAAACTCAGAGTAACCAGCATCTTGTTTATTGCTGTTGCAACAATCTTTTATTTGAGTGGCACGTACGGTATGGGCAACTTTACTTTATTTATTCTATTGCTGGTTTGGTGTCAATACTTGTTTATAGAAAACATAACAACCAAATTTCAAAAACAGATATGGCCACGCATACAAAATTCCTATGAGTCTGTTATTACCTGGTGTTTAAGGGGTAGCCGACCGGTATGGATGATTGTACTGACCATAGTATTATTTTTCTTTTCACTATTTATCACGGTAGTCCGAAATCCGGGTATTGTTTTCTTCCCTCAAAGCGACCCGAATTTCATATACACTTACATCACGCTTCCCGTAGGTACTGATCAACGTATCACCGATTCAATAACACTCGAGGTTGAGAAACGTATTTACAGTGTCTTAGGCGATAACAATCCTCTGGTTGAATCAGTAATATCAAATGTAGCTGTTGGAGCCAACGATCCTCAATCCGGAGACAGATCTGTTGCTTCAAATAAAGGCAAGGTAGGAATTGCTTTCGTTGAGTTTGGAAAACGCAATGGCAAAAGCACATCGGTATATCTAAATGAAATACGCGACGCTGTTAAAGATATTGCTTTAGCACAAATAACTGTTGAGAAAGAAGCTAATGGTCCGCCTGTAGGAAAGCCCATAAACATAGAGGTGAGCGGCGATGATTATGCAGAATTAATTCGTGTGTCAGAAGGACTTCGCTCTTACCTTGACTCACTTCAGATAGCCGGTGTAGAAGAATTAAAAACCGATTTATTAAAATATAAACCTGAGATTGTAATAGCTGTAGATCGTGAGCGAGCAAATCGAGAAGGTATCAGTACGGCACAGATAGGTAGCGAACTTCGAACTTCACTCTATGGAAGGGAAGTATCCAAATTCAAGGATAAAAATGAAGAATATCCAATTCAGTTACGTTTCAATTATAACCAGCGCAATAATGTAGACCAATTACTAAATCTGAAAATTTCTTATCGCGACATGGTGATGGGGGGAATGATGCGTTCAATTCCACTATCCTCTGTTGCAAGTATTAAATATGAAAATGCATTAGGCGGCATCAACAGAAAAAATCAGAAACGCGTAATTACCATATACTCCAACATACTCGCCGATTATGCCCCCAACGATGTAGTGAATGCGGTTACCAAAGCTGCCGCTGCATACAAAACGCCAGATACAATCAGCATCAATCTTACCGGTGAACAGGAAGAACAAAAAGAGACAGCAGCCTTTTTAGGCAATGCATTGCTAATTTCACTTTCTTTAATATTTCTGATACTGGTTACACAGTTCAATTCCATTAGTAAACCTATTATTATTTTAAGTGAAATTATTTTTAGTGTCATTGGTACACTCATTGGCTTAGCCATATTTAATATGGACATCAGTATAGTGATGACCGGTGTTGGAATAGTTGCACTTGCAGGAATAGTAGTTCGAAACGGAATACTACTTATCGAATTCACTGATGTTTTGCGTGCAAAAGGATACGATATAGTAACCGCAGCCATACATGCCGGCAAAATACGTATGACACCTGTTTTACTGACCGCTTCAGCTGCTATTCTTGGGTTAATTCCACTCGCTGTAGGTATGAATATTGACTTCGTTAAACTATTCACACATTTCAAACCTAATATTTGGTTTGGCGGCGATAGCGTAGCATTCTGGGGTCCGCTATCATGGACTATTATTTTCGGATTGGGCTTTGCTACACTTATTACTTTAATACTTGTTCCTGCTATGTATGTTCTAGTTGAAAAACGCAAACTTAAATGGAAAGGTATTCAGGATTTTGAGGTAAAACCATTTAATGAAGCCGATTTAGACTAAATAGAATTAAGAAATACCATTTGAAAGCATCTTGTTTTAATAACAAGATGCTTTATTACTTTTAGTGATCACAATTTATGATACAGCTAATACTTATCATTCTCTCCATTCTGATAGTTAGTTGCTCAGGCGATAAAGTAGAGGTGATTGAGAATGAACTCATCAGCAATGCAGATACCGGTTACATAGAGAATAAGACATTGACTTTTAGCCGTGTGCCATTTATAGACACAATCGTTACACAGGAAGAATTTCTCAATCTACTGATTCCTGAAGGATATATGATACATAGTAACCTGCAATGGAAAACTACAGACTATACTGATCCATTAAAATTCGCTATCACACTTATGGATACCGTCGAATTCAATATGTTATACTTTCATCCTAGTCTAACTTTCATTACCAAAACGTCTTCATTACCTCTTCAAACACGAAGTGTAAGAATTGAAAAAGATACAGTTTATGAAAGTAGCAATATGCCTAGAAATGCTATTGATGCTTTAGTTGATTATGTTTTACCAATCTATATTGAATCTTCGGGCAATGCACGTATAATGCTAAAAAAGCCACTTTATAATATCCATCAAACAGGAATTGATGGAAAAGAAATCAATGCTGAAACAGCCTGTATTCATATAGAATACACGGAGAACAATACTCCGTATGAACATGTGATCTATGCAACTCTTGAAAAACATTACTTACAAGTTGAGTCATACAATTCCACTTGTGAATGGAAAATAAAAAATATTGTCAGTGTTAAAAGTGTAAAAGGATTTCTCAATAACAATATGGCAATTTTCCAAACAATTATCAATTCAGCTCGACTGTCACCATCTTGGGCCTATTATTACACATTCATTTGCAGTAATGATTTCAGAACTAAGAAAAACGTAACCTTATATGATTACTCGCATCGTTTTAAAACATGTCCTTCGATTGCTGAAGCTCAGGAATTATCTGAATATCATAGATATCAGAATGTGTTGCGAAAAACTTTTGCCGCATATAGTATGTATATGAATCATCTGGAATATTACGTAGACAAAGACGGAATGAATGTGGCATTACCTGAAGGATTCACCGCCGTATGGAGTAGTACCTCATCAAAATTGGTT
Source organism: uncultured Bifidobacteriaceae bacterium (assembly GCA_964640655.1). Lineage (GTDB taxonomy): Bacteria > Bacteroidota > Bacteroidia > Chitinophagales > UBA10324 > BJGO01. The sequence goes on along the minus strand of CAZXFT010000013.1, from coordinate 43,779 downwards.
ATAACTAATGTGCCGAATTTTAAGCCCTTATTCAGTGATCTTGTAGCTTGGGTACAAATTAGAAAGAACGAGAGTCAATCAACATATCACTACTTGGAAGGTTCAAGTGCTCCTGAGGCAGGAGACCCATTATTTGAAAATCCTCTGTATCATTGAGCATTTAATATCGTGCTTAACACCTGAATAGCTTCCTGAAGATTTTTTACTGCTTTAATCACCACCATCACGTTTTTTTCCATTTGCTTTAGCGAGCATCGAGTGGGATGAGAAGATACATATTGAATAATGGCCTGAAAAGTATCGGTTTCATAATAATCTGATTCGGGGTTGTCAATCGTATAACAACGTAAAACATTTTGTCGAACACTGATTTTTTCAAACCCTAATTTTCTTGCCAGTCGACGCAAATGCAAACCATAGAAAAGTTGATTAACCTCTTCGGGAATTGGTCCGAAACGATCTTGCAAACGTTGTTTAAATTGTTCTAGTGTTGCTTCGTCGGTGATATTATCAAGTTCTGTATATAATAATAAGCGCTCGTTGATATTCTCCACATAATAATCAGGTATCAGCATTGAACCATCTGATTCAATTGCACACTCACGGCTATACACACGTTGCACATTTTCATCTGCAAACAGCTCTTTAAAGTCTGTTTCTTTTAGTTCCTGAACTGCTTCATCCAAGATCTTATGATAAGTATCGTATCCAATATCGGCAATAAATCCACTTTGTTCAGCTCCTAACAAATTACCTGCACCACGAATGTCCAAATCACGCATAGCTACCTGAAAACCGCTTCCTAAGTCAGAAAATTCTTCAATGGTTCTTAATCTTCTTCGGGCATCTGAGCTTAATGTACTCATAGGCGGTGTTATCAAATAACAAAATGCTTTCTTGTTGCTGCGGCCTACTCTGCCTCGCAACTGATGCAAATCGCTTAAACCAAACATATGCGCATCATCAATGATGATAGTGTTAGCATTCGCAATATCTAGCCCTGTTTCTACAATGTTAGTTGATACAAGTACATCATATCTGCGATCTATAAATGCCAGTAACTTATCTTCGAGCACGTGACCTTCCATTTGTCCGTGTGCCACAGCAATGTCTATCCCTTTACAAATTTCTTTAAGCGTATTGGCAACAGACTCTATGTTTTTTACTTTGTTGTGTACAAAAAATACCTGACCTCCTCTATAAACCTCGTACTCAATTATTTCTTTTATGCGATCGGGGTCGAATGAAATTACCTCAGTTTCAATAGGCTGTCGATTAGGAGGTGGTGTATTAATAATACTTAAATCGCGTGCTCCTAATAAAGAAAATTGGAGTGTACGTGGAATTGGAGTTGCAGTTAATGTGAGAGTATCGACGTTGGCTTTCAACTGCCTGATTTTTTCTTTCGCTGCCACTCCAAATTTTTGTTCCTCATCTATAATCAACAAGCCTAAATTTTTAAACTTAATCTTAGAACCTATGATGGCGCTTGTTCCTATTAGTATATCTACTTTACCTTCCTCCAGTTTCTTAATAGTTTCTTTTTGTTGTGCTGAAGATTTAAATCGATTAATGTAATCAATGTTGCAAGGGAAATCTTTGAGTCGCTCGGTGAATGTATTGTAGTGTTGCAGAGCAAGAATAGTTGTAGGCACTAATATAGCAACCTGCTTGCTGTCGGCAACTGCTTTAAATGCGGCACGAATAGCCACTTCCGTTTTTCCGAACCCAACATCGCCGCAGATGAGTCTGTCCATTGGAAAACTTTTTTCCATATCACGCTTAACATCCTGCGTGGATTTTATCTGATCCGGTGTGTCTTCATATATAAAACTGGCCTCAAGTTCTGTCTGTAAATAAGAGTCGGGCTGAAAAGCAAAACCCTTCTGCGCTTTACGGACAGCATACAAGTGGATTAGATCTTTGGCTATGTCTTTGACTTTTGCTTTAGTACGGCGTTTCACACTCTCCCACGCATCTGTACCTAGTTTATTCACCTTTGGAGATGCACCTTCTTTACCCACATACTTACTAATCTTATGCAGCGATTGTATATTAACATACAATAAATCATTATCTCTGTATATCAATCGAACCGCTTCTTGAACTTGTCCATTGACATCAATTTTTTCTAATCCACTAAAAACACCTACTCCATGATCAATGTGTGTTACATAGTCACCGGGTCGGAGTTCTTGCAATAACTTAACCGAAAGCGTTTTGCTTCGTGTATAGCCTTGTTTTAACCGGTAATGATGGTATCGGTTAAATATTTGATGATCGGTATAACAAGCAGTTTTCAATTCATCATCAATAAAACCCTCACGTAATGCAAAATACATTGGCGTAAACTGCACTCCCGCTTTTAGGTCATCGAATATGGAATAGATTCGTTCCACCTGCTTCTTATTATCTGAAAACAGATAAACCGAATACTGTTTGTGATTCAGGTTGTTCCAGTCCTGTATTAGCAGATTGAAATTTTTATTGATTGAGGGCTGCGGTTTAATGTCAAAATGCGCTACATCATCAGCTTTTAGATGATGTTTATCGAACTCGATAAGATGATGTGTCATCAAACCATTGATAATCGTATCAGTCGAACACATCCATTCCTGCGGATGGGTACTAATGATATGACTTTCATCAACCATTCGGGAATTGGTATATTGTTCGTGTATATCAACAGCACGCTTCAGACATCTGTCAGCAACATCTTTTAACAACATATAATCCTGTAACCACACAACAGTTTCGGCAGGCAGAAAATCAAAAATCGAAATTTTATCTCCCGATTCTGTTTGTGTCTGCATATTAGGTACTATAGTAATTTGCGATAACTTCCGTTCAGACAATTGCGTGAATGGATCGAAAATGCGAATAGACTCTATGGTTGAACCGGATAACTCTACACGAAAAGGTTTATCATTTCCAAAAGAAAAAATATCAATAATGCCGCCACGAATGGCATACTGCCCTGGCTCATATACAAAGTCGTTACGTTCAAAGCCATAGTGATTAAATGTTTCAATGATAAAATCCTCATCAAGTTGCTCATTTAACACAATATTGATACTGCTTTTTTTTATAGCATCCTTGCTGATTACCTTCTCAATCAGTGCCTCCGGATAGGTTATAATGATGTCATTTTTTGCCGGATTGTTAGCTATGCGATTCAACACCTCGGTACGCAACTGAACCTGTGTATTGAGTTGGTCAGCATATGCCCCGGGTTTCTTAAACGAATCAACCAACATTAAAGGCTCTGCTTTATCCAAAAGATTTTCCATATCATTTTGTAGATATGCAGCATCTTCCTTGCTGTTAGCAATAATTAGTAGTGGAGTTTGGTTCAGGTTATAAATAGTGGACAGCAACAACGATGAGAATGACCCCGTACAACCCTTAATATGATAGGTAATAAATTTCCGTTCAGATGAGGTGTCTGTCAGTCTTTGTTTTTTAGTTCTACCCGCTATACTTTGTATGCGGGTATCGTTGGCATAGCGTTCCCTTAACGCTTCTAATATCATCTGAGTACCAAAAATACTTGAGGGCTGCTAATATCTTGTCAAATGATTATTTTGCAAGCATGAGACCGCAGTTCACCAAGTGGCAATACTATCGTAGTTACCTGTTCCCCATCATAGTGGAATGCGATCATAGTTCTGTGCATCCATATATTGAAGTAGCATACTCAGCAGGAAAATTGGTTCTAAATACTGCCACGACCAACTATTCTTTTGGCAGTATTCAACGTGTATATGAAAAAGCATTCCGCGAGATTCATATCCGAGATCACAATATTCACAACGTTCTGATTTTAGGTTACGGTTCAGGTACTGCAGCGGAATTACTATTTCAAATTTTTAACGATAAGCATCTTAACGTTACGGGGGTTGAAAAAGATGAACGTATTATCTATTATGCAAAGACTTACTTTAATGCAGATAATTATTCGGGATTAAAACTCGTGCAATCAGATGCCTACGATTTCATTTTAGCAGATACCACAAACTACGATTTGATCATAGTTGATGTTGCCATTGATTTAGCTGTACCTCCGGGATTTGAAGCTGAAGATTTTTTAAGACTGATTCACTCCCGAATAAAGAAAGGCGGCATCATGTTGTTTAACAAGGTTACGGCTTCACGCACTTTGTACAAACAGTATCTTACTTTACAACAAAAAGCTGTCAGTATCTTTCAGAATGCTTCTTCTATGGTTGCTCTTGGTATTTACCGCATTTTGATTTGCTATAAATAAATTACAGTTCGTTATCAATAATTGGTTCTTGTCTGTCTTTTTCTTCATTACAATCCAAACACTCCAGTCCTTCACTTTTCATTTTCCAGGTATGCGGTATCATATCCGACTCTAAATTGTTTGGCGTGTCTTCCATATAATAAACAATTCCTCTCAGTGATTGATCGAAAGTCAAAATGGTTGTTTCCGGGACTTTCAATGTAAGTCTGAGTTGTTGTCCGCGATATTTCTTTTCCTGATTCAGATTGAAAACATCATCGAGAATAAGTACAGAGTCGATGATGCTATAATTGTATATACAATCACTTGCTAGAGACCTTGCTTGTTCAATGGTTCTCCCGCGCGAACTGTAAGATAGGACCAGATAAACAGAGTCATTCATGCTTTTTCCAACATCAAGTCTTAAGTCACTACATAGAACTGAATCAGATTTTTCTGTGAAGTAAAATAGATTACGATTATTATTCAATCTAAAATTAAAACCACCTTCCAAATGGTCATTTTCACTATCTAACTGATTGGCTTTAATCAATAAGTGTTTTTTTCCGGATAATGACAGTGGTTCTTTACTTGATACTACTGCCTTTCTGTTAAAATCTTTTGATATGTCAACCGCCTGATAAACCACAATGAATATTCCGATAATCCAAAAAGCAGAAAGTACGGCACCTATCTTTTTGAGGTTCAGATTAACCTTGAATAATAGTTTTAAACCGTTTAATAACAATACTAAAACAGGTAGCGATACAACAACCAATATACCTATGCTTAACATAGTCAATTGGTTACTGCTGAGAATTTGAGTCAGAAACTGATGGCCAATTACACTGGCATCGGATGCCGGAATCCATCCTAACGCCATAAATAATATAATGCTTAATGTTGCGAGAAGCACGATCGCTGCAAAGCTGAATACAGTGCCAATCAATAGGCCTATGGTCTTTATAATGTACATCAGAAATGCACCAAGTTCTCCAAACATGCGTTGGATTCCATTTCGAACTTTATACTTATTTGATTCAGACTTCAGGTCTTTACCGAGTGACTCCATTCTGCTTTTCACACCTTCCATTTCATTCTTGATGCTACGTTCAATATTGGAGATGTTCAGTTCCTCTCCTCGCATTTGCATCTTCTCTAATGGTGTTGAAGCCTCTGGAATTATTATCCAAAGAATGATATACACCATGATACCAGTTCCTGCAAATACAACGGTTAAAGCAATAATCAAGCGCAACCAAACCGGATCTATATTAAAATAGGCTGATATACCGGAGCACACACCTCCTAAAATTTTATCATCAGGATTCCTGAAAATCCTGCGGTTGCTATTTTTGTATGTTGTGTTTTGTGTGTATTGACTAGAATCTGTGTCTTGTTGCTTTTCCTCTCCGGCAATGTCATCTGGATTGCCCATAACATCAATAACATGTTGAACATTTTCTTTAGATATTACATATCGGTCAAATGATTTTTGTTCATTAAACATTTCTGCCATTCTGTATTCAATGTCAGAAATAATTTCACTAGCCGACTCCTGATGGAAACGCACCTTCAGTTTTTCAAGATAGGAACGCAATAAATCGTATGCATCTTCATCAATGTGAAAAACAATGCCGCCAAGGTTGATTGTTAAAGTCTTTTTCATGGTATAGGGTTATTTAAGTTTTCGTGCAGTAGATACTGCGGTTACTAATTCGTTCCAAGATTTAGTTAATTCTTCGAGAAATATTTCGCCGTTGAGAGTGAGTTTATAGTACTTGCGTGGCGGCCCTGACTTCGATTCTACCCACTGATAACTCAGAAGACCGTCGTTTTTCAATCGGGTAAGTAGTGGATACAGCGTACCCTCCACTACTATCAGTTTAGCTTTTTTCATTCGTTCTAAAATCTCTGATGCATAGCATTCTTCATCATTGGCAATGATGGACATGATGCAGAGCTCCAGCACCCCTTTTCGCATTTGCGCTTTTGAATTTTCTATATCCATAACTCTTTTATAATGGTTGACGGTGCAAATATAGTGTTATGCTTGGTACATTGTTATACATAGTACCAACTTTAACACACATCTATGCTTAACTTATTGATATTGAGGCGGAAAAAATTTTATAATTTTTTTTTGAAATACCAGATTGATGCTGCTGAAAGGAATAGAAGACATGCAAAAACGAAGTATGCATTGAGTATTTTATTACCTCTGGAAAAGAATGGCATCGTGAACATGGCTATAAACAACAACCGTAACGTTATGTGAATCGTGAGAAAAACACCGCCGGTTCTGCCGAAGATGTGGTTAGGAACGTGATGAAAAATATAAGTTACCCGCAATATGCGCACCCCGGCATTACACAACCCGTATAACATCATAAGCATAAAAAATAGAAGAATTGAATAGCTGTACAGCAGGCTCACATATATAATACAACATAGAATAACTAAACATAACACAGCATAGACCTCGCTGATATATCTGGTGACTAAACGTGCAAACAATCCCGCAGCTATTGCTCCCATTGCAAAACTGATTTCCATTCCTCCAAAAATGGTTGCATCTCCATTCAGATGATGATAGATATACGCTGGAGCCATCATGTAATTGGAAACTATCACTGTCAGAAATACGGTTAAGGATGAAGTGCCGAAAATGAGTAGTGGTTTACGCTGTAATAAAAAATCAAATCCTGCTTTTAGTCTTTTAAAGATTGAAGTCTTTTCCGCATCTGGACTTAATCTGAATTGATACCGTATTGTTGAAATGATAAAAAGTGAGATGATGTATGTAATGCCATCTGTCAGAAAAATTTCGTGCAATTGCCAAGGCTTAAATACCAGCCCTGTATTAAAAGTGAAAGTCAATATTTTGAACACTCCTGTATCAGACCCTGTGAGCAGCACAGAAGCAAATGCACCGGCAACAGCATTAGTCACCTGTCCTACAATTTCTATCTGGGAATTAATCTTACTGTAATCTTCCTTTTTAATAATCTCCTGTGCAAATGCATAAAGATTCGGATAATGAATATTATAAACAAAAAAAGTGGATGCAAATACAAGCGATGTTAGCGGTAATGGTATATAACCGAAATAAAAACCAGAAAGCGCTACAGCAATGAGTAGTGTCCCAGCACAGGCGTTGATGTATAGAAAAATTTTCTTGCGAGAATAACGATCAATTAAACTGCCGGAATACAAGCCCCAGAATATCTGAATGAACGTTGCTATGAAATAAACTACTCCAAGCAATTGAGGCTTGTTGATGACGGTAAGAAAATACCATGGAATAGCAATCATGCTGATGCCTTGAGCCACGCCGGAAATACTGTTAGCCAGAAAAAGTAAAATAAATGAACGCTGAGCCGATCTCATATCTATTTGCCGTAAAGGAACATGTAATTTTTCTAATTGAATTTTGTTCGCGATGACTTCTGATAAGAAAACAAAATACTATTCACTTGCAGAAGCTCTTGAAAAAGCTCGACGATACTGTGCTTATCAGGAGCGCTGCCAGAGCGAGGTGCGTAGTAAGTTGCTCGAATGGGGACAGCGAGGCAATACATTAGAAAATATTATTGTTGAATTAATTTCAGAAGACTTTATTAATGAAGAGCGATTTGCAAGAGCTTATGTAAGAGGTAAGTTTAGAATGAAAAAGTGGGGTACTCATAAAATAATTTCCGAACTCAAACGAAGAAAAATATCTGAGTACTGTATTAAAAAAGCGATGCTTGAAATCGAGCCTAAAGAGTTAACCCAATCATTACAAAAATTGGTTGCTAAGAAATCTGCTTTAGTGTCAGAGAAGCATCCTATTAAACGAAATCAGAAGATAGCTGCCTACGCTATAAGAAAGGGATACCCTTCTGAGTTAGTTTGGAAACTATTGAATGCCATTGATTAAAACCATTTCTTTATTCTGAAATAAATAAACATACCTATTGCCACACATCCCATGAATGCCATGATGATATAGTATCCATATTGATAATCCAGTTCAGGCATTATCCTGAAGTTCATTCCATAAACACCGGCAATAAATGTGAGTGGGATAAAAATGGTGGAAATGATAGTAAGTACTTTCATTACTTCGTTCATCTTAAAACTAAGATTTGATAGATAAACATCCATAATACCGGAGAGCACATCGCGATATGTCTCTATGGTATCCAGCACTTGCACAGTATGGTCATACAGATCACGCATGAAGATAGTCGTATTCTGTTTGATAGGTTCAATATCACCCCCTGCCAGATGATTCACCATTTCGCGCAGCGGCCACACAGCCTTTCGCATAAAGATAGTTTCACGTCGTAGTTTATTTAATCGCTCAGCTATGTGCCTGCCGGGATTGTTAAAGGCTTCGTCTTCAAAATCCTCCAATTGCTCGCCTAACTTTTCCATCACTATAAAGTAATTGTCCACCACTCTATCTAACAGTGCATATACCAGATAATCAGAACCCAGTTGTCTGATGCGGGATTGTGGATTGCGAATGCGATTGCGAATGGCTTCAAATATGTCCCCCACATTTTCCTGAAACGAAATCACATAATTCTTACCCAATACCAAACTGATTTGTTCAATCTTCACTTCATTACTGGCATAGTCATAGTCGAGCATTTTGAAAACAATAAATACATAGTCGTCATACACTTCTAGTTTCGGTCTTTGATGAGTATTTACCACATCTTCAAGTACCAGAGGGTGTATGTCGTATAACTTGCCGATGTCTTCGATCAGCTTTGTTTTGTGAATTCCGTCTATGTTTATCCATGTACTTGTTTGTGAGTTTTTGTATGCTGCAAGTTCCTGAATATCGTTTACTGCAAACTCTTTTAACCCATGAGTATCATAGTCAAAAACAGTAATGTGTACAGGCACATCGGCCTTGTTACCTATATAGACTACTCTGCCCGGGGGCAATCCTGACTTTGTTGATTGCTTAGGCTTTCTGGTAATGAAACGAACCTTCTTTCGGATTTTAATCATCCCTTGTTATGATGCACTAAAATAATTGCAGGTAAATAAGTAGAAATTGTTGTATCCATTAATTATGCACATCACTTAATCTCCTCGTAATCTATATACTCACCATTGTTGTCATCATCGTTGTTTTTTTTCTTATCTTCTTTATTCACGATAATTGTTTTTGATGACTGACTTTGATGATCATTCCTCTTACGACGAGGAAAAAATCTTGGTATCAAAAAATACAATGCTGCGGCTATCAATAGTACATCAACTAATCGCGATTCTAACAAACGAACTAACATAATTAATGCTTTAGTTCTTTTACAAAGAGTTCGGCTAAGGGCTTTGACCACAACGCATACATGGCTGCGGAAGGATGAAGTTTATCCGATGCTGTCAGTGAATAATCCATTGCAGCCAATCTTGTTTGCGGCGTAATATCTATATAGTGAACGCCATGCTTTAATGATTCTTCACGATTTACCTGATTAAACAAATCAATCTGCTGTGCTATCTGTTGACGATCCCGGCCTTCAGCAAAGGGTGTAACTCCCCAATCGGGAATGGACAATACAAATACATGCCTCGTGTTGTTTGCTGCAAACTGAATAGCCTGTTGTAACAGTTGAGTAAACTGCTCTCTATATTCTTCAATACTTCTGCCGCGGTACTGATTGTTAACACCTATCAGCAGCGTAACAAAATCGTAATGTTCTGTGATTTGTGATTCATTGATGGCATTCTGCAGCTCGTCGGTTGTCCAACCTGTAACAGCTATTATTCGTGCATCACTTACAGTATAACCCAATGTACGCAACGAAGTAATAGTTTGACTGATAAAACGCTCTTCGGGCAATACCGATTCGCCAATGGTGTAAGAATCACCTAGAGCAAGCACCTTGTACATTCTCGAATTGTTTTGTGCATGCAAAAATGCAGTATTGAAAAATAACACTAACAACAGAATAGTTACACGCAACAACAAGGCAATGAATTAAACGGTCTGTTTAATTTCAATTTCTTCTCCATCCTTATCATAAAAATGATACTCCACCAATGCCATACTATCTGTTGAGTCTATGTTAATCCATCTTTTGTATTTGAAGTACCACTTCCATTGCAAGGAGCGGAACAATCCTCTGTTCCTGATATATCCTTCCAGATATGGGTGCACCACAAGGCTGAGTTTTTTTTGATTTTGTTTTTCTATAATGAATTGCAAATCTTTTTCAATTCTATCCATTAACAAAATACTTGGACCAATTTTACCTTCACCACCACAAGTAGGACACTCCTCAGATGTCTCAATGGTGAGCTGGGGTTTCATACGTTCACGAGTAATCTGTATCAACCCAAACTTGCTCATAGGCAAAATAGTATGCCGGGCTTTATCCGGTTTCATAGCATCGTGTAATGCATTATATACCTGTTTCTTAAAATCAGGGTTACGCATATCAATAAAGTCTACGACTATTATTCCGCCTATATCGCGCAAGCGTAATTGGCGTGCAAGTTCTTTGGCCGCATCCAGATTCACCCGCAGTGCGTTATTCTCCTGGCTTTCTTCATTGTTCATTTTAAAGCCGCTGTTCACGTCTACCACATGAAGTGCTTCCGTATGTTCAATTACCAGATAAGCACCGCCTTCAATATTTACTGTTTTTCCAAAGCTGAGTTTTATCTGTTTGGTAACATCGTATTGATCAAACATCGGTGTTTTTCCGGTATAGAGTTGTACGATAGATTCTTTATCCGGTGAAATTTTACTGATGTACTGTTTTACTTCTTCGTACATCTCACGTGTGTTCACAACTATTCTGTTGAATGATGGATCTAACAAATCGCGTAATAATGTTGAAGTTTTATTCAGTTCACTCAACACTTTTTTCGGAGCCTTGGCCCCCTTCAGATTCAATGTCATTTCCTTCCACTTTGCCATCATGGAATTCATCTCCTCGTGCAGATCGGCAACAGACTTTCCTTCAGCACTGGTGCGCACTATCACACCAAAGTTTTGAGGTTTGATGCTTTCTAGCAAACGTGTCAGACGTTTGCGTTCATCCGCACTGCTTATCTTTTTGCTTACGCTAATGTAGTTCACAAAGGGTATCAACACAAGATATCTTCCGGGAAAGGACAACTCAGCTGTAAGGCGATGTCCTTTAGTTGAAATAGGCTCTTTGGTAACCTGTACCAGCAATGCCTGTTTTTTAGCAAGGATAGATGCAATTTTTCCTGTCTTCTGTGTTTCGGCTTCTAACTTGAAGCCACGCAAATCGTAAGGAGCAATACCGTCGTTTGCAGACTTGGCATATTTCAGAAAGGAACGTATTTGCGGACTTAAATCAGAATAATGAATGAAGCCGTTTTTATGATGACCAATGTCAACGAATGCTGCGTTGAGCGATGGCAATAATTTATTTACCGAAGCCCAAACAACATCTCCAACAATAATTTTTTCCTGACCGGCATCACGATGCAGCTCCACCAGATTCTTGTCTTCCAGCAATGCCAGTTCTATGCCGTCGTCAACGGAATTAACAATAAGTTCTTTATTCACAAATCATGTAATTAAACACTCGAAATAATTAATTCAATAGAAGAACATGCTTTCCGTACGCCGCAAAAATGTGATGATGTGTTTTCGAGTGTGTCGGCAGACGTCAGAAATGCACGTATCACCTTCGCTGGTGAAGCACAAAAATACTTCACCAACGAACATTGATAACTTGCGTTAATTAACGCGATTTCTTTTTATGACGATTTTTTCTGAGGCGTTTCTTACGCTTGTGAGTAGCGATTTTATGTCTCTTTCTTTTTTTTCCGCAAGGCATAGTTGTTTATGATTTTTTTATGTTTTGAATTAATTCTTCTAATTGTTTTTGTGCTTCAGGCACCTTGGCAAAATGCTTTTTCGCGTTTTCCAAACAAGAGATAGCCTGATCTTTTTTTCCTGTTGCACGATAGGCTTCGGACAAATAATAATATGCTTCCAGGTTATCAGGATGCTTCTGTGTCAGTCTTTCTAAACGAGGAATCGCTTTCTCAAACTGTCCGGACACTATAGCCAAACGACCTAATGTTACATTCATAAACTCATGGTCGGGCTGAACCTTTTCCACTTGTTTTAAAAGCAACACACCGTCCATCACTTTATTCTTACCATCAATGAGACATACAGCCAATTGAACCTTTGAATCCACATCTGAGGTATCCATTTCCAACACCTTTCTGAAACCACCTATGGCTAAATCAATGGCATAATTACGTGCAATAGTATCAGCTGCACCATCAGCTGCATAAGCCAATAGTTCCGCGGCAAAACGCCAGTCCTCGAGATTGTTGCTGAGTTTAGCTTTTTCATAAAAATAATGACCTCCGCAAATGATGTTGCCACTGCGCGACCATATATCCCCTAAGTTTTTGTAAGCAGTTATTTGTGTCTTGCCGGCACCTGACTCAATATCTTTCTGAATTAAAGCCACACTGTCGAGAACTTTAGAATCCACACGCTGCGAAGCCATTTTCAATATGTGCTCAAACGCATTTCCGTTATAGGCTTCAGTACTATTAGAAGCAGGTTGGCTCTCTGCATTAACCTTTATATCCGAAGGCTTTTGCGAATACCAATAAAGACCGCCTATAGCAAACAGAGCAATGACACTTAATATAATGAGCGGCTTATTCAATGGAATTAATCTTCAGCGTCTATTTCTACATCTTTATCTCGGCGGTGCAATGACTGTTCCTGCTTGGCCGTATTGCCGCTTTTTACACGGTCGATAAAAGCTTTAGAAGGCTTAAATGCCGGTATAAAGTGCTCAGGAATAACTAGTGACTCACCTTTCTTTATGTTTCTGCCAATTTTCGCAGCTCGTTTTTTAACAATAAAACTTCCGAAACCTCTGACATAAACATTTTCACCTTCACGCAACTGGTCTTTAACTTCTTTGAAAAATGCTTCGAGCGATACCAAAACATCTACTTTTGGCACTCCGGTCTTATCAGAAATGATGTTAACAATGTCCGCTTTTCTCATGTTTTTCTTACCCCTCTTTTTTAAAGGAGTGCAAATGTGAGAATAATTTTTTAAAGAATGAAATGATATAACTGAATGATTAACAAAAGGATTGAAAGAAAAAAAAACCTTCAATTTTCAGAGAAATTATTCCATTGGCATAAAACTATAGACCGCAGATTGCCCTGGACAGGCATTAAAGACGCTTATAAAATTTGGCTTGCAGAAATCATTTTGCAGCAAACAAGAGTGGAACAGGGACTTCCTTATTATCAAAAATTTGTTCTACGCTTTCCAACTGTTTTTGAATTGGCAAATGCAGAAGAAGATGAAGTATTGAAATTATGGCAGGGCTTGGGATATTATTCCCGTGCTCGCAACATGCACCACACAGCTAAGGAAGTAGTGCTACATTATAATGCAAGTTTTCCTACTCGTTACGAACATCTTATTAAACTCAAAGGCATTGGTGATTACAGTGCTTCAGCCATCTCGTCATTTGCTGCTAATGAAGCTCACGCTGTAGTGGATGGCAATGTAGTACGTGTGTTATCGCGCGTGTTTGGGATCAATGATAATTATCAAAGTACTGCGGGTAAAAAGCTATATAAAAATATAGCGCAGCAATTACTACCGGAAAAAAAAGCCGGCAAATATAATCAGGCTATTATGGACTTCGGCGCTTTGCAATGCGTGCCGCGCAATCCTGATTGCAAATCATGTGTTTTCAATAGCAGTTGCGTCGCCTTTAAAAAGAAAATAGTGCATCATTTGCCACAAAAGCGAATGAAGGTGCTAATTAAAAAACGCTATTTCAACTATTTCATCATTGAGCACGACTCAAATATCCTTTTGCAGCGCCGCACTGCCAGCGACATCTGGAAAGGTTTGTATCAGCTGCCTTTAATTGAAACAGAGAAAGAGTATTCTTTTGCCGAATTACTTAAAACAGAAAATTCTGCTGTACCCGGGTTGCATAAAATGTCTGCATTAAGCGATGTTTTCCGTCACAAACAAAAATTAACGCACCTTGAAGTTCATTTTGCCTTTTACAAACTATCGTTAGGTGTCAAAGATTACCGACGAATGTCTAAAATATTTTTATCAGTGGCTGTCAGGGACTTAGATAAATATTCTTTTCCCCGAACGCTTGCATATTACATAAACATTTCATTATCTTCGACCAAGTAATTTTTTTTAAATCAACTAAAACCCCAAAGATTATGAAAGGCATTAACAAAGTAATCCTTGTTGGCAATTTGGGTAAAGATCCCGAGTTCCAAAAATTAGAAGGTGACATCAGCATCGCAAAATTTTCGTTAGCCACTACCGATCGATTCAAAGACCGCAACGGTGAGGTTAAAGAACAAACCGAATGGCACAACATCATAGCCTGGCGTCAGCTGGCCGATGTAAGTGCTAAATATCTTCATAAGGGTAGTGCCGTGTATCTTGAAGGAAAAATCCGCACTGCCAGTTGGACCGACAAAGACAACAACAAAAAGTACCGCACCGAAATCATTGCCGACACAATAAATATTCTGGATAAACGCAACGATGTTAATGGACCTGGCGAGGCACATCCACCGGCTGATAATTCAGCTCCTATAGCTGAAGAAGGCGGCGACGACCTTCCATTCTAATTGCATGTTGTACTTTAGCCTCAGCAATCAAAGTCTGTAATATCATTTGGATAGTCATAGTACGTGGGTCACAGTGCCCTCACTTATACTGGATGCCGGCATAGGCCTCAGCAACAAGAGTTCAGGAATATCTATTGATTGGGATGCCATTCCATTGGCTGTGATCATCATCATAGGTCTGTGTGTGGTATTGTCTTTCTCTGTGCTGATACTTGCCGGTGCCGACAGAGCCTTGTTTTCATTCAGTCCGCGCGACCTGGAAACACTGAATAACCGTTCCAAGAGAGCGTATCGTTATTTTCAGAAATATCTGGAGCAACCCCGTTTGCTATCAGCCAGCATACAATTAGCCCATACTTTACTTTCTGCAGCATTGGTGATATTGCTTACCTATATCTCATTGCAGGTTACTGCTTCGTCTACTTCCTTGTGGTGGCCTTTTGTGCCGGAAATATTCTTAGTAGCACTATGGATGGTAATGCTTGTAAATGTAATTCCCAACGCGCTTGCTGAGAAGTTTAATGTCAGCTGGACTTTGCTTTTGTTACCAGGTTTATCGCTGTTTTATTTTTTAATCAAACCTTTTGCCCGCCTCATGATATACTCCGAAAAGAAAGTGGATGAAACGGTGACTAATCTTACGGAATCGGATCTGGATGAAATGAAACAGGAGGCAGAGCAAAACAATGACACTCAGCAGGAACAAGAGGTGCAACTGCTTAAAGGCGTAATGAAATTCGGCAGCATACAAGTGAAGCAAGTGATGCGTCCGCGGCCCGATGTGGTGGCACTGAATGAATCGCTTAATTTTGATGATGTGATGAAAACAGTACGTGAGAGTGGTTACTCGCGCATACCGGTATATCGAGTTTCGCTGGATAATGTTGTTGGGGTATTGTACACGAAAGATTTACTTGCTTTTTTACAGAACGGAAGCGATAACAACTGGAACAAGTTGATTCGCGAAGCTTTTTTTGTCCCTGAAGGAAAAAAGATAGCCGAGTTGCTGATTGAATTTCAGAAGAAAATGATTCACCTGGCCATAGTGATAGATGAATATGGCAGCACAGCGGGTATTGTGACTTTAGAAGATATACTCGAAGAAATAATAGGTGAGATACGCGACGAGTTGGATGATAAAACAGAAATGGATTTTACCAAAGTGGATGAGAACACTTTCATTTTTGAAGGCAAAACCCTGCTGAATGATGTGTATAAAGTAATGGGGGTTAAGAATTTTCCGTTTGATGATGTGAAAGGTGATGTAGAATCGGTTGGCGGACTGGTTATGGAACTAAGTGGCAAGATGCCGGAGGAAAAAGAACAATTATCCTATAAAAATTATCGCTTCGAGATTATGTCTGTGGATCAGCATAGAGTTAAAATGGTTAAAGTTTCTCACGTAATCGAAGAAGTGTAAAAGATGCGATTGAAGTACCTATTGCCTGCTATTTGTTTATTGTATTTGACTGCCTGTGATGAAGAATACACGCCTAAACAACGGGGATATTACCGTATAGTATTACCTGAAAGGAATCAACCGCAGGTTTATGAAAACGCCGATTGTCCTTTTACATTTGAATATCCTTCCTATGCTAAGATATTTAAAGACACTACATTTTTAGATACCGTACCGGAGAATCCCTGTTGGATGAGTTTAGAGTTAGGCGAATTGAACGGCACCATCTTTTTAAGTTACAAAAGCATGAAGAGTAAAGAAGATTTAGCCGGGTTGATAGAGGATGCTCATAATATGTCATATAAGCACACCATTAAAGCGGAGTACATTAACCCTATGTTTATACACCCAAAGCCAGATGTTTATGGTTTGTATTATGATGTGGGGGGTAATGCCGCTTCAAATGTGCAGTTTTTTGTTACAGACAGCAATCATCATTTTATACGGGGAGCATTGTATTTCCGTAATACGCCGAATATAGATTCAATTGCTCCAGCGCTGAATTATGTGAAAGATGATTTGGCAAAGTTGATTAGTACGGTTAGTTGGAAATAAGAAAGCAACTATGTAATATTTCCACTAAGTTCGGGTACGAAGAAGGTTAGAGCGATGCCAAGCGAGAGAGCAATTAGACCTGTTAATACAAAAAGTATAAGTGCAATAAGTGAAATCCATTTTTGCCGGTGTAAGCCTTTCTTTATTTCAATATTATTAGTGTAATACGATAAGTAGAGTATCAGGGGAACGGCTACGAGCAAGAATACCTGCATGTATATTCCGAGATCGATGGTTGCATTATGTCCCTCTTCGTATTTCACCGTGAAGTTCATAAGAAGCCATTCAATGAGTATGCAGAACAATGCAGTTATCAGTATTATGAACAAAGCATCGAAGGGTTTTAATGTGAACTTTTTTTTAATTGCTAACCATAGCATCATCGCCAGGCAGCACGCCATGGATACCATAGATACTGACTTGACATTTTTCAGTTCAAGTATCTGCTTGTAATAAACAGCAGTTGACTCTGCTATTTGCTCAGGAGAAAGCCCGGGACGAAAACCAGATTCGGTGAAAAGCCAAATGGTTCTTTGATTATAGCTGATGATGAAGGCAGATATGAGACATACTGCCAGGGATGCAGATAAAATCAAGAGCAGCAGTGATAATAATTTAGCAAAGCCTATTATTTTCAAAGTACTTGATTTATTGGTTGTTCAATATCACCCCACGAATATAACTCTTCTTTACTCCATCCAATTCTACTTCTATGCAGGGTTCGTTTTGGGTAATATGATGTTTTTCAAGTTCCCATTTTTATCGTAGATATATGTAATTACGGTGCAGAGAGTTCCCTGCGGATTGCATGTAGTTTCCTGATTGATTTTTCCGGATGGTTGGTGATAGGTAACACTATAGAAATGCTTATCCGTCATTTGAAAAGCGTGGAGTAGGATTTGTTTTGATTCGTTATACTGTTCGGTATATAAATAATCGGGGCAGGTATCAAGAAAGCGGCGATACTGGCGAATATCGCCATCGTTAAAGCGTACCACATACTCTGCATAAAGGTTGTTGAAATGAGAATAGAAATATTCCCCATTAGGCAGCGAGCAACTGTCGGGGGGCAGATTGGTGATATGCTCGCATCGGATGTCGGTTACCGGTTTGGGCAGATTCTCCGTGAGGTAGAAATACAAATCGTTTTCCTTTATAACAAAGTATTTTCTGCTTTCAATGGAAACAATATTATCGTTGCTTCTGCGAATAGTAAGATCTATCCAATTGCTTTGTTCACCATCGGTAGTCATAGGCAGTAGATGGTCCGGAATTTCCTGATCGGTATTGTGATAGTAATAGTAAATACTGTCGCCTAAAGGAATACCAAAGGGGTTGTATGTAATGTTTATTTTGTAAATACCGGCAAACAAAGGGATGCCGAAACTATGGTGTGAGCTATTTTGGGTGTGATAAGAATAATAATTCTCAAAGTAGTTCTAATATAACGGCACGACAATTTGCTCTAAAGGCTGCAGGTATCTAATCTTCACCGAACCGGTATCGTGCACCATCATCGTTATTGTTCTATCCTCTCTTGCCCGGAGCAGGTTCGTGTTTTTTGCTTTATCGTACAGGCTGAAGTAGAATAGTTTCTGACCGGTGTTTTGAGTATGAGGCAACAACACAGCGTAAGCGTTGTTTTTATCGCGGTTGGTGATGGTGATGTAAAAAGTCATCTTTTCACCTTCGTAGTAGAACTCTTTATCTGACCTGATATGAAAGGAAACGGGCATATATCTCAGATCGGCTAAACAAACAGCGAATAGAAACAGGCTGCATAGTGTAAGTAAAAATTTTGATAATGAAATATCTCATAGTTAAAGTAACCGATGTTGAATTGTGAAGTTTTACTCTGCTCCCATAATAGTTTGTATCAGTATCAACTCGCCCTTAATTACATCGTAATACTCGCAAATCATTTTTTCAGAAAACGGGGATTTGCGTTTACAGAGTGTTCTTTTAATAAGGGTTAGTTGATTATTAAAGTACTCGTAAAAATCAGATTGAGTGGTTAGTGCATCGATGTCTGTTCTTTTACGACCATACAATTTACTGGATTTAGTATCGAAGTAAATATCCTGCAGTTTACTTAAGGCTTCGTGATATTCGAATGATGCATTGGTATGATTATAAATATAGAAGGAGTGGGTTTGACTAATCGCTGATGAACTGATTTTGATATCGGGGATGGAGTCGAAATTATAGTCTTCAAAAAACAATGAATCGTTGCAGAGATTCAGTTCATTTATTGAAATGCCTTGAGCATTGATAACAGAAACAGGCTTACTGCTATCCTGATAGAAGACCGTTAATGTGCGGCAATCAGGTTCCATCTTGATGACATTAAACATCAATTGGTCTTGAGTTACAAAACGAAATGGTGACTTATATCTGTCGGTGGTGAAATTACTCGTTAAGGGTATGCTGGTAACTTCTTTGAGTTCCCTATTTCTATAAGTGCAATAAGACGTGTCAGTTCTATTCAGGATTTCGGGTAAGGAGTCGAATAATTTATTTGGGCCGTTCCAGGGGTTTTGAAATATGCACGTTTCAATGATTACATATTCAAGATTAACTCCAAAGAACCGATATGTATTTAAATAGTTTGCGGAAGGAGACAAGCGGGTATTTTCTTTAAAAGGTTTAACGCTGAATAGTGAGCCTACAGCTATATGATGTTTAAAATCAAATGACATACTGACCATTTGGCTCAGCAAAGGTTCTCTGATATATGTGTTTGCAGAAGGCAGGTAAACATAATATTCATGAAACATCAGATTGCCATTGTACAATCTGAAATCGGTATGGCCATCAAAGTTATAGTCGCCGACCTGCATGCTGTCTATGTTCTCTGCACTGTATGTTAAATAGTTGCCTATGAATATTTTTTGAAAAACCGCCATCCCCTGTTTATCAAAAACAAGCACTATTTTACATTTACAACCTTTACACGTGTGGCAATTCACAACAGGGTTATGATGCAGCTCAAATCTGAAGTCGGATGCGATAATCGTATCAACAGGTACTGATGACTTGTTATCATACAGTTCAGGATTAGATTTTTCAGACGAAAGAAGGTTGCTGCTATGCATTATCCTATTTAACGGGGTATATAGTTGTTGATAGGTCTTCTGATAAGAAGCAATCAGCCCCATTTGCAGCATGATGCCATACAATAGCTTCATAGATTAAAAAAGATTCAGTTGATATTTAGAATTTGATAGGCAATACAACGAATGTTGTTGTAAATCATTAGAATCATACGATTACGTATAAGGGTTGTTGAACATCTTCACTTATGAAAGATGCTTAGGTAGCAAGTCTTCCATAAACAGCGCGCATAATTTTTTCAGCCAGATGAAAAATAATAATGGCGCAATGATGATGATGAGGTGGTTGTAGTTCCAGGCTTCTGTAAAGTGGCCACGGACTAGACTGAAGCATGCATGCGTGATACCGCAGCCCGGACAGGATATGCCGGTGATATTTTTAAAAACACAAACCGTAATGCCGCTGTCTAACACGCCAAGGGGAAGGAGTGGCAGCAGCAGCGGCACTACAGTAAGTGCAAGCAGTTGGATGAACGGCTTATTGTTTTTTAACCAGCAGATTGCCGTCAGCATCTTTGAAACTGCCCGTGATAATCTGAATTAAGTCTATTAAAGTCCAGATGCCGCAGCCTCCGAGGGTGAGCAACTGTACCACACCAATGGTGGTGTGTTTGGTATAGAAACGGTGTACACCGAGGCCACCCAGGAAGAGGCATAGCAACAATACAGTAAGCCAGTCTTTTCCTTCACCGTTGATGCCATCGCCTTTGAGCGGAACGCCGCATTTCATACAAACAACAGCACCGGCGGCGGTTTCGCCTTTACAGTTGTAACAATAGCTGGTGCCGGATTTAGGTGGTGTGCCGCAGGCTACACACATCACGGCTTTGTCGGAAACTTCGTTTCCACAGTTTCTGCAATACATAAATTTAAAAGAGGTTTGGGTTATGGTGATTCTTACTCGTAAGGCTTTTCAGATACTCCCCGCCTTTTAGCGATAGGCGGTATCGTTTGCATCTGCGAAAGATAGTATTGTTATTTAATGGGACAATGAGGTGTTTATAATTTTTCAAAAAGCAAAAAATATTTCTGCCATTACCTTTGTCCGACTCTAAAAGTAAGTAAGCTCATTATTTGCTTGTCTGGGTCGCGCAGCAGGGCTGCACTTCAACATAAATAACTTATGCCGAAAGACTCATCCATAAAACACATCCTCATCATAGGCAGCGGCCCCATTATCATAGGGCAAGCCTGCGAGTTTGATTACTCCGGTTCACAGGCTTCGCGTTCGCTGCGCGAAGAAGGCATCCGTGTGTCACTGATTAACAGCAACCCGGCCACCATCATGACCGACCCTGTTACAGCCGACCATATTTACCTCCTGCCTCTGGAACCCGAATCGCTGGTTAAGATTCTGGAAGAACAAAAAAATTCTGCCCACCCCATAGATGCCATACTGCCCACTATGGGTGGACAAACTGCTCTGAATCTTTGTAAAGAAGCCGACGAAATGGGTATATGGAAACGCTTTGGGGTAAAGTTAATAGGGGTAGACATTGAAGGAATAGAGCGTGCCGAGAATCGTGAAGTGTTTCGCAAACTGATGGGTGATATAGATGTGCCTGTGGCACAGTCACGCACAGCCAACTCCATGCTGGAAGGAAAAGAGATAGCACAGGAGATAGGCTTTCCTTTGGTGATACGTCCGTCTTATACCCTGGGTGGAACAGGTGGTGGCTTTGTGCATAAGAAAGAAGAATTTGAAGCAGCATTAGAGCGCGGATTAAAGGCTTCGCCAAGTCATGAGGTGCTGGTAGAAAAAGCGGTGCTGGGCTGGAAAGAGTACGAACTGGAACTGCTGCGCGATGCCGACGACAATGTGGTGATTATTTGTGTGGTGGAAAATTTTGATCCAATGGGTGTGCACACCGGAGACAGCATTACTGTTGCACCTGCTATGACCCTGAGCGATACGGTATATCAGCGTATGCGCAATTTGGCTATGCGTATGATGCGCTCACTGGGCAACTTTGCAGGAGGTTGCAATGTGCAGTTTGCATTAAATCCTGAAACGGAAGACATCATAGCGGTGGAAATTAATCCGCGGGTGTCGCGCTCCTCGGCACTGGCTTCCAAAGCAACAGGATACCCCATAGCCAAGATAGCAGCCAAGCTGGCCATAGGTTACCGCTTGGATGAGTTGCGAAATCAAATTACCAAAACCACTTCGGCCTATTTTGAACCTGCACTGGATTATGTAGTTGTAAAAATTCCACGCTGGAACTTCGACAAGTTTGCCGGTTGTGATGAGACCTTAGGCTTGCAAATGAAATCGGTTGGCGAGGTGATGAGTATAGGCCGCACTTTTATTGAGGCATTGCAAAAAGCTTGTCAGAGTCTGGAGAACGACAGCATAGGTTTAGGCGCAGACGGCAGACAATGGAAAAAATCGGAAGAGATTTTAGACCGCATTCAAAAACCCCATTGGGACAGATTATTCAGAATTAAAGATGCATTTACACTTGGCGTGCCGGTGAAAACCATTCATAAGCTCACACAAATTGATACATGGTTTCTGAATCAGATAAACGAATTAGTGAAAGCGGAAGCAGAGCTTAGAAAATATACATTGGAAAATGTGCCGCAGGAATTGTTACTGGACTTAAAACAGAAAGGATACAGCGATGCGCAGGTTGCCATAGTTCTGAATTGTAAGGAAGATGAAGTTTATGAGAAGCGCAAAAAACTGAACATCAAGCGCACTTATAAGTTAGTGGATACATGCGCAGCTGAGTTTCCGGCACAAACACCCTATTACTATTCCACTTTCGAAACAGAGAATGAAAGTGTATCAAGTAACAAGAAAAAAATAATTGTATTGGGCTCAGGGCCTAATCGTATTGGTCAGGGAATAGAGTTCGATTACTGTTGCGTGCATGGCCTTCTGGCACTGAAGGAATGCGGCTACGAAGCCATTATGATTAACTGCAACCCCGAAACCGTTTCTACTGATTTTGATATGGCTAACAAATTATATTTCGAGCCAGTCTTCTGGGAACATCTGATAGAAATTATTGAGCACGAAAAACCGGAAGGTGTTATTGTGCAGCTCGGCGGACAAACCGCTTTGAAGTTAGCGAAACGGTTAAACGAGAATGGTATTAAGATTATAGGTACTTCTTTCGAAAACATGGATATCGCTGAAGACCGTGGTGCATTCTCTGATTTATTGAAAGAGTTGGGTATTCCATATCCTG
The DNA here is from genome assembly GCA_964640655.1 of uncultured Bifidobacteriaceae bacterium. GTDB lineage: Bacteria > Bacteroidota > Bacteroidia > Chitinophagales > UBA10324 > BJGO01. The sequence continues at coordinate 20,556 of CAZXFT010000013.1, read as the reverse complement.
ATTATGGTGTTGCCTATAATGTGGACGAGGCTGTTGAGGTAGCCAATCGTGTAGGCTATCCGGTGCTTGTGAGACCTTCCTATGTATTAGGCGGACAACGCATGCGCATAGTCATTAACGATGAAGAATTGGAAACAGCAGTGTTGAAATTACTGAAGCACATGCCCGGCAATAAAATTTTAATTGACCATTTCCTGGATCGCGCCGACGAAGCAGAAATTGATGCCATCTGTGATGGAGATGAAATTCATGTGATGGGTGTGATGGAACATATAGAACCGGCAGGCATTCACAGCGGTGACAGTTCAGCAGTATTACCAACCTTCAATCTGCCTTATGAGGTAGTAACACAAATGGCAGAATACGCTGAACAGATTGCTTTTGCATTGAATATTAAAGGCTTGATTAATATACAGTTTGCCATTAAGAATGGTAAAGTATATGTGATAGAGGCCAACCCGCGTGCATCACGCACTACGCCATTTATTGCCAAGGCGTATCAAACACCGTATCTGAACATCGCAACTAAGGTGATGATAGGAGCAAACAAACTGAAAGATTTTACCATTGAGAAGAAGATGCGCGGTTATGCTATTAAAGAGCCGGTATTTTCATTCAATAAATTTCCCGGAGTCAATAAAGAGTTAGGACCTGAAATGAAAAGCACCGGTGAAGCAATACGATTTATCAACGACTTGTTTGACCCATTCTTCCGGCAGTTGTACAAAGAGAAGAGTATGTACCTGAGCAGATAATTACTTAACAAACACTTTTAATCAACATATGAAAAACAAAATAGCATTAGTAGCTATAACACTAATTGCTGGCAGCATTTTTTCCTGTAAAAAAGAAAGTATCAAAGAATATGATTGCACGGGTGTAACACCAACATACGACGGAGAGATAAAAACTATTCTCGATACCAAATGCGCATTCTCAGGATGTCACAATGCTTCATCAAAGAAAGCCGGCATCAATCTGAGTGATTACAGTAATGCAAAAAGTGAAAGTTCCAACGACCGATTCCTTGGGTCGGTACAGCATTTAAAAGGTTATGATGATATGCCTAAAAATGCATCGAAACTCGATGAAGTAACGATACAAAAGTTGTATTGCTGGGTAAAAAATGGTTCGCCGCAGAACTAATTAGCGGATTAGCACAAAGTTTCCTTTCTTCTCAAGTGGCTGGCCCTTTATTGTTTTACCTACTGCAGTATAAACGTATGCGCCAATTGGAGCTTTTTCTCCACGAATGGTTCCATCCCATCCTACTTCGTCGCTGCTGTTTCCAAAGCCTCTGAAGCTATAGACCATCTCACCCCATCGGTTATAGATGTAAACTTCGTAACTCTCCATATTTACTAGGTGCGGTCGGTATCGATCATTATATCCATCGGCATTTGGACTGAATGCATTTGGAAAGTAGAAATTACAGTTCACATAAACAGTAATTTCATCTGTGGTTTTACAGCCTTGATTATTAACCTCTACAGAGAATACCTGCGTTTCGTAAACTTCCATTGAAATGGTTTGGGTAGTGGCGCCGGTTGACCATGTATGTTCATATCCCGGATTGCCTGCATCAAGTGTTACCAGTTCGCCTGGGCAAAAGAAAGTATCACCTGCAATATTGACAATAGGATAAGCATTGACAACATAGCTTTTTGTAATGGTGTCTTTACCACACAAACTATCCGTTACTATTAGAGTAATGTCGTAAGAGCCCGGTTGATTAAAAGTGGTTACGGCATCTTTAGTGGTAGCAAATACAGTACTACTATAAACCCACTCCCATGCAACAGGATATGGATTAGATTGATCTGAGAAGTATATAGGATCAGTTTCGCAGAAAAACGAGAATGAATTGATGTCGGCAACAATATTTTTATTGACATAAATATTTACAGTATCGCTGAACATACACTGGAAGGTATCATTCCAAACGGTTAGCACAACAGCATAGTCGCCAAAGTCGGAATAAGAGTGTGTGGCATTTAAAGTAGTGGCAGATGTATTATCACCAAAACCCCAAGCATAGTTATTAATAATACCGGTGCTTGAATTAGTAAATGTTACCGGTGCATATTGACAAATTAAATTCGGAGCAACTGTAAATGATGGGGTAATAAGACGCTTGGGCATTTTATATATATAGTCATACTCACAGCCTGAGGGTTTTACAATATTAAGATTGTATCCGCCTTCCGGCACATTTTTAAGAGTGTCGAATTGTATCACATTCGTATGAACTTCAAGCACATTACCCAATGAATCGGTCCAGGTAAGTACTAATGGTTCAGTGTTTTGAGGAAAGGTAGCATAAAGCTCATTCTCAAAAATATTATAACAGGCTGAAACCTTACGAGATTGATTAGTAATTAACTGATCAACGATAATATGAATAGTATCAGAACCCGCAGCTACGGTAGTTGTACCAAAACAACCGGCAAAACTGACTATAGCCATACCTGATTGTGTGACATTTATTATGACAGAGTCACCATTACCGGCAGGGTTACCGTTCCAGGCCCATTGTAATTGATTAGGCACATAAACAGGAATTGGATCATAAGCTATGGTTGTGAAGGTGTAATCGTTAACACCATTAGGACTCATACGCCAAGCCTGATTATTTGCGCTCCATTGTGTTGGAGAATTGTATATGGCTGTTGCCAAGGTTCCGTTGGCATTTTGGCAACCTAAAATTGCACGACCACCGTTCCAGGTTGAACAAATTACTTTCTCTGTAATATGGAATTCAAATTCGTTCGTCGTTTCGTATAAGATTATCTGACCACTGAATTTTGTTTGTGTGCAGCTATACATTGGAACGTCGCAAAAATTGAAAACGAATTTTCGGTCAGGTGCTGTTCCTGTAGTAGCGTAAGAAACATATCCGGGAGAAGGAGCGCCTGGCGCGCCTGGATAAGTATCTTGCCAAGGGCCATAAATACTATTGGTAGGAAAAGCGGCTGTAGGGATGCTGTTACCGGCAGCAATAGCCCATGGACTAAAACCGCCGGCACCTGCAAGATTAAACGTGATATAGCCATTGGTTGAGAGCAAGCATTGGTTATAAGTATTACCATAAAATGTAAAAGGAAATCCAATATTTACTACGCCACTATAAGTGTCATCAATTGAATTTAAAGCAACAGAAGAGACAAGTTCACTACTATCAATGCCATTTGACACTGCGTGTAAGGTTACCGGACCAGGCTGACACACAAAAAGTGAGTCACCTTCAACTATAACAATCGCCTGAGCCTGAGCATTCTGATGCAAGCCAAGTGTTAGCAGACATGCAGCAAGAAATAAAATTCGTTTCATTGGTGGGGTAAAAATATGGCGTAATGTAGAAAATTAAAATCAAAATACGACAAATTACTTTACCGAGTTAGTTTGCAAATAATAATGAAACTTGCACTTTCAATGAATATACCTCAAAAATGACAAAAAACCTCTTTATTACCGGCGCAAGTAGTGGATTTGGTGAAGCCTCCGCATTGCTTTTTGCTCAATATGGTTGGAATTTGATTATTTGTGGCCGTCGTGAGCAGAGAATACTGGAACTCGAAAAGCTCTTGAAATCATCGTTCGGGGTAAAAGTTTTAGGACTTGTATTAGATGTTAGAAATCGAGAGGATGTTTTTAATACCATAAGTCAATTACCTGAAGAATGGCGCCAAATAGATTTACTGATTAATAATGCCGGACTGGCTGCCGGATTGGATTCTTTTGAAGATGCCTCAATTGATGATTGGGAACAAATGATTGATACCAACCTGAAAGGGTTACTTTATATAAGCAGAGCTTGTTTACCCCTGCTGAAAAAATCTACATCGCCTCACATTATCAATATTGGTTCAACCGCTGCAAAATATGTATATGAAAAGGGAAATGTTTACTGCGCTACAAAAGCTGCGGTGGATGCTGTGTCGCACGCTATGCGTATAGACCTGCTGAATCATCATATAAAAGTTACAGCCATTCATCCAGGTGCTGCGGAAACAGAATTTTCTGAAGTGCGCTTTAAGGGAGATCAAGAAAAAGCTGCCAATGTATATAAGGGTTATGAGCCACTGCGTGCCGAAGATATTGCCAACATCATTTATTACTGCGCCACATTGCCGGCTCACGTTTGCATCAACGATTTAGTAGTTACTCCTACAGCACAAGCCAATGCTTACTATATTAACAAAAAATAAAGCGCATGCTTACTGCTCATTAATAACGCTTATGTTTATGAAATTAAATCTCAACCCTTATGAGTGAACGTCGCGACTTTATAAAAACCATGGGAGCTATTGCAGCCGGTGCAGTATCTGTTCCGGGATTAACCCATTTTGCATTAGCAACAGATATTGAAGCTCACGCAGCACGCATCAAAACCATTCCATTGAATGATGCGATAAAGGACGAAGCATTCTGGAAACAAATTCGATTGGCTTATTCGATATCACCAAGTGTCATCAACTTAAACAATGGAGGCGTAAGTCCGCAACCTATACTGGTGCAGGATATGCTGGATAAATACAACCGCATGTGCAACGAAGCACCTAGTTATTACATGTGGCGTGTGCTGGATATGGGTCGAGAACCGCTTCGCGAAAGGTTGGCACTGCTTGGAGGATGTAGTCCAGAAGAAATTGCCATCAACAGAAATACTACCGAGGCTTTAGACACGGTGATATTTGGTTTAGACCTTAAACCCGGCGATGAAGTTATTGTCACGAAGCAGGACTATCCGAATATGAAACAGGCATGGTTACAGCGCGAACTGCGGGATAAAATCAAACTCGTGTGGCTTGATCTAAAGTGTCCGAGCGAGGATGATAATTACTTTGTAAAAACCTTTTCCGATGCAGTTACTTCTAAGACCAAAGTGGTACACATCACACACTTGATTAACTGGAACGGACAACTGCTGCCTTCCAAAAAAATTGCCGATGCCGTGAAGCAGAAAAACAAGGACATCTTTTGTATAGCAGATATTGCACACAGCTTCGCACAAATAGATTTTAAAATACCTGAACTTGGAGCAGACGCGGCAGGCACTTCGCTGCACAAATGGTTGTGTGCTCCTTTCGGCACAGGCATGTTATATGTGAAGCGAGAAAAAACTGCTCAGGTGTGGCCTTTATTTCCTAACGACAAACCACAAAGCGACGACATACGCAAATACGAATCGCAAGGCACACGCTCCTTCCCTATCGAGCAGGCAACAGGTTATGCGATTAATTTTCATGAAACCATGGGTACCACGCTGAAACAAGCCCGACTACATTATCTGAAAAATTACTGGAGTACACAAGTACAAAATGTTAAAGGAGTGATTTTGCAAACACCACTCAGCAGCACACATAGTGGCGCATTGGGAACATTTAGTATAGAAGGTATGAAAGCAACCGATATAGAATCCAAGTTGATGAATAAATACAAAATACATACAGTAGCCATAGAATACGAAATGTTTAACCACGTTAGAGTTACTCCAAATGTTTACACCTCTTTAGACGATTTAAATAAACTGGTTAAGGCTATTACAGAAATTGCCGCTTCGAAATAAATGCCGCGTTTTTTATTTTTTATTGTTTGTGTTTTTTCAGTTGAACTGTTGTTTGCTCAAAAGAAAAGTAACACAGAACGGTATGAGGTAAAGGAACAATACAACGAAAAAGTAGTACCACCTCCACCAGATTATTCCTTACAAAAAAACTGGGCAGCACTTCCACAAATGAAAGATGCCGCCGACACAGTACCAGTAGGTTTAAAAGATATGCAAAACACGGCACAGGCTGATGTGTTCTTTATTCATCCAACCACTTTTCTGCATGAGCCCGATGGCACCTATCACTGGAACGCCGGATTGGATTACGATAAATTAAATCACCGGACTGACAACACAACGATACGATATCAGGCTTCAGTATTTAATGGTTCCTGCAGAGTGTATGCACCGCGATATCGGCAGGGTCATATTTCAGTTTATTACACTCTCGACAGAAACTCAGCCAGGAATGCTTTGGCTTTGGCATACTCCGATGTGGAATCTGCTTTTCAGTATTATATAAACCATTATAATAACGGAAGACCGTTCATTATTGCATCGCATTCGCAGGGCACACAACATGCACAGCAGCTTATCAAACGTGTGATTGAAAAAGATTCAACATTGCTTTCGCAGTTCATATGCGGCTACCTGGTGGGCATGCCTGTGCCGGCAGATTCGTTTGATGTAATTAAACCTTGTACACAACCATATGACCTGCAATGCTTTTGCAGCTGGAGTACTTTTCAACATGGATATTATCCGGCCTGGTACAGCATCAGTCAGAAGAATGCTGCGGTAATCAATCCATTGTCGTGGCGTGTAGATTCAATATGCGTAGCCGCAAGCAACAACAAAGGTGCGGTGCTGCGCGACTTCAGAAAGATAAAACCCAACGTATGCGACGCCACCGTATTTCGTGGTATGCTGTGGATACATACTCCTAAGATTCCACTGGCTCGTACTATGAGTGGCGGCAATTATCATATAGGCGACTATAACTTGTTTTATATGAATATCAGAGAGAATGTGGAGGAGCGGGTGAAAAACTATATGAATGGTAGAAGTGAATTAAATGCTGAATGATTAAGCATTCAATTTATATTCACCTATCATCTTTTTTTACTTCAACGAAAAATTTAATGGAAGTGTAAAATGTACCCGTACAGGTTTTCCGTTTTGCTTACCCGGTTTCCAATCGGGCATGGACTGAACTACACGTATGGCTTCGTTATCCAAACTGCTGTGTACGCCACGCACCACATTCACATTGGTGATTCTTCCATCGGCTTCCACAATAAACCTGACATATACTTTACCCTGAATGTTTGACTCAACGGCATACTGCGGGTATTTCATGTTTTGAGCTATAAACTTGTACATGGATTCCTGTCCGCCGGGAAATTCGGGCATTTCTTCAACAAAGACCTGAGCATGATCCTCAGTAGGATGCTGCGATCCACTATCAACAGGTACTGGAACATCCGTATCCCTATCTACCTGTGCATACAATCCTGTAACCGATAAAATGAAAAAAAGCAGGGTTAGCAATTTCATAACACTATAGTTTGAAATGCTAAAATACTTCGAGATTACTTACCCATAGCATTTAATGCATTTAATCCCTGAAGTGTTCCTTGGTGCTTAGGGTTGTGCTGTGTATTAAGTGTCCAATAATAACGTGCTGAATCGTATTGCTGTAAGGTGAAGTACAAGCCTCCCAGGTTATAAAGTATGTCTATGTTTTTGTTTTGATATTTATAAGCACGCAAATAGTATTGACGTGCCAGGTCATAATCCTTTTTATCAGCAGCAGCAGCCTGATTACCTTTGTTCAGATACATTATAGCCAACACATTGTCGAACTCTTTTAACTTGGGATGATCGGCATTCTGTGCACGCGCTTTGTTCCACATTTCCTCAGCTTTGAGAGCATTGCCATTTCGATTAAATACAACGCCGAGATTTAAGTATGGGTCAACATATGAAGGATGAATTTCCAAAGCACGATTCAGCAAATACTCGGCTGTATCCAGATATTGCATTTTCACAACAGTGTCTTTTACCTCATCCGATAAAAGAATCCAAGCAGTGCCTGCGCCATTATTAGTGCGGGCACTGTTCGGACAAGTCTTAACGTCGGCTACAAACAAAGTCTTATCGTTGCGCCAGTCTTTGTTTCTCTGAAAAGAAAATAATATGGACGGAATTGAAACAACACTTACTATCATCAGGATGATAATTCTGCTTTTTAGCTCATTCAGTTTAAAGTATAGCAGAACATTTTGCAACAACAAGGCAATAGCTAAAACAAAGCCCAGTGATGGTTGAAATAAAAAGCGCTCACCAAGAACACCTCCAGTATCCACAAGCAAGTTAGATACAATGAAAATGCTGAAGAAATAAAAAAAGAGTGCAAAGGCAATCATATCTTTATGCTTTATTCTTATTATAGCATAGGCAAGCAATGTCGCTTGCAGTACCACAGAAATAATCACCCATATATCACTAAGTTCTTTGTAGGGTATTTGATTATAGGAATAATCGTAGCTGAGCGGATAAGGGATAAACAACAGCTTGATATATAGCCACAACACATAAAGCTTAGTAGCGAACGCCTGCAATGGTGTAGCTAAGAGGAAAGGTGCATTCATTACCTCATTAATTTCAGTATGGGTAAAACCAATAACCGCAACGCGCAGAGCCATATACATAATGATGATAATGATAAATGGTATTGCTCTTCGCAATGAACTTATAAAATCTTCCTTACCGGCAACATAAAACAAAAGCGGAACAAAGGCCAAGCCGGTTACTCCATTCTCTTTACTGAGCAAAGCCATAAAATAACAGAAAATGCTGAGCAATAGAAAATAAAAGGGTTTGCTGTTTAGATGGTATCGTAGTGCCAGATACATAGAACTGATGATGAGCAAAAGAGAAAGTATTTCGTCGCGGCTTTTAATATTGGCAACCACCTCGGTGTGTATCGGATGCACAGCGAACAATATGGACGCTGCTGCAGCAATCCATATATTATTCTTTAATAAAAATGTATTCAATAAACGAAACAACATCAGACAACATATAGCATACAGCAACACATTAACAGCATGACTGATGTTGGGGTTCTGACCAAATAGTTGCCACTCGGTAGCAAAAGTGATTAATGCCAGTGGTCTCCAACGACCGCCGGACAACTCGCTGGCGTTTCCTATAAATCCCACGAAGCTATCTTTTGTTAAAATGTCTTTGAATCCCGCAAAACCTTTTTTGGTAAAGCTGTTCATGGTAATTGAAATCACATCATCAAGCGCATAGCCATGAGAAACAGTGTTAAGATATGTGCACGCAGCAATGGCAAACACCATCCACTGCCAGAAAATGTTGCTTTGCCACAATGGTAGCGATGGAGCAGATGGTGTAGTGTTTTGTTTTTTCGGTTTAGGTGGGTTCATCGCCGGTGTTTAGCGTAAAAATAAGATGTGCCGACAAATGCTCTGTTTACGGCATTCACATGCAAATGGTTATTTTAGCCGCGCAACAAAATTAACTTATGAGTTTTAGTCAAATCGTATCCGTGAGCGGCAGCAGCAGTGTTTATAAATTAGTAAGCACCAAGAGCAATGGCATTATTGTTACCAATCTGGAAGACAACAAAAGCACATTTATTTCTTCACGCACACAACATATCACTGCGCTGGAGAACATCGCCATTTATCGTATAAATGATGAAACCACTCCACTAGCCGAAGTGCTCATGAAGATGGAAGAACTGGAAAGCAAACAGGCGGTACCTTCTCATTCAGAGAGTCATGATGCATTAAAGAAATATGCAGCAGCTATATTGCCTGACATAGATCAGGTACGTGTACACTATAGTGATTTGAAAAAATTAGTGAAGTGGTACAAAGTATTAAAGCAACATGGTTTATTGCCTAAGGCAGAAGAGGAAAAAACTGAAAAAGACACAGAAGGGAAAACAACTGATGCACCTGCTGCCGAAGTTAAAGAAGCAAAACCGAAGAGAGCTAAGAAGGTTAAGGAATAAGTATTCTAATGTTCAATCAACGATTGAACAATATCTATTACCATCTTCCACCGGCCCCGCCGCCGCCGAAACCGCCGCCACCGAAACCGCCGAAACCTCCACCACCGAAACTGCCGCCGCCAAAACCTCCTCCTATCCTGCCCCAGCCTGTTGATACAGGGTGATAACCACCGCGACCGATATATCCTCCTCCACCGCCACTACCCCCTTTGCGAGAGAAAATAATGACAATAATAATGATGATGACGATCACCAGCACTATCATTTTGGCTTTATCAGATTCGGATATTTCTTTTTTGAGATCCGCTTTATACTCGTCGGCTACAGCAAGTATTATTTTATCAACTCCGGCATTAACACCGCCATAATAATCGCCATTACGAAAGTGTGGTATCATTTCGTTATCGGTAATGCGATTACAAACAGCATCGGGTAATGCACCCTCCATACCACGACCCGTTGCAATAAATACATCACGGCTTTTCATGGCAAGCGTGATCACAATGCCATTGTCTTTTCCTTTTTGACCAACACCCCATGTATCGCCAATCTTATAACTAAACTGAGCTATTTCGAAGTTACCTAAATCCTGAATGGTTATGACTACTATTTGGGTTGATGTGCTATCGTTGTATGCAACTAATTTTTTCTCCAACTCCTCTTCCTGGGCATCGGTAAATACATTAGCTAAATCATTTACCAGTCTTGGTGGTTCAGGTCGTTTCGGAATATCCTGAGCTGTTAATCTTATTGAAAATAATATGGAAACCAACAGTATGAGGATACTGCTCCAACGAATAGCAAACGACTTATTTAATAATAATGTCATCAGGTAGTTCATTATTGTCGGTGTTGGTGTAAGGAAAATAGTTCTTCAATTCTTTTCCAATACGTGAAATAATCTGTTCCAGTGCCTCGATGTGTTTGTTCTGTTTAAACTGTTCCAATGCTATGTTGTTCATTTCATCCCAAAATTGCTGATGAACAACAGCGTGTATGGCTTCATCGCCGATTATGGCAAAATGGTGAGACTGATATGCGATGTAAATGAGCACACCATTGCGCAATACGGTGTTTTGCATTTGAAGTTCATGAAAAATAAGAAGCGCTCTGTCTATCGCCTCACCTTCACATTTTTTTTCAAAGTATAAGCGAATCTCACCGCTGCTTTCACGCTCTGCATTCTCAATGGCTAGCCGCAGCTGGTCTATATCCTGTGCCGGCAAAAAATATTGCTCTGTGAGCATAACGTTCAACTAGAATTTTACTTCGGGAGCTTTTTCTGAACCTTCAGCCGATTTGAAATATCCTTTTTCTGCAAACCCAAACATAGATGCTAAGATGTTGGTAGGGAAGCGTTTGATGTAAGTGTTATAATTCTGAACGCTTATATTGAAGTCATCGCGTGCTTTACCGATTCGGTTTTCTGTTCCTTCAATTTGTGCCTGAAAATCGCGGAATGCCTGAGTGGTTTGTAGCTGAGGATATTGTTCTACTGTAACGAGCAAACGACTGAATGCACTGTTAAGATTATTCTGTGCAGACTGAAATTGCTGAATAGACTCCGGCGTAAGTTTACTTGGGTCAACTTTAACGGAAGTCGCACTGGCACGTGCTTCTATCACGGCCTCCAGTGTTCCCTTTTCAAATTCTGCAGAGCCTTTAATGGTATTAACCACATTAGAAAACAAGTCTGTTCTACGCTGATATTGACTTTCTACCATACTCCACTTTGCTTGTGTATCTTCTCCGCGGGTTACCATAGTGTTATACACACCGGAAAAGGCAAAATACAAAACCAGCACTATAGCTACAATAACAAGCAATACCGTAATTCCTTTCTTCATCGTCTTAATTTATGTTCTTTAGTTATTTTTTGATTTTTTTGAAATGTAACAATTCGACTGAAATATAGACAGATAATGAGGATTTTTATTGCATCAAAATGACATAAATTATATGAGTGAATTAATTCAGCAGTTCAACGATTACAGAAGCAGGATGAACGAACAGATTTTATCGCAGAATAATAAAGTCATCAACCGACTTTTTAATCTCGACACTAATACATACTCCGAAGGAGCCCTAAGCACCAAAATCAAAGAGATGCTTGGGTTAGTATCCAGTATGGTGCTGCGTTGTGACGATTGCGTTAAATATCATTTAGGAAAATGTAAAGAACAAGGGGTTACTACAGAAGAAATGTTTGAAATATTTTCTGTAGCTTCAATTGTAGGTGGCACTATTGTCATTCCTCACCTGCGCCGAGCTGTTGAATACTGGCAGGCATTGCAGGGGCAGTAATGTTATTGCAGCTTAATCGAAAAGCCAATACCCAGCAGTTGCTTAAACTGTACGCGTGGACCATACATCACTCCTTCACGGTCAATATATGGAATGTCATTATCGTACAATAATGTAGTTAGAATAGATGAAGAGATATACTTGTTAATCTTCATCGTGATAGCTGTTTCCCAGGTTACGTCTATGTTTTTACGGTTAGGCTTGTTTTTATCCGTGTAGTTATTAAATAAGTCCAAACGTGTGCGAACATTCACATTCTTCACAACATCTTTCTGAAACTTCATACTCATCATTGCACCAAACTCCGGACGCAGAGTTTTGCCATCCTGCACTTTTACTATTCCTACAACATTACCTGCGGTATCGAGCACATTCTGATAAACTGCAGGATCAACACCGTATGCTCCCTGATCGGCCAATGTTTGATCCATAACAAATGTGAAACGGCCAGTGACAGGTGACAAATACATGCTGAAGAAATCGTTGGGTTTCCAATCTAAACCCATTGAAGCAATAAGCCAGGCAGGTGCTAAAAAGCGCGATACTACTACACTGTCGTTCGGGAAATTATACCCGGGTGCAAACTGAGAACGGAAATTGAGTAACCCGGCATAGTAAACTTTGTAGAATGCTTTGTGTCCGTATTTTGAAATCAGTTCAATACGGTCATCGTTTTTACGGAAAGGTTGTATTCCATTCTTAACAATACCATAAGCTAAATCCAGGCTGTTGTCCCAGGTTTGGTGACCATCGGCAGCTTTATAGTTGTAGAATCCATTGGTTATGGCCAGCAATGCCACGTTGTTATCACCTCCCGCCGACCAATTGGTGAAACTGGTTTGACTGAAGTTGAGTGAGCTAAACAAACTGCGTTTCCAGCAGGTATCGCATTTAATAGTTTCCTGTGCCTGTGATGCAAGAGCAAATGCCAAACAAGCACAAAAAAGAAAGAGCATCTTTTTCATGTCAGAAGATTAAAGAGTTAGGTTGGAAAAATTATTTTTTGAGCAGGTCACGGATTTCTGCAAGCAGCACTTCCTCTTTGCTTGGAGCAGGAGGTGCAGCAGGTGCGGCAGCTTCTTTTTTCTTCATACTGTTCATTCCCTTAATGACCATAAACATTACAAATGCAACAATGATAAATTCTATGGTTACTGAGATGAAAGTACCATAACTGATTGCTACTTCACTATTTCCTTCGGCAGCTTCTTTCAAAACAAGTTTCCATTCGCTCAGGTCTTTGCCTTGAATAAGTCCAACAACAGGCATGACTATGCCGTTAATAAAAGAGCCGGTTACTTTTGCAAAAGCAGCTCCCATTACGAAGCCCACGGCAATGTCAACGAGGTTACCTTTCATGGCAAAGTCTCTGAATTCTTTTATCATACTCATAAGTTAAATTGGGTTTTAGTACATCACAAACATAATAATTATAGGATTGATTTAGCCTGTTGAGAAATTATTTCATCGTTAAGCACATCTACCTTGGCCAGTTGCTCCAGAACTTCGTTCTGTTGTTTACCTCTATGTAGTGCTTCGCTGTATGGAATATTTGTAAACGATACCATTCCGTATGCAGAAATAAATTGCTCGGGGAAAAGCTGTGCAATGCGCGATTCTATTTTTTTCTTGCTCAGGAAATGTGGGTCGGCAACAAGGTCGCGCATCTCAATAAAATTATTCAAGGCCAGGTGGGCTATGGCATCGGCATTGGATTTACGCGATTTCTGATAAGCTTGAAATAACGAACTCCAATCCTTATGCTGAGACATCAACTCGTCGAAAATGCGGCAATCTTCAAAACCACAATTCATTCCCTGACCAAAGAAAGGCACAATGGCATGTGCAGCATCACCTATTAAACAGGCACTGTCTTCAAACACCCAGGGATAACAACGCACGGTAACCAAAGAAGAGGTTGGGTTAGAGAAAAAGTCGTCGAGATAGCCGGGCATTTTTTCTATGGCATCAGGAAAATACTTTTGGAAGAAGGCCTGTGCTTGTTCGCGTGTATTGATGGCACTGAACGACTCTTCTCCATCAAACTGAAAGAACAATGTGCACGTGAACGAACCATCAAGATTTGGCAAGGCAATAAGCATAAAATTTTTGCGCGGCCAAATGTGCAGAGCGTTTTTCTCCATTTTAAAACTACCATCTTCATGAGTCGGTATGGTTAGCTCTTTGTAACCATGTTCAATGTACGACTGAGAATATTCAAAACGGTCGGTGCGCTGCAAAGCAGCGCGCAAAGCAGAGAAGGCCCCATCGGCACCAAATAGTTTTTCATACTGAATATCCTTTATTTTGCCGTCTTCCTGTTCAACCTTGAAATATTTTTCTTTCAAATTCACCTCTTCAACTTTCTGATTAAAAAAAATCTGAATGTTTGGAAATTTTTCAGCACAATCCATCAGAGTACAATTCAAACCACCACGTGATACACTATATATGGCTTGACCCTCTTTTCCATAGGGCTGAAAAGAAAGTGTACCATCCGTATTGTGCACCATACGGCCTTTCATAGGTATGGCTACATCTTCAATTTCTTTACGAATGCCAACACGCTCTAATGCGGTCCATCCACGCTCACTCAAAGCCAAATTAATTGATTTCCCCGCTGACATGCGATTCTTGCGCATATCGCCACGGCGTTCGTAAACATCTACCCGGTAACCGCGCTTTGCTAAATAGATGGCGAGTAAACTGCCTACTAATCCTGCGCCAAGTATGCTGATGCGTTCTGCCTGTAAACTCATAGTTTAATATTTTGAGATGTTGAGTAAAATTTCTTTGAGACGAAATAAATCCATGTAGGAATTATAAAGTGGAACCGGCGACATACGAATAACATTAGGTTCGCGCCAGTCGGCCACAACACCCGCTTGTGTAAGCATATCGAATAATTTTTTTCCATCGTGCGAGGCAATGAAAGATGACTGACATCCTCGTTCATCGAAATTCTGAGGAGTGATGCATGTCAACCTAATGCTTGCATTTTGATTATACTCTTCGACGATGGCATTAAGCACGTAGTTCAACTTGTAACTTTTTTCACGCAGTCTTTGCATTCCGGCTTCCTTAAAAATATCGAGTGAGGCACGATGTGCAGCCATGTGTAGTACCGGTGCATTACTCAATTGCCAGCCTGCAGCACCTTGTTGAGGAACAAATCCTTTCTTCATTTCGAAACGTGTTTTTTCACTGTTGCCCCACCATCCTGCAAAGCGCGGCAGCTGAGGATTATTGCCATGCTTGTCATGAACAAATATTCCAGCCACACCACCAGGGCCGCTGTTTAAATATTTATAACTGCACCAGCAAGCAAAATCAACCTGCCAGTCGTGAAGTTGTAAGGGGACATTGCCGGCAGCGTGTGCTAGATCAAAGCCACAAAGTATGTTGTGTTGATGAGCCTTGGCAGTTATCTCTTTCAAATTAAAGTATTGACCATTCAGATAGTTAACACCACTCATTAATACCAATGCTAATTCGTTTTGATGTTTATCTATAGCGGCCAGAATGTCTTCGGTGCGCCATTGCAATTCGCCTTGACGCGGAGCTATTTCAATAATGGCCTCATTAGGATTATAACTATGATACCGCACTTGTGACTCTATTGCATATTGATCTGATGGAAACGCATTGGCCTCCATCAATATCTTAAATCGTTGTTTGGATGGACGATAAAAAGACACCATCAACAGGTGCAAATTATTGGTGAGTGATCCCATGGCAGCCACTTCATTTTTATGGGCTCCTATAATCTCCTCTATTACTTCCTCACAAAAGTGATGATAAAAGAACCAAGGATTTTTTCCTTGAAAATGCGCTTCCACACCAAGGTCTGCCCAGTCGTCGAGTTCTTGTTTAATATAATTTCTGGTTTGCTTGGGTTGCAAGCCCAAAGAATTTCCTGTGAGATAGATACATTCCTTGCCTTTATGTTTTGGAATAAAAAATTTCTTTCTGAAATCTCTTAACGGGTCGGCAAAGTCAAGACGCGATGCGTCTATTCGTCTGAAAACTGGTGCAGCAGATGATGACATGATGTGTGTGAAATTAATTAAACAGTAACGATTGAGTTGATGACTTACATCATCAGATAATTAATACTAAGCATTCACAAATTGCTTCAGCACCCTTACATCATTGTCGTAAAGTGTGCGAATGTCCGTGATGCCGTATTTAAGCATGGCGAGGCGTTCTATACCCAAACCAAAAGCAAAGCCGGTGTATTGTGCGGCATCTATGCCGCAATTGGTCAGTACCTGAGGGTGAACCATACCGCAGCCCAATATTTCCATCCATTTGGGATTGCTTTTATGAGCTATGTCTAACTCACCTGAAGGCTCAGTGAACGGGAAGTATGAGGGACGGAAGCGAATATTAAAATCGTCGCCGAAAAATTCTTTGATGAAGTAATACAACGTTTGTTTCAAATCGGAGAAGGAAACATTTTTATCAATGTATAATCCTTCAAGCTGATGAAAGTAAACGTGGTGTTTGTATGAAATGGTTTCGTTACGATAAACCCGACCGGGAGCAACAATCCTGATAGGTGGTTTTTGTTTTTCCATTGTGCGCACCTGAACGGTAGAAGTTTGAGAGCGTAAAACGATATCGGGATTGACACCAATATAAAATGTATCAGTCATGTCGCGCGCTGGATGGTCTTGTGGTGTATTCAAAGCGGTGAAATTGTGCCACTCATCTTCAATATCAGGACCTGTTGCAACAGAAAAACCAATGCGAGAAAAAATGTCCACTACCTGATTACGAACAATAGTCACCGGGTGCAAAGAACCAATACTTGATGCATCGCCGGGTAATGTGATGTCCGGTTTATTTACAGAAGTTTTACTGCCGTTTCCAAGTTGTGATTTCAACTCTTCGAATTTGGCTTCAGCCAGCTGCTTCACCTCATTGATCCTTTCACCAAAAGTTTTGCGCTCAGCAGGAGGTATGTTTTTCATTTCGGCAAAAACATCCTTCAGCACATTCTTACTTCCCAAAAAGCGAATGCGAAATTCCTCGAGTTGTGCAATGTCCTTTATTGCTACTGCGTTCAACTCATTCTTAAGTGCACTGAGCCTATCCAGTACTTCCTGCATTAAAAAATTATGATTAACTAATTGTTAGAATGGCAGATCGTCTTTGAACTCGGCAGGTGGAGCCATAGGTGTATCAAAGTCCTGACGGGGATGAGCATTATAATTTGAATTTGCTGTTACCGCAGAGCCAACATCGATTCGCCATGCGCGCAACTCAGTAAACCAGCGGCCATTGTATTCTCGCGATTCAGGATTAAATGAAACTTTTACTTCGGTGCCGGGATTAAGATTTTGCAATAGAGATGTTTTATCTCCCCAAACATTGAAGACAACTTTCTTTGGATATTGATCAATTGTTTCAATGATAAACTCCTGTTTTTTCCAGGAACCTTTTGCACTTTCACCTGTTACAGGCTGCATTACCTGCATTACTTTTCCGGTTATTTCTATAGCCATGACAATAATTATTTAGGGGTGCTAAAATAATAAAGTAACAATGAAGCAGCGAAGTAGAGTTTATCGCAGCAAGGTAATATCTCCCTTACGGTACCAGCTTACACCACTGAGGAAGTCTATGCGAATCAGATAAACAAATACACCGGTATTCATCGGTTTACCCTGTAGGGTACCATCCCAATAAGGGTCGCTGTCGGTTGAGAAGAACACCATTTCTCCCCAACGATCATAAACACGCATATCTATATTCTTAATTGACTTGCCATATACACGGAACACATCATTCATACCATCACCGTTTGGTGTAAATGTATTTGGAATAAATACGACTCCGTCAGGCACAATATGCTCATAGCGATAAGCAGTATCTGTACAGCCATACTGGTTGATGGCAATTAACATTACTTCAAATAAGGAGTCAGAATCATATTTATGAACAGGGTTCTTAATTGAATCCATAGTACCATCTCCGAAATACCACTGATAATCAATAGCTCCCTGTGACAGATTTATAAATGTAATTGTGGCATCTTTTACTTCCAATATAGTTCCTGGTTCGGGAGTAGAGGTGAAGTCTGCGGTAGGGACAGGGTATGCATGAATGTAATTGTACAAAGTCAAGGTATCGTTGCAACCAAACGGAGAGTATGCTATTAATGTCACATTGTAATCACCGGTTGTATAAGTTGATGAAGGAGTTGCCTCGCTTGATGAATTTCCATTTCCAAAGTTCCATTGATATGTATCGGCATTGGTGCTGGAATTGTTAAAGTATACTGTAAGTGGAGTACATCCTGATGCACTATCTGCAGCAAATGATGCTACGGCATATGGATTTGCTGTAAGATTAAAGTATGATGTATCCAAACAACCATTGGCATCTACACCGGCAACGGTATAATCAACAGATTGTACGGCATATACTGTTACCTGCGATCCTGTACTGTTACTTAAGCCTGCAGCAGGACTCCATGTGTATTGTTGCATTCCTGAAGCACTTAAGCTCATACTTGATCCTTCACAGAGTGAAGCAGATGTTGCGCTCAGTGTTATTGTGTCACCGGCAATGTTAACCATTGACACATTAATTACAGCAGTACACTGATTGCCATCGGTTAACGTAACCTGATAGCTGCCTGCATTGACATTGTTAATTGAACTTCCTGTAAGTCCATTACTCCATGAGAAGACGTATGGCAGAACACCTCCGATAACATTGACAGCAGCCGAGGCATTTGCCTGATTACAGTTTTCATCAGTTACAGCAGTTGAGTAAATCAGTGCATTAGGCTGACTGATTATCTCGGTTAATGATGTGGAGCAAGAGTTTGCATCTATAACAGTAACACTATAAACACTGGCGTTGATATCGATCAAATCCTGGTTGGTGCTGCTATTATTCCACAAATATTGGTATGGAGCTGTGCCTCCGTTTACTGTAATGCTGATTGCTCCTGTAGATGCGCCATTACAATCCACATTAGTAACATTGGCATTAACTGTTAATTCATCTGGTTCTGTGATGTTGGCATTAGCCGTTGCGGTACAACCATTATTGTCTGTAACAGTCACTGAATAAGAACCATCGCACAATGAGTTTTGTATCAAGCCGCTACCCGGTATGCTCCATTCAATAAAGAGTGGATTAGTACCATTGTTCACGATTAATTCCAACTGCCCATTACAGTTATTAAAACAAGAAACATTGGTTGACAACAATCCGGCGGTCATTAAACAAGGTGGTGGTGCATCGCAGGTTACACCGGCTGAGGTGCTTGCTGTACAACCATTTGCATCAGTAACAGTTACTGTATAGATTCCTGCACCCAGGTTGTTAATATCTTGCGTAGTTGCACCAGTGCTCCATGCATATGTATAAGGTCCTACACCTGTCAGTACGGTCAGATTAACAGAGCCCGTATCAACTCCGCATATGGTTGAAACCGCAGTTGTTGAGAGTGTAACCGCAGTTGACGGGTCTATATTTGCTGAAGCTGAAGTGCTACAACCATTGTTGTCAGTGACCGTAACCGTATAAGAATTTGGTGTCAGGTTACTAATGTTTTGTGTAGTAGAATTATTACTCCATTGGAATGTAAATGGATTTGACCCGTTCACATTCAATGTGATGGATCCATTCGTTTGCCCGCAAGATGTATTGCTTGCATCAGCAGTTGCTTGTGGTAAGGCATTAACAATCAGGTTCACGGTTACTATCGAATCGCAACCGGCGGATGATGTATAGTTAAAGGTGTAAACCCCTGTTGTGCCTGTTGTGCTTCCATCAGGTAAGGTGTAGCTCTGTCCGGTGCAAATCTGTGCGTTGATGTTGGTGGTCAGCACATCGTTAACGGTCAGGTTTAGTGTGGCTATACTGTCACATCCATTAGCATTGGTGAGTGTGATATTAAATGTACCCGATGCGTTGTAGTTGTTGCCATTCCAGCTATATGGCAGTTGTGTTGTACAGATGGTGATATTAGTAGTTGATGTGGTTTCGTTGTTAACGGTTAAGTTCAGAGTTGCTACGGAGTCACATCCTGCCACTGATGTTAAGGTCACATTGTATGTACCTGCTGCATTATAGTTGTTGCCGTTCCAAGAGTATGGCAGCTGATTGTCGCAGATGGCGATGTCGGTTGTGGATGTTAACACATCGTTTACCTGAAGGTTAACTGTAACTATTGAATCGCATCCTGCACTTGATGTTAAT
The DNA here is from genome assembly GCA_964640655.1 of uncultured Bifidobacteriaceae bacterium. Lineage (GTDB taxonomy): Bacteria > Bacteroidota > Bacteroidia > Chitinophagales > UBA10324 > BJGO01. Next base: position 427 of record CAZXFT010000013.1, on the reverse strand, counting down.
GTAAAGGTGTAAACCCCTGTTGTGCCTGTTGTACTTCCATCAGGTAAGGTGTAGCTCTGTCCGGTGCAAATCTGTGCGTTGATGTTGGTGGTCAGCACATCGTTAACGGTCAGGTTTAGTGTGGCTATACTGTCACATCCATTAGCATTGGTGAGTGTGATATTAAATGTACCCGATGCGTTGTAGTTGTTGCCATTCCAGCTATATGGCAGTTGTGTTGTACAGATGGTGATATTAGTAGTTGATGTGGTTTCGTTGTTAACGGTTAAGTTCAGAGTTGCTACGGAGTCACATCCTGCCACTGATGTTAAGGTCACATTGTATGTACCTGCTGCATTGTAGTTGTTGCCGTTCCAAGAGTATGGCAGCTGGTTGTCGCAGATGGTTGTGTTTGTGGTTGATGTTAAGGTGTTGTTGACCGTTAAGT
>CAZXFT010000012.1:0-102553 GCA_964640655.1 uncultured Bifidobacteriaceae bacterium | reverse complement strand
TTCAATCCACCTGCTGCAGAGTCGCAAATGGCAACAAACATGTAATCAAAAGCAGAATCCACTACAAAGTATAAGCGGAGGGGCTGATTTAAATAACTATAAATCATTTTTGCTTCCACCTGCTCGTAGCCTGACTTTTGAAAGCTGTAATCGTAATTCAGAAAGGCGGTTTCAGTATTGGGTGTAGGTGTTTCAACTACTTGCTGAGCCTGAGTTTGAAATGTGAGCAGGCAAATAATAATGGTAAGAACTGATTTCATCGGTTTTGGTTTCAAGGCTAAAGGTAATCTAATATCGTGCCGCTGTAAGTACTTTTTTGCCTACAATCCACGATTTGTTTCGGGTAAGTGCGCAATATTCAGCAAGCAACCACGTACATAAACTTAATTTTGTTAGCATGAAACTGCGAGTAGGAATATTCTTTGGCGGCTCTTCGCGCGAGCGCGAAATTTCTTTTGCCGGTGGAAGAACGGTTTATGATAACCTCGATAAATCTTTGTTTGAAGCCATCCCCATTTTTATTGATTCAGACAACGAACTCATAGAACTCGATTGGAAATACATTTATAAAGGAACTATACGCGATTTTTATCCCCCTGTTTCCGCACACCCTGCTTCAGAATATCCATTTCAGATTTATCTCGAATCGCTGGGAAAGATTTCACGCAGCGAAAAAGATCAAATTATTCAGTCGGTAGGCAAGAGATTGTTACACGAAGAACTAAAAGTTAAAATTGATGTGGCATTCTTAGCGTTGCATGGATCTTCGGGTGAAGATGGTAGCATACAAGGTTTGCTGGATTACTTGAACATTCCTTACACAGGTTCAGGCATTTTACCCTCAGCAATAGGTATGAATAAAGCGGTACAGAAGAAGTGGATGAACCTTGCTGGTTTTTCTGCTACGGCATATTTCACAACGTCACGCAGTGATTGGGAAAGCGGCACTTCGGTATACGAGCGTATAAAAAATGAAATAGGTTTTCCTTGTGTCATTAGGCCAGCTAATCAAGGAAGTTCTATAGGTGTAAGCATCTTGTTGCAGGATGATGAAAAGGAAGTTAATGATGCTGTTCAAAAAGCATTCTTCTGTAAACCTCTTCGTATGAACGAGTGGAGGCAGTGGAATGCTGAGGAGAAAAATCAATACATTCAACGACTCACAGATATACGCGATCAACTCGGATTGCCTGTAGTCATACGCAACATAATTTTTCATCATCCCAATGATTTGATTGCCTTTTTAAATGCATCCAAAGAAGAGGAATTGTTATTGAAAGCTTATGATGCAGAATGCGAAATTCTGGTTGAAGAGTTTATAGAAGGAAAAGAATTTTCGTGTATCGTAATACAAAACGAACATGGCGAGGCGGTTGCACTACCACCAACAGAAATTGTGAAAGGAAAAGAATTGTTTGATTATCGTTCCAAATATCTTGCGGGACTATCACGAAAAATCACACCTATCAGATTGCCTGACGAAGACATTCATCGAATACGCACGGAATGTGAGCGTCTGTTCAGGCTATTTGACTTTAATGTTTATGCACGTATTGACGGTTTTTATAAACAGGATGGCAGTATTATTCTCAACGACCCCAATACTACTTCGGGTATGTTGCCTTCGTCGTTCTTTTTTCATCAAGCAGCGGAGATTGGTTTAAATCCTTCTCAATTTTTAACATACATCATTCATACTTCATTACGCGAACGTATTCGACGCGGCTTCAAGTCTTACGAAAATGAATTGCTACTAGATAAACTAAATGAAGCAATTGATGCCTCATCAAAAACAGATACCAAAAAGATTCGTGTAGCTGTATTTCTAGGTGGGTATTCCAGCGAACGACATATCTCTGTGGAAAGCGGCAGAAATATTTTTGAAAAACTTTCATCTTCCGATAAGTATGAGCCTTTGCCGGTGTTTGTTATGGGAAATGAAAAAGAATATTCTTTATGGCAAATTCCAATTAACATATTGCTAAAAGACAACGCCGATGATATTCGTGACAAAATACTACAGTATAAAAAGCATGATGTTATCGAATCGATAAAATTGGAATGCAGCGGAATTACCGAACGATTCTCAACTCAGGGTTATCGTTTTGAACCTCGTAAGATTTCATTTGCCGAACTTGCTGTTGAAGTGCAGGCTGTTTTTATAGCATTGCACGGCCGACCCGGCGAGGACGGAACCATCCAAAAAGAACTGGATAAAATTGGTTTGGCATACAATGGCAGTTCACCGGACTCTTCAGAGAAGACCATCAATAAATATATCACCAATCAACTCTTGAAAGATCATGGAATGACTATTACTCAACAAACGGTAGTGAAGAAATCTGAGTGGATTCAGAATGAAGAATCGTTCTTTAGCAACATTACTGCAAAGCATCGTTATCCTGTTATTGTTAAACCTGTTGATGATGGATGCAGTTCGGCTGTGAAAAAAATTAAAAATAGAGATGAACTGAAAGCCTTTTCCGCACTCATCTTCCGAAATACGGATGACCTGGATACCAGCAATGCAACAATCTTAAAACTCAAACCCAAAGAAGAATTCCCTCGCAAAGAAGAATTCCTCGTTGAAGATTTGATAAGTGCGAACGGTGCTTCACACTTTTTGGAAATTACCGGAGGGCTTTTAACACATTGTGATGAGAAAGGCAACACAGTCTACGAAATGTTCGAACCTTCCGAAACGCTTACTGTAAATGAAGTACTCTCTTTGGAAGAAAAGTTTTTGGCCGGTGAAGGATTGAACATTACACCCGCTCGTTTTTCAAAAGATAATAATGCTTATGAAAAAATCATGCATCAGGTAAAACGTGATTTGGAAAAAGCAGCGCGTTTATTGAATGTTGCAGGCTATTGCCGTATCGATGCTTTTGTGCGTATTTTTCCAGATAACAGAGCAGAAACTATTGTCATTGAAATCAACTCCCTGCCCGGAATGACTCCTGCCACATGCATTTTCCACCAGGCCGCATTGCACAATTACAAACCTTATGATTTTATCGATAAAATATTAACCTTTAGCTTTAGCAAAAAAGAAAGCCTCGTAAACTCACCTAATGTTTAAGTTCTTATTCAGCAGGACATTTATACTGCATTTAATAGCTGCTATTACCAGTGTTATAGCACTTTTTTTGTTAGTGGTCTTTTTGTTGCAGGAATATACTGCGCATGGGCAAACCATCACTGTGCCTGACCTCACGGGTAAAAGTATTCCTGAGGTGATGCAAATATTAAAAAGTAAGAACCTCAACTATAGTATAGTTGACTCTTCGTTCAGCGATAAGTTGATGCCACTTTCTGTAATAGATCAAAATCCGAAAGCCAACAGAAAGGTTAAAGATGGTCGTACCATATACCTGACGATTAACTCCAAGCAGCCACCCAAGGTGAAGATGCCCGATCTGCACGATGTATCGTTGAAGCAGGCAACTATGGTACTGAATAGCAGCGGACTAAAAGTAGGCAAGCTTATTTATAAACCCGACCTCGCGCAAAATGCAGTACTCGATCAACAGATTAATGGAGTAAGCATTAAAGTTGGAGCTTTTGTATCGAAAGGCTCATATATTGATTTGGTGTTGGGTGATGGTTTTGGCCTATCAGAGATCGAAGTACCTGTTTTAGTTGGTCTAACGCTTGCCGAAGCCAAGTTTGTGCTGGATGGTGTTGGTTTAAATCTCGGGGTTGTAGTTGCTGATAACACAGTTGATTCCGATTCATTATCTGCATATATATTCCGCCAGATACCTGATCCCGCTTCTGCCAACAACCTTATCAAACCCGGTGAACCGATAGATGTATTTATTTCTAACGATATATCAAAAGTGCCACGTCAGTAAGCTATGATAAATACCAAACTCCATTCATTATCGTTTCACCCGAAATCATTTACTCATTTGCGTAATATTTCTACTGCTTTCATTTATTTCCTTTTTCTAAGTACTTCTGTTATAGCTCAGGAAGTTTTGATAGGTACCAATTATAACCCACTGTTACGATATGAAACTCCTCCGCATTCAGTAAGTCGTGGCAGTGCACTCACATTACCATTTGTTGATGATTTTTCTTATTGTCAGAAATCAAAGTATCCGGACCCCTTGTTGTGGCAGAGCAATCAAACATTCATCAACGGTACTTATGCATTAAGACCACCTACTTTAGGTGTGGCCACCTTCGATGGCCTGAATGAATTTGGAATAGCATACGATACCACATCAACAACTTTTAATCCTCAGCCTGCGGATACCCTGCGTTCCCTGTCTATTGATCTGGCATCATACACAGCCGCGGATTCAATTTATCTCAGCTTCTATTTTCAGGCTCAAGGTCTTGGCGATACACCAAACAATAATGACTCACTTATTTTAGAATTTTTACGTTTCAATGGTTCATGGAGTAAACGATGGGGTGTAAATGGTCAGGCATTTAATGAGTTTAAAATTGTGATGATACCCATCACAGCAACTGAGTTCTTTCACGATTTATTCCAGTTTCGTTTCAGAAGTTTTGCTTCGGTTACTGGGAATAATGACCACTGGCACTTAGACTATGTTAAAATTGATGTTAATAGAAATATCAACGACACAGTAATGAATGATATTGCCATGCAGCGATACAGTACAAGTATCTTAAAGAATTATTCTGCTATGCCTTGGAATCAATTTAAAGTTGATGCCTTAAACGAAATTGCATCGTCCGGTCAGATGTATTTTAAAAATAACTACGGTATAGCCAAGAACACATCATATAGTTATAAAATCGAAGAAGAGAATTCATCTAGTGTATTGGCTACACAAGCTTTGCAGTCATTCAACTTCAACCCTTACAACCACGACAGCGCAGTTGTTAGTGCAATTAATCCCACAGCCATTCTTTCACAGAACAATGCGATTATTAAGTCTTCATACTATTGTTATGCAACCGGAACTGGTGATGGTTTGAGTGCCAACGATACCGTTATTCAATTTCAACATTTTGCAAATTACTTTGCCTATGACGATGGCTCTGCCGAAAAAGTTTATGGATTATTAGGAACAGGCGCTAAAGCTGCACTGCGTTTTAAAGTAAATACTCCCGATACTGTACAGGCTATTCAGATTCATTTTGGTCGTTTACAAGGTTCACAAAACAGTCTGTTATTTTCTTTATTAGTATGGAATAAGCTTAATCCTGAAAATATTCTTTACCAACAGGATTTCAATAAGCCCGATTATATTGATACACTGAACGGCTTTGCAACATACATACTTGACAGTGGTATTGTAGTTACAGATACCTTCTATGTGGGTTGGCTGCAATCTCAGCAAGATATGATCTATATGGGCTTTGACCGAAACACCAATGCCAAACAACATTTCTCTTACAACCTTGGATCCACCTGGCAAAATTCATTGTTCGATGGTTCGCTCATGTTTCGTCCTGTGGTAGGCAAGCGTTCCGATTTAAATGTGAGTACACGTAAACTAAATGCACAGACACAAATTCGTGTTTATCCTAATCCTGCGGATGCCTACATTTTTGTTGAAGGTATCAACACACAAAAGACTTCATATCACTACGAGATTTATAATATTACCGGACAATGTGTTCAGCAAGAAATGCTCAAACAACAAACTATTGAAACCCTTTCACTTGCACCCGGATTATATCTATTGCAACTTGTGTTGCATGATGGCTCAAGGCAATCATTTAAATTTATTAAAAACTAATAAACACATACATTTTTCATGGAAGACATTACAGTTGAGGAATTGCGTTATCGAATGAATCAGGGAGAGAAACTGAACCTTATAGATGTACGCGAAGAATGGGAGTTTGAAGAATTTAACATAGGCGCTAAGTTGATTCCACTCGGCGAAATTCCTATGCATATGGACTACCTCAATCAGTATAAAGAACAGGAGTTGATATTGCACTGCCGCAGTGGTGGTCGCAGTGGTCAAGCCAAACAGTTTTTATCAGGAAAAGGATTTACCAAAGTTCGCAATCTGCTTGGAGGCATGTTGGAATGGCAAAAAACTGTCGTGAATAATTAAATTATCTCTGCAACAACGAATGTGCTGCCACCAATATAAATGATGTCAACTGCATCGGCTGATGATTTTGCTGCCTGCCATGCAGCATTTACGGAGTCATACACTTTGCCATGCAATTGATGATCAGTCGCCATTTTAACTAACTCATTAACATCAAGACCGCGCGGTAGATCGGGTTTGCAGAAATAATAGTTTGCTTCCTTCGGAAACAAGCGCAATATTTTTTGTAAGTCTTTGTCTTTTACAAATCCAATTACAAAGTGAATTTTCTTTTCACTCTTAGTCAGTTGATCAATAGTTTCTTTCAGTCCACCTTCGTTGTGTGCAATGTCGGCAATTGTTAATGGATTGGTTTGTAATACATCCCATCTACCACGCAATCCGGTAAGTTTTCGCACCTGTGTTAAAGCGTTATTAATGGTTTCTTCCTGAATGATGTAACCATATTCATTCAGCACATCGCAAGCCTTCAATACACCGGCAATATTTCTTAGCTGATACGAACCTGTTAAATCGGATTTTAAAACTACTTCATTCGGGTGGTGATTGAATGAGAATGTAGCGAATTCTTGATTCCTATTGTATGTGTTTCCTTCGTAATCGTCAGTTGCAAAAAAAATCGTAGCATCTTCACTTTTTGCTTTTTGAATAAATATTTCTTCAACTTCTTTTTGCCTTTCAGAAATAATAACAGGAGTTGTAGGTTTAATGATACCTGCTTTCTCAAACGCAATCTTTTGTAAACTATCTCCAAGTAAATCCGCATGATCCCAGCTGATGTTGGTAATAATGCACAAGTCTGGTTGAATGACATTGGTGGAATCCAGTCTACCGCCGAGACCTGTTTCTACGACCGCCACATCCACCTGATTTTGCGCAAACAATTCAAAGGCCATGGCGGTGGTCACTTCAAAAAATGAAACCTCTTTATTTTCAAAAAAGAAACGATGCTTTTCAACAAAGTTTACGACATCTTCTTCTTCAACAGGTACTCCGTTGATTCGTATGCGCTCCCTGAAATCTTTCAGATGTGGTGAAGTATATAATCCTATTTTGTAACCTGCAAGCTGAAGAATGGCAGCCATCATATGCGATGTTGACCCCTTGCCGTTGGTACCTGCAATATGAATGGTTTTATATTTTAACTCTGGATGTTTTAAGTGCTCACACAAGTCATTGATGTTACCTAACCCACTTTTATATGCAGCAGGTCCTATGCGTGTAAACATAGGTAAGCGGCTGTACAGATATTCAATAGTTTCTTTGTAAGTATTCATCAGCAAACTCCCGGCACAAACTTACCATCCACTTCAATTAGTGTATCCAGTCGAACCACGTGACCATCCGACAAAGTCATATACTCCACATGGTTTTGGGTGTATAGGTTGGTAATGATGGCGTGAACTGTTTGCATTACTCCCTCCTGCATATAAGTAATCTTAGCCATTTTACGCAATGTTGCCAGGGCTTCCAACTCATCGTAAAAATTGCAGTCTATAGGTTTGTAGTCCAAGATGAAAAATTATTTCACCTTAAAGGTAAATGTCATTTTACCAAACTGTTCTTCGTTATCTGATATAGTATTCAGTTTTGTTTGGTATGCTGCCTTTACAGCCAGACTAAACAAGTATGAATCATCTGTTGTTGAGCCGCTGCGAGTAGCTTCGGCATAAATCACATTTCCGTTTTTATCTACTTTAATATTCACCACCACACGACCGGTCTTTTGTGAGTTATCGGTAACTATAGGGTACTTTGTAATCTTTCTGCCGGTCATACTCAAACCTATACCTTCACCACCTGCACCAAGCGGATTAGCGCCACCACCTACTTTCGAATTACCATTAGTAAAAAGACTACCTTTTAGGTCACCCTGATCTCCGGTACCTTCAGTTTTGCCTTGACTGCTTGTATTATTGTTTTGCGAACCGGTAAAAATGGCTTTGGGTTTTTGTTCTGGTTTAACCTCGGTTTGTGTAGTATTCTGTGTGTTGTTTTTCAGCACAGGTTTGTCAACTGGCGGTTTTTTGATGTCCTTCTTTTGATTTTTTATAGCTAGAGTTTGCTCCAAATCCTGCGTTACTATATTATCTAGCTTAACCGGAGTAACATTTGTGGGCTGGGGTGGAGTAGGATTGCTTTGTTCAAGGCTTTGAGGCAATTCATCACCCAAACCTGTTTCAGAGGAGCCAAAGTTGATGAGTATTCCCCCTCCGTCTTCTTCATGTGGAATCGGTGTAGGTAATAGTTTAATCAATAGTAATATAATAACCATGATTGCATGAAATGCAATAGTCCCAATGATACCCTTGTTGCGCTCCTTCCTTTCAAGTTCGTAATTAATTGTGGTGCTCATGATTTTTATTTTTCCGGTTGTGTTGCTAAAACGAGTTTTACCTTCATTTTATTGGCTATGTCCATTACTGTAACAACGTTTGAAATAGGTACACTGTATTCAGTATGTAAAATAATAGTTGGGTTAGGGTTACCGCCAATCTTTTGCTCTATTACTGCACGCAGGGAACTTTCATCTACAGCTTGACCACCCACAAAGTATTGCAGGTTTTCATTGATAGCTACCGATACTGTCAAGTCTTTTTGCTTTTGCGATGTTGTACTGTTGGGAAGTACCAGTTTCAGTGCATTCACATTCGGTACTATCATCGTTGTTATCAGCATGAAAAATATCAGCAGCAAAAACACCAAATCTGTCATGCTCGACATCTCCAGCGTAGGCCGCACATTCTCTCGCATTTTAATTTTCATAAAATTTTATTTAACCGGTTCTTCCAATAAATCTAAAAACTCTATGGAACTACTCTCCATCTTAAACAACACCTTCTTAATCATAGCCGTTAAAATGTTGTAGCACACCAATGCAATGATACCCACCACCAAACCGGCAACGGTGGTCATCATGGCCTGATACATACCGCTCGATAGCACGCCAATGTTGATTGACTCGTGTGTACGCTGGTATTCCATATTCATATCATAAAATGCCTGAACCATTCCGGTTACTGTGCCGAGAAAACCCAACATAGGCGCAGCAGCAGCGCAGGTTGCCAATGCGTTTAATCCGCGCTCCATTTTTACCACTTCTATGTTGCCCACATTCTCAATAGCTTTTTCAATATCCGGTAGTGGTTTGCCTAATCGCGAGATACCTTTCTCTATCATGCGTGCAACAGGGTTATTTGTGTTTTTGCAAAGTGCTCTAGCAGCATCAATATTACCGGTGCTGATGTAGTCGCGGATGTTATTCATAAAGTTGGAAGGATCTTTCGACAGCTTATTGATAGCGATTAAACGTTCCACAATAATATAAACAGCAATGACCGAACAAATCAAAATTGGAATCATTATCGGACCGCCGGCAAGTAGCAAATCAAAAAGTGTAAGCTCCGATGCGGCAGAAGATGTCGTTTGTTGTAAAGCCGTTTCGGGGCCGAGTGGGGCAGTAGTTTCCACTATCTGAAGAAGGGTAAGCATCATAAAAAATTCAACGAGTTTGGTAAATTCTTATTGTAATCCTCAAAAGTAGCCTGTCGACTGCCTGCGCTCACTGCTATCAACACACATCAAGTTAAAATGATGTAGGTAATTATGTACAAAAAACTAGAACTTAATTTACAAGTTCAAATAATACTCCTTCAACAAGTTTATGGCTTCAGTAGTATAGGTATTAATCGCAGCATAAATGTTCAGTTGCTTTTCTTCAATATCGGTAATCTCGGAGAAACCGAGTGTAAGTACCTCTCTGAAAGTAACCTGCCCGGCAAAATTGTAAATATGATGGCGCGCAATGATGTGCAAAGCATTACGCAAAGCCACCTGAGTAAACTCTTGTACCTGCGCGGAAGGCAGCAGTATATAGGCATTGCCTGTTTTTTTCAGCAAGTGTCCGATAGCAAGGCAAAGGGATATATAGTCGAGGTCTGTGCCGTGCATTGCTCTGTTTTGTTTGGCATCGGTGCGGGAAAGATGTCGGTTATAAAAAGGTGGATTGCAGACAATGCTATCGAATTTATCTAGTGAGCCTTGAAACGCAACATCGCGAATATCTCCTTTGATTACTTCAATACTTTTGCTCCAAGGAGATCGGGCTACATTTAATTGTGCTTCTTCAAATGCTCCGGAATCAATTTCAACTGCGGTTATTTCAGAATGTAAATGTTGCGCCATCATCAGCGAAAGCAGGCCGGTACCGCAACCAATATCGAGTATGCTTCCTCGCACTTGCATTGCTACAATAGCCCCGAAAATGCAGGAATCGGTACACACCTTCATGGCACTGTGTTCCTGTATTACTGAGAATTGTTTGAAATGAAAAACTGCTTTGCCCAAAAGAAACCTTTACAGCAAATTAAATCAGACTTGGTTTAACAGTGTTTTCTATTATTTTTGCGTCCCGCTAAACGGATGGCCCCGTAGCTCAACTGAATAGAGCATTTGACTACGGATCAAAAGGTTTCAGGTTTGAATCCTGACGGGGTCACAGAAAAACCTCCTTTGAAAAAAGGGGGTTTTTTTATTTCAGGGAAGTATTTTTTTACTATACCATACCTTTTTACATTTGCGGCTATAATATTCAATATTGCCTATCCCCCTATGAACAAGTTGATAGAATACCTTGACGAGGAGATTAAAGCACTCAGCATAGACCTGAGGGCTGAGGCTATACTGGCAGATATGATTCAGCATCAGGAGCTGGAATTGGAAAAGGTGCTAATTCAAAATATAGGACTCAGACGCAGACCTTATAGTAAAGATATAGACGCTGCCATACCTACTGATGAAGGTAACTTTGATTTGGTACTTCGAACCAATCGTGAGGGTATTTATGATGCCCTGCCCGAAGCACTTTTTCATAAACCTTTTCAGTCGAAAAATTTTAAAAACAAGGAAGATGTTCTCAGCGAGATCAAAGTTCATCGCGAGGAGGAACGTCAGGCACGCAAGTTTTTTACACCTTTTGAAAATGAGTTGAACCAACTGCGTGTTAACATAGAAATAAACGAACGCAAGTCGCTCGATGTATTCAACAATAAATCCGTTGTCAGTATTTTTTACAAGTTATGGGGTGGGGCTGTGCTCAACCTGACACAGGAACAGTTGAGTATTTTGTTCATTCTATTGCCTCATATTGATCAGATAAAAGCTAATCCAGAACTGATGTCGTTTTGCTATAGCAAACTGCTCAACGATAATATTCAGGTTAAGGTGCTTTCCATCAATCAGCACCTAAGTACCGATAACCAATCTGAGGATATACTAGGCTCCGATTTCACTGCAGGAACATTTATCGAATCACATATTCGCATCTATTCAGTTTATGTTTCTTTGTCTGCAGCTACTACCATTGAAGAGTATATGCCCGAAGGCATCAAACATAAAATGTTGAATTTCTTCAACGACTATTTTGTCCCCTACGACTCGGATTCTGAAATAGTGATTCTCAATTCAGCTACGGAGAAAGACACTAAAACATTATTTGTGCCCGGTAATTCTTTTTTAGGGGCTAATACATATATTTGAACGCTTAAATGATAAACCTTAACTACCCCTATATTGGTATTTCTTCACTTGTGGTTCTTGTAACCATGATTGTGTTTCAATATTTGAACAAACAGAAGCAGGATTTTAAATCGCTTCGGTTAATATTAACCTCACTTTTTTTTGTTCTGCTGCATACGTTGTTTGGATTTATTGGTCTTATTAAGGATTCTAACCCTTTTGTTCTCTTCATAGTCACTCAGTTTTTTGCTGCAATTAGTGGAATATTCTTTTACAAAATTTTTATCAAGAAGTATGGTAATCGATTCAATTATCCCATGTTATCTGCCATACTGCTACAACTGTTTGTGGTATTTCTTTCGGGCCTGCTGTTTTCCATTGTTTATGATTTTGCCAGCGAGCGCACCGGCGGGTGGTACTTTGGTTCGGCATTTTTTACTTTCATCATTCCTTATTTCTATTTCCTCACCTTTGAAGCTTCAGTAGCTATCCCTGTTCCAATTTATAAAGTATGGTACTATCCTGAGTTTCCTAACGAGGTTGACTTAGATAATCTTGATTTAAACAGAGTTAAAGTACTGGAACTTGAATTTTTAAAAAACCTTACAGAAACCAATACCACCAACTTCAAGGCAAAAGCACCGGAAGAGTTACTATTCTCTGATTGGTTTTGCATGTTTATTCAGAACTATAACGATAAGTATGAAGAAAACCCAATCATTACGCACGATACACAGGGTAAGGCTTATGGATGGGTGTTTTACATTAAACCGGGAATGTTTGGTTCAAAAAAGTTTATTGACCCGGAAATAACAATTTCAACAAATAACCTCGCTGAAAAACAAATTATTGTGTGCAGACGAGTTGAAAACAGCTAAGTGAATGATACCTGAAATAAAATATTTCACAGTCAACTGGATCGATGGGATGAAAATCTCAAAGAATCGTTTTATTGAAAGCGACCGTGCACATATTGATGCCATACGTGATGCTTATGCCGTTAACCTGAACGAATGGAATTATGGCCTGTTGCCAGGGAAAAAAAATGCCGATACTATTAGCCTAGATGTTATAGACAGTCGTTTCGATAAATTCAAAATTCGTATCAATACTTGCCGTGCATTAACTATTGGTGGTTGCAGAATTGAAATACTTAATAATATTGGTGATTTATCTGTTACCACAGATATCGCCAATGAACAAACACGCTCAAACAAAGCAGTGGTTTATGACCTTGTAATTATGGTAAATCCATACGACCGTGCGTTACATGGTCAGGCCAACCCCGAAGAAAGTCCACTGCGTGTGCCGTTTACCAATCACACTTATTCGCTGCACATTCAGCCTGCTGACCAATTGACCAACAACTCAGGGTTGGATTATTGCCTGACCATAGGCAGGGTGCTTCTGAAAGGGGATGATTATGTTTTTGATACAAAATATATTCCACCTAGCACCAGCGTTATCAGCCACCCTTCTTTGATCAATTATTACCGAAACTTTGGCGCCTCGCTGAACTCCATAGAAGAGAACTGCACCAAGATTATTCAAAAAGTTGTTTCTAAGAATCAGACAACAGCACTGGCTGTAAATATTAAAAATCTTTGCGAAAAGATTATTGCATACATCGCTGACATCTTTTTTGAATACAGACAAACAACTGTATATCGTCCCCCAGTTTTCCTGATTGATTATTTTGTTCGCATGGCTAATCACATCAGAGTTTTTAACGATTGCCTTGCAGAAAAAGAAAAGGAAGAAATGCTGTTGTATTTCTCAGAATGGACTGAGTTAAATGCCGGAAACTTCGACAGCTTTCTGAATGACATCATCTTTCACGACTACGACCATAAAAATATAGCCAACTCTTATCAGAAGGTGGATAATTTCCTTTCGATGTTTGAGAACTTATTTAACAAACTAAATCAGTTAGACTTAATAGGTAAGCGTAAAGAGCGAGACATATTTGTTCGTGAAAAATCGAATGCCGAAAAGAAAGACAACAAGAAAGGTTGGTCATTACTTGAATAATAAACCCATTTATACCCTATGAAGCCGAAGAACGAAAAAGAGATTAACAACGCCTTCTTTCAATTTTTAGTGATGTTTTTAGTTACCGTGTTTATTGTGGTGCTAACTATTTTTATCGACTACAGTTTTCCCTGGAAAGATTACAAAACCTTACACAACGAGTATTATGATTTAAAAGCACAGTCCAAAGGCGGCGGAAATATAAATGCCATAGTAGATTCGTTGAATGTATGGTTTATGGTATATGGAAAACCAGGCAGGGTTCAGTCTGCAGTTGAGGCAGATATTGCAGAGCACATTACCCGCTTAAAAAACATCAGCGGTGATTCTACTTCAATTAAGTTCTATAAGAAGATTGCTTTAGGCTATAGTGCTTTACTTGATGCCAAGAAAAATGAGTTAACTGTTACAAATCAATACAATGCCTTGGTGCTGGAAAATAACAGGTGCAACAAAGATTTAGAGAAAGCAAAAAGTGAATTGGAGAAATATCAGCTTATTCTGAACGCACCACGTAATTAGCTTTTATGTCTATTAAATTACCGGGCTGTCTTATAGCATTATGCCTGTGTGTTTTCTTTTTGACAAATCTGCAAGCACAGAAAAAAACAAAACCTTTACTGGGCATAGCATATAGTGTATACTCGGATTCTACCTTTCAGATTATTTTCAAATTAGACACAATTTATAACGGCTACAACAACTATACAACACGTTATACTTTCACTGATTTTAATAAGGAGTTTGGCTCAATAGAAGTTGATTACAATAACAATGATCAGGAGGTAGTAGTCAGGCAATATGCCGCCAACAATACTCAAGCTCCTAAGGCTCAATATTCACAACAAATAACACGAACAAAAACAGGATACATATTCCCGAATGGTTTAGACACCATTCCATATCTTATGGATTCCAATTATCAGTTTGTATTTTTCTTCAAAGACAATAAACGTGAAAAATATTTATACCTCAATCAAATAGTGGACCTGGGAGTTGAGCATCCGGGTTATCATTATACTCTCGAGCGTATTAGCCCGGAAGTGGAGAAATGGCATGCTGATGTAATAGAACGTTACTATCCGAATTCACTATTGAAAGTCAAACAACCGATTAAGAATAGTACCCCGGAAATAAAGCCTGTTGGAGAACAGAAAGAAAATCCGGAGCCAAAACCTGTTGATGTTCAAAAAGAAAACCCAGAACAAAAGCCCGTAGAAGAACAGAAAAAAAACCACGAGCAAAAAACCATTGAAGTTCATAATGAAGAAAAGAAACCAGTTAAGGAAGTTGTTACTACTCCGGTAAAAGTTGTGGACACTATGGTGGTGGAAGAAGTTTTTGAAGAAGCATCAAATGCCAATGTGGTGTATTATCAGAAGTTTATACAGAAAGATATTGAAGAAGTAATGCATTCCATGCCCATTAATTTTCATTACAATGCAATCCTCGAATGTTATGTAAATAAGTCTGGCTCTATGCAAAGGATTGTTTTCAATAATATAGACTCCACTCAAAACAAAGTTTCATTCAAGAAGAATCTTGAAATGAGAATGCTTCAAAAGAAATGGGATGTTGCTTCGCGATATGTAAATAATGAACTGGTTCGCGTAAACACCAGGTTTAGTATTCCAATTAAGGTTCGAAAGGTGGATTATGTAGTTTCCTGTTCAAAGAAAAATGATAATGTAAAATTTAAAAAAATGGCCATGGAGGACGAAAAACTTAAATACAATATCAATTATGAAATTGGGCACCGCCAGGGGCATTTTAAGTTTAGAGTAATCTCCACTACCATTAATGACAATACAGAAAATATAGTTGAAGAAATAAAATAGAAACCTACAGGTATTTAAAAATGCAGTTATATTGCGAGTCCAACCCCCAAACCCTATGAAGAAAAAATTATCACTGATTGTTTTCTTTATCTTTTCATTGAATCATCTATTTGCACAAAGTGTCACTTTAGATAGTATTTCAGGTGTGAAAATATTTTGTTCAACTGCTCTTCAGCAATTTAGTTTAACCACACATATTAAATACACGGGAGTTGGGAGTAATAGGACTTTAAAATTTCAGATAGCTAAGGGTCCTTTAGGTTCTGCAAATCAGGATGTCTTTGATGCCTGTAATCAAACTTCTGGGTTTACCGTTAATCATCCTTCCGCAATTTCAGGAACCGGAACATTGTCTCCGGTAAGTTTCACATTTAATGCAAGTACTTTCACCCAGTGTGGCGTATACAAGACTCGTGTAATTATTTGTAACAACAACACACAAATAGCAGTAAGTACACCGGTTACAACCAACCAGATAACAATCATACAACCTGTAATAACACCAACAACAGTTTGCTCTGGAAATACTATAGGTACTTGCAGTACTCAAGGTAGTGGGTTAAGTTATCTATGGAGCAATAGCGCAACTACAAATGTAATTACACCTTCTGCATCGGGTACATTTACCGTTACTATTACTGACGGTAACGGAGCCAGTTGTTCCTTTAATCAGGCAATAACTGTAAACAGCACGCCTTCTGTTTCTGTCAATCCCTCATCTGCAACCTTATGTAACGGACAGTCCACATCATTAACTGCAAGCGGAGCAACTACTTATTCCTGGTCGCCATCATCAGGATTAAATACCACTACTGGTACTTCGGTTACTGCCAGTCCAACAGTTACCACTACATATACTGTTACAGGTACTTCATCAGGGTGCTCATCTACTGCTACTGTAGTAGTAACTGTCAATAGCTCAGCCAGTATTTCAATTTCACCAATTACAGCCGCTTTTTGTTCCGGTGGATCAATTAATCTAACCGCAAGCGGTGGCAATACTTATTCGTGGACACCTGCAACAGGATTGAGTGCGACAACCGGTGCAACAGTTACAGCCAGTCCAACATCAACAACAACTTATACTGTAACGGGTACAACAGCTAACGGATGTTCAGGTACAGCATCCAAAACAGTAACAGTAAATCCGTTACCATCAGTGAGCGTCAGTCCAAGCACCGCTTCTATTTGTTCAGGCTCCAGTATCAACCTTACAGCTTCAGGAGCATCAACATACACCTGGACACCTTCAACAGGTTTGAGTGCTACCACAGGTGCAACTGTTTCAGCCAATCCTTCTTCAACAATAACATACACCGTAACCGGTACAACAGCGAATGGATGTACAGGCACTGCAACTAAAATAGTAACCGTAAACCCTGTACCCACCATTTCTGTCTCACCTGCTACAGCAACCATTTGTGCAGGTGGAAGTATTCCATTAACCGCTTCCGGTGCTAATACTTATAGTTGGTCACCTTCATCCGGACTTAGTCCGACAACAGGAGCAACTGTTACTGCCAGTCCTGCTTCAACAACAACATATACTGTCACAGGCACTGCTGCGAACGGATGCACCGGGAATGCTACACGGATAGTAACGGTTAATCCTTTGCCTACGGTTTCTATCTCTCCCGCTACTGTTTCAATTTGCATTGGTGCATCTCAAAGCTTGACAGCATCGGGAGCATCAACATACACCTGGACCCCATCAACAGGTTTAAGTGCAACAAATGGAAGTTCCGTTAACGCAAGCCCTGTTGCAACAACAACTTATACTGTTACCGGAACATCTGCTGCTGGTTGCACATCTACAGCAACCAGGATAGTTACAATAAACCCATTACCTACAGTTAATGTTTCTCCCGCCACCGTTTCAATTTGCCTTGGAGCAAGTGCTACATTAACAGCATCAGGAGCATCAACATATACTTGGACTCCATCAACAGGTTTAAATATTACAACGGGAACTAATGTAAATGCGAGCCCATCCTCAACGACTACTTACACAGTAACAGGCACCTCTGCCGCAGGGTGTACTGGAACTTCTACTAGAATAGTAACTATACTTCCTTTACCAACAGTCTCAGTAAGCCCTGCAACCGTTACAATATGCTTTGGTCAAGGTTTTTCATTAACCGCGTCAGGCGCATCATCATATACTTGGACACCATCTGCTGGATTAAGTCCCTCATCAGGTGCAACGGTTACTGCAAACCCAACTGCAACATCAACATACACAGTTGTCGGAACGGCGGCGAATAGTTGTACTTCAAGCGCAACTCGAATTGTTAACGTTAATCCTTCCCTAAATTCAGTAACACCTGTTTTCCCTGATACGATATGTTCTGGTGTAAACAGTACGGTTACTTTGGCTTTGTTAAGTACAGCAACATATAACTATGATTGGTTTTTTAGTTCCAGTCAAAGTGGTAGCATTTCTTGTAATGGTACTTGTTCAGGAAATAACGTTAGTTCTAATTTAGGTGGTAATACATTTACATTAAACTTAACAAACGCTACATCAGCTGCACAACAAGCAGTTATACATTACGACCCCGTATTACCCAGTACAGCAGGAGGAAGCGAGGGTTGTCATAAGGCCAATGGCGATACCACATTCACAATCGTTGTACTGCCAATTCCTTCTTTTACAGCCGTACCACAAAAAGTCAATGTGTGTGATAATTCGGTTATTGCTGTTGACCTGATACCTCAAACTACTGGCACTCCCGCATATAAATTTGACTGGACGTGGGAAAACGCAAGCGACAACTCTTCAAACCCTTCTACAGTTTCAAATCCTGCTTTAGCAATCATTAATGCTACGGTACAAAATCTTGATGATACTAAGCATGTGCCCATTTCTTATTCTATAACTCCTCGTTTTCAGGTTGCAAGCCCTTCATCAGTCTGTACTGGAACTCCATCATCTGTCACATTGCAGGTTATGCCTACTCTTTCAGGTAATGACACCACTTATGTCCGGTGTGAAAAGTCTGAAACCGGAAACATAAAAGTAACATCCAATGAATCTACAACCATAGAAAGTAATACAACTTATAAGTGGAATAGAATTAATAGCAACAATGTTCTAACTAGTTCATTATGGACACAGGATATCAAGACATCTGATTATATTTTGCCAAGTATAGTTCCTGTGTTACAATCAAACAGTACTACCGGAACAGCAACATATAGTGTAATACCAATTTATCATTTAGGAAGTGACTCTTGCGAAGGCTCTCCGATAAACTTGAGTATTACTTTTAATCCTGCACCTAACGAACCAGTATTTACATTAGAACCTTCTTGCATTGGCCAGAAAAATGTTTACGTATTTATTCAACCTTCTGCCAATACAAATTATAGCTGGGGCAACCAACTTGGTTTATTTAATGATGACAGTACGAAAGCTTTTATCGCCGACCCTGATTTGTTTGGTAACAGCATTTCTTTAACAGCTTCGACCAATATTTTTGGTAATGTTAAATGTTCAACGACTAAATTAATTCCTATCCCCTCTCAAATTAACAGCTTGCCTTATGCTGATATGTTTCAGTTAACGGTTAATCCGGCTTCGATGGCAGTGTTATACGACGTCGCCGGTATTGAATATCAATGGCATCGCGTTTCAAAAAATTTATTCAATGATAATAGTTCATTTGCTCTAAACTCTATCTCATTCGGATTATCACCAAATCAGAATCAATCAGTTTATGTTTTTGGAAATGAAATTTTGAACACGAACGATAACTATTACTATGTGGATTATAAGACGAGTGGAAATGCGTGCATTCAACGCTCGTTCCTGAACAATGTGTCGAATGTTACATCTACCCGCGACGATTTATTGAAGAATTTCTTTAAAGTTTATCCCAATCCGTCTTCTGATTATATTGTTGTGGAAATGCCCTACATAGCAGGTGAAGCATTTATTCATGTTGTTGATTTAAGTGGAAGAACTATTATCAATAAACAAGTATTTAAACCACTTGAATCTATTGATACCTCTCAACTTGACGATGGTTTATATATTTTAACCTACCAATCCGGAAGTGGATTAATACTCACTCAAAAACTGATGATAGCCCGATGAAAAAAATTATACTCACCGCTTTATTGTCTTGTGTATTTATTTCCGGCTGGAGCCAGGACATCAGTTGGGATAAAAAGTTAAAAGCATTTAAACTGATTGATTCCCTGCTTAATGTCTATGAAGACTATAATAAGTTTAAAACATCAGGAAGCGATACCATTACTAATGAAGCGATTACAAAATTCAGATCACTTTTCTCTGATAATGCCGACATCTACAACGAGTTTGTTCCTAATCTTTTCCGTAACCCACAAGTTATACAACAGCAGAATGTTTATGATGTAGCCTACGATCTCGATCTTGTTGATATTGATAAATATATCAGTGAATTGAAACAGTTTTATAAAAGAGGTATTGATATTATAAAAATACGTAACATATCTGTGAACCTCAACGAGTTTAAAGAAGACGTTGTTTATATCACCATTGAAAAAGAGTTCAGAGCAAAATCAAGTATTGGAACTCCTGTTGTGCTCTTTCCGGAAAATTCTCCTATTACATACAATCGTGATACAATAACTCTTACATTTTCATTTAATGAAGATTATACGGCGGCATTAATTACTAAGGTTGTAAATAGCGGTAAAATCTCCAAAATTAAATTCAGTAATGACTCTGACGGCGATTTGGTCTTTGGTAATGAAGATAAATGCCCCGGATCAAGAGGTATACTCAGCAACCGAGGTTGTCCTCCTGCTTTTGGTGAACGAATTGTTTTTAATATCAACGCCGGAGGAACATTGACGTTTGTTGATTTTAACAAGGAGAAGTTCCAAACCAATCTTACAGAAGGGTATAAGAACACATTCTCGCCAAATGACGATCCTGCTCAATTCGCTCTGAAAGAAGATTTTAATGTTATAAAAAAATCTTCATTAGGTCAGTGGCACGCTGCAGCCGAATTAGAATATTATTTCGGAAGAAAAAAACGTGTTTTCGGTATTGGATTAGGAGCAATTTACACCAATGCTAAACAGACGGTTGGTATTGATAATTTCTTTGTAAGTTTTATTGATAAAAATATTGATGCCGAGAATAAACAAACCATAGAGAGTGTTCGAAAAATTATTTCTTCTGACAACATTGAAGAACAAATCAACTATAGCATCCTCACTGCACCCATTCTTTTTTTAAAATACAAGTTTAATATCAGCGGTAAGAGCTCTGAGGGAGTAACTTCATTTCTGAAATTCAGTGCCGGTGTGGGTCCCAGCTTCACGAGAGCAAGATGGACATTCACCAAGGATGAACCTTCATTTAATTATTTCTCATATGCTAAGTATGATAAGTCTATTGGAAAATTTGTTGCAACAGATATCAACGACGACCTTAATGCACCGGGAGTTATCAAATTTGATAACTCAAAGAGTAATGCACTTGAAGATTTATTGCTGTATGGAAGTTCTCTGACACCTAACATACCTTCTGATAAGACACTTGGTATTGAAGGTCTTACGCTTACATACATTGGTAAAGTTCAGTTTGCAAAATTGATTACAGGCAAGTTATATTATAATGCAGGTCTTGTTGTGATATACACACAGTTGAATAACAGTAAGTCCAGTGTTTATTATAGTACTTATTGGAAAGAGGACAAAACCGATTTCAGCAATAATAACCGCAAACTTGCCAGCTACCAGTCTCTTACCAATGGAATAGGTCGAAACAACATACTTTCCTGGGGTATTAACGTAGGTCTAACATATGCACTTTATAACAGATAAAACTCACATACACGAATGGATAAAAGGATAATTTTTGTAGTAGGGGCAGTGGTTTTCATAGCACTGCTTATTATTGGCTTTAAATATTTTTTCAGTGGTGCTGAAGATTGCACTAAAGCTATTTTTACAATCAGCGAAAGAAAAGTAATTGCCGGTGGAGAAATTTCATTTAAAGATGAAACACCCGGAGCCAAACAATGGAAATGGGATATGGGAGATGGCAGCGGAACTTTTGAAACTGCTGAGGGAAAGTATAAATACGACAACCCAGGTCGCTATATCATTAGTCTTATTATTAATAACAAAATTGAATGTAAGGATACTTTCACTGTTGTTGTCGAGTCATTGGTTGAGGAAACAGTTAGCAAACCAACAGCTGCCATTTCGGGTCCTGCAGAAGGTAAAGTGGGAGAGAAATTGGAGTTCACCTGCGTTTCAGAAGGTGCTACTAAATTTGACTGGAAGTTTGGTTACAGTGGCCGTATAGATGCACGTGAACAAAAGGCAACTTATACATATAAGATGGCCGGTACCTTCCAGATATCATGCAGTACAGATGTTTCCGATCCGGTTTATAAAACAGTGGTTATAAAAAAACCTGAGCCTGTACAGGAAGTTAAACCAGTAGTCAAGGATGCACCAAAAGATAAAGTACAAAAGCAAAACTCACCACCACCGCCACCACCACCGCCACCACCTACAAACACAAAAAATGTTTCTACCATAGAGCTAAAAAACAGATTGAACGAAATTGCTGATAATGGCTCCTTAAATTACAATAATAATCGAGAGTGGATTGCAGATAATTTTAAGGATAATCAAAACACTGAAGTGAAGCTGATTAGAGATGGTAAAACTGAAACAAAGAAACTTGCTTCGTTCATTAATGAGTGTAAAGCCAACGCAGGTCAGTTGCAAATAACCTTAGTTGAAATGACTACCGATAAAAAAACAGGTAAAATATTATCCGCTACCATCACTTATAAATATAAATAATAATGATGCGCCGCCTATCCCTTGTCGTTTCAATTTGTCTGTTGATGCATTATTCATCCAGAGCACAAAACATTTTTACCGCACAGAAGAACTCTATGTCACTGGTATATATTGATAACGGACAAGCCGACATCAGAGCCGGAGTTAGATTAAATACCGACGTACGAATTCACATATCAAGTACATTAGACAGACTAGCTGCTAAAACTGAGAATTACTTTGTTTATTATCAGCCCAATAAACTCAAACCTTTATACTACACCAAGATTAACAAGCGTCTTGATATTTTAGATGAGTTGAATCTTGACAATGAATATGGAGCGCCATATTACAAATTTGATAACGAGTTTATTCTGAACATTCTCAATCAGGAACCTATCAAGATTGCCGACTCTCTGTTATGTTACTTTTACATCAAGTCCGACTATATTTATAAATCAATCAATAAAAACCCCTATGAAATTTCGAGGATGTTTAAATACATTCCTATGGAATTAATGACATTAACTGGATGCAATCCCGGATTTACTCAAGTGGTGATACGTGTTTCTTATAAAGAAGATAAGAATCAAAAAATGTCAAAAGAGAAAATGCAATCTGAACTCATATCATTACTACAATTCTACAATAATAAAGAAGAGAAAAACTACATTAACTATGACATTCAAGTACTGGATTAAAGCCGGCATTTTACTTTTATTTATCAATACCACAATATGGGCACAAAACAAGAGTGTGCCTAAAGGAACAATGGTATTCAGAACCCCCGATGCATACAAATTCCCCGATGGCACAGAAATAACTGATCACACAAATGCTGAAAAAGACAATACGATTTGGACAGTGTATACAACTCGAAACGATGTTCAAGCATTTGATAATCCAAATAGTTCCACTGTGGTTCGCAAATTAAAATTCATGACACCAGCCTGGGTTATAGGCGAAAAAGGTGATTATTTAAATTTAATGGAATACAATCCGGGTGTTCCAATTGATAGTAAATGGAAAACAGGATCCGAAGGTGTTTCTATTGGCTGGGTAAAGAAGAAAGATTTACTTCTTTGGAGTTCAAGCCTTGTTGCTACCAATACATTTGTTTATTTAAAAGCACTGACCGTTGTATCTGATTTAACTGTTTTAAAGGACTTAGGCAGATACATTAATTCTTATAATGGTGAAATCAAACTATACTATGATCCAGTTCGAACTCAGGTGATTCAGGATAAATCACTCCGGCTGTTTCAGTACATCTTTATATCCAAGATGTATATATCCAACAATGACACATCTTATTTGTTATGCAAAACCAATTCAATAACCGGACGCAACTGCGAAGAGAAAATACTGGGATGGATTTCTAGCGGACTGATTAAAAAATGGGCAAACTGTATTTGTATAGAACCTAATCAAAATGCTGAGGCTATTCAGGACCGTAAACAAAAAGGATTAAACGCATGTATAGTTGGAACCTCGTCCGAAGCATCAAAATTTCAATCCGGTACATACCCAACTGATCCCTTATGGAAAGAAGATGATACTTACAAAAAATTAACATCTTATGACTTTCGCTCACCTGTTATAAGCCAGGATAATGAAGGAATTATTACTACAGGTTTCACAACTGATATCATTAGTAAATCAGGTCAAAAAATTATAGGCAATTCAGACAGACCATTAATTGATAAGAATACAGCAGATATCTTGGCTTTGGCTAAAAAGGTAAACATTGTTTTTGTTATTGACGGTTCAGAAGAAATGGCCTCATACAATGAGAATATCCTGAAAGCCATTCAAAAGTCATTAGATAACATTGGTATATCCAGCGAATACCAATATAAGTATGGCTTTGTTGTATATCGTGATAAGTCATATAAATCATGCAATGCAGATATTGTTGCTAGCAGCGGACTGAATTCTTCTGTGAGTTCATTTTTATTTAATATTAAAAAAGAGTTAGCGGCAAAATATCAGTGCACTGAAAAAAGTCCGTACCAGCCGGTTTTTGAAGCAATCATGAATGGTTCACGATTATTCACCGAACGTTACGAGTCGAATATTTTAATACTCATAGGCAGTGCGTCCAACGACCCTGAAGACATTCAATACAGCAGAACTAAAGTCGAGGAAAAACTGGCGCAGTATGGTGTTACATTCTCAGCCATTCAAGCCAACAATGGTTATGCACCAGAATTTGAACAATTTGTTACCGATGCAAGAAACATCATCAAAAATTCATCTGCTATGCTGAACGATGATATTAATAAAACACTAGAGTTAGTAAATCAAAAGAAAGAGTTTAAAAAACCCGTATTCAGTGCTCGCAATAATACAGGCACAATATGGTCTATTAATGTTCCTAATGATGGACCTGTGAATGATTACTTGCTTTTCCCTCTTGAAGGTTCTTCAATGAGAACTGATGAAGTTGAAAAAGCACTCGACTCTTTAGTGCTTAATGCCGACCGTTCAATTAGAATGGCTGTTGATGGTGTCATCAACATTATTAAAGGTTTTGAAACAGCAGGTAAAGCAGGTTTCAATCCACTCATAGCTAAAATTTTTAAGAATGCAGTTGATTTCAATAAACTTGACCCCTCAACAATTAATAAATATGCTTCAGAAAATTTTCAATTTTTTGTTCAGGGTTATACAACAATGTCCTCCAAGAAATTATCTTATCCCGTATATAGCTATACATTACTTTTAACAGGATCAGAATTAGATAAAATACTGGAGAGTTATCAAAGATTCGGATCCGGTGGTAATTCCGATCAACAAAGACAGGAAGTTATTGAAGCATTTAAACAAACTTTAATAACATATAAAGGAGGAAGCGTCGATCCTAAACTTTTAGCTGATTTACTTAAGAAGAAACCTTCAGAGGTTTTAACGATGATCACCGGATTACCTGTTAAGAATGATTTATTAACGAAGTACTCTATTGATGATTTAAACAATGTTAAAAAAGTTGACGACAACAACATTAACACTATTGCCAACCTATTATATGAGGTCTCTGGCAAGTTAGAAAAAATCAAAAACGACAAGTCGAATGCAAAAGATGCACTCGATGGTTACTTCTATTGGGTGCCAAGCAATATATTCCCATAAAGCATGAGTAATGTTTTTGAGATACGACAGTTAGACTGTTCCTATAATGGTGTTTCTGCCGATAAGGTGTTAAGCATTAATAATCTTGACATCAAAGCCGGATGTATCACTTTTCTGTTAGGTGCTTCAGGCACAGGTAAGAGTACTTTGCTTGAGACCATAGGCTTAATGAATAATACCATAGCCGGTGGTGAAGTAACTTTTATTAATGAAAAAGAAAGACTTGAATTCAAAAAACTCTGGGCAAATGCTACTCAACTTTCCGAAGTCAGAAAGAAGCATTTAAGTTTCATCTTTCAGAATACAAATCTGATGGAAAATTTCACAGCGTACGAGAACATCAGTCTCTCTCGCATGATAAAAGAATCCAAATCAGAGCTTGATGTGTTGGCAGGTGCAAAGGATTTAATGAAGCGCGTTAATTTACCAGAATCAGAAGTTAACGAAACTACTCTTGCTGTTAACCTTTCCGGCGGTCAGCGTCAGCGGATAGCTTTTGTGCGCGCATTAAATACCGGAGCTCACGTGTTATTAGGTGATGAACCAACAGGAAATTTAGATGAGGCGAATGCCAACGAACTTATGAAGTTGATTCGTTCTAACCTCAGCAGCAGTCTTTCTTCCATCATAGTGTCGCACGATATCAATCTGGCACTAGCTCACGCTGATGAAATTGTATTAATAACTAAAGATAAATCAAAGGGCTTTGGTGAAGTATTACCGGAAAATATTTTTAACCGCACGCAGTGGGAATCTTTAAATCAGAATGACTTATCGCAATTCAGAAACCGCATTAAAGCTTTATATCAGACTAATGTTGATTCTCAGATTCATCAAACAGTAGATCAGCGTATTTCAAAGTCGTATTACAAGAACTACTTCCGATTATTTCTTAGTAAAGAATCTAAAGCTATAGCAGGAAAGAACTTTTCTAACCTGCTTGTGCTATGTGGAATATTATTTTTTACTTTTCTTGCGGTGGGTTTTGCAAATGGTTGTCTGGATTATCTGCACAAAAAACTGGATAGCGCATTTACTAACTGGCTGCAAATCAGTATTCCTGCTTCTCGTGGAAGTCAGGAAATGATTAACCAAATTAAAAACACTTTGGATAATGATGAGTTTAAGAACAATTACTCTTATTCTACTATTTCTTCGACCAAGGAATTTTCACTTAGAGTTAACTATAATAATTCAAATAATATAGAATATGCCAAATGCAGAACGCTTGATATAGGCAAAGATTTAAGTCTAATTAATGATTATATCCTTGGGCCAAAAAACATTGTACGAGGTAACAACGAAAACCTTTTTAAAGAAGATCTGAGCATAATCGTAACTGAATCTTTTTATAAAAAATTAGGATACACCGAAGACGATGACTACATCTATATCAGAAACACAATCGTTGATACCACGTCGCACAGAGAAATAGAATTACGTGTGCCCATACCTGTACGCGCCATTGTACGTGAATTACCGGGAAAAAACAACATTGCCGTATCAGAATACTTCTATCCTGTATATACCAATAAGATCGACGATATTTTTGATCTAACACGCAAGAATAAAAACGTTCAATATGTTTTATATACCGATGAGAAAACAGCTTTTGAAATTAAGAATCAACTCAACGACTATTTTCAGAAGTTAACCGCATATGAATTTAATGACCCTAAGATTATTGCTAATCCTGGTAAACACGTAGCTTCTTTCAAAGATGGCTTCGATCTTACCATCAATTTGATGGAACCATTTACGAGTGATGTTGAGCGTCAAAGATTTTGTTCGACACTTGAATCTGAGTCACCGCTGAAAAATGCCGCATTTAAACAGGTTTATAACTATGATGATGCCGTAGCGTCAACATCAGATTACAAGTATGACTTTTTAAGTATTTACTTTTCTAAACTTGACTCAGTACGTAGCTTCTCCGATTTTATTTTCAATCGCTTTAACGACAAGGATGAAACCTCGCGCAATGTTATTGAAGTGGATTTAGCCAAAGTAAAGGAAAAAGAGAATTTTAACTTCCTGAGTAAAATCACTCAAATCATTTCTTACCTGGTTATTTTGTTTGGTACTATCACAATTAGTTTGTTTTTATTCAATCTTTTAAAGCTTCATTTGAGCAAAGTGAAAATGAACATCGGAACTTTTATGGCTATTGGTCTAAGTAACCGCGATTCACTGAAAATTTATTTTACCATTATCCTTTTCTTTATCATTATAGGAATTATTCTTTCTAGTACTGTAGCCTATCTAACAGGATTAACTATTGACACACTTCTGAAACAAAACTTTACGGTTGAAAGTGATGTGTCTTATTTCATCTTGTTTGATACATATACTTATGTAACTGTCGTAGTCATCTTCTTAACATCCATTTTAGTTTCTTCATATATCATTAACAAAATGCTGTCTAAAACACCCGGAGATTTAATTTATAACCGATAATTCAATTAAACAATGAATACCATAAACCTCAACGAGAACGTCAAGCATGCCATAGAAATAGCACAATCATTTGCTAAAGAATACCATAACGAAAAATTCTCTGCAGCACATTTATTGCGAGCTTTAATGCATCGCGACATAGGTCTCAAACAATTCCTGGAGTCTATTGGAAAGGATGCCAACTATATTGCCGACTGGGCTGAAATAAGAATGGAAGATAGTCCTAAGACATCTAAAACCGTTGAAACACCCGGAGGTGATGATACAGTTATGTCTATCTTCGACGAAGCAGACAATGTACGTATCAAGTTGGGATTACACGAGATTAACCCTATTTGTGTTTTTACTGCTGTTTGCAAGCCAAACATTGCATTTTCAAATGATCAGTTAAAATCTTTTCCTGTTAAGGAAAAAGAAATACTTGAACTATACTTGAATGATGTCAGCATTCAAAATGCAGTAACCGGTGCTTCAGCCGATACTTCATCAAATGGAAAACCGGCTGCTTCTGCATCACAGGGTGCTCTCTTCAAATATTGCGTGGACAAAACATCTATTGCTAAAGAAGGTAAGTTAGATCCAATAATTGGTCGCGACAGAGAGGTAAAAATGATGATTGAAATATTAGGCCGTCGCAGTAAACCAAACGTCATACTCACCGGTGAACCTGGTGTCGGTAAAACGGCGCTGGTAGATGGTTTTGCATTGGCAATTATTGAACAAAAAGTTCCTACTAATCTTCAGAATGCAGTTATTCTTGAATTGGATATGGGAGCCTTGATTGCCGGTGCATCATATAAAGGTGAAGTAGAAGATCGCTTGAAGAATATCATTAAAGAGATCAAGCAATTTGAAAAAGCAATTCTTTTTATCGACGAAGTTCATACGCTGCTCGATCCTAAAGGTCCTGCGGGTGGGGGAGCTGCTAACTTGCTAAAGCCTGAACTTGCGCGTGGTGAAATAACAGTAATTGGAGCAACCACAAATGATGAATACAGAAAAATCATTGAACCTGAACAGGCCTTCAACCGCCGCTTCGAATTAGTACGTGTTGAAGAACCTGATATGGACACCACTATTAAAATGCTGGCAAAAGTTCTTCCTGCATATGAAAAACATCACAACCTGAAAGTAAATGCTGATGCTTTACCGGAGTGTGTTAAACTGGCTAAACGCTACATCAAAGACCGCCGCTTACCTGATGCTGCAATCGATTTGTTAGACCGTACTATGGCAGCCATGAAGATGATGGACGAAACATCTGATAAAGATTTAAAAGAAGTGAAGCAACAGGTTGAAACATTGGCATCAAACAGTGAATTAAGTGATACAGAAAAATTCAAGGAATATCAATGGTTGTATAAGACATTTAAGAATACCATCAGCCCAGTTTTATTTGGGCAAATTGATGATGAAACCGATGTAAAGTCCATGGAAGTTGCTGCGCAATTTCATGATTACCTTATGAAAAATATTGATAAGCTTATTGCATTAGCAGCGGTTAAAAAAGATGCGATTGATAAAACAGATATTGCCTCTGTGATTTCTTACAAAACCGGAATTCCATTAGGAAAAATTCAGGCATCCGAAAAAGAGAAGCTGTTGGCAATGGACGACTATCTGAAAAAGCGAGTTGTAGGCCAGGATCATGCCTTGAAATCATTAGCTGATGCAGTGCTCGAATCGCGAAGCGGATTAAATAAAGCCGGCCAACCGATTGGTTCATTCTTTTTCCTTGGTCCAACGGGTACCGGTAAAACAGAAGCTGCAAAATCTTTAGCTGAGTTCCTCTTTAACGACGAAAAGGCCATGATACGTTTCGATATGTCTGAGTTTAAAGAAGAACACTCAGCTGCTTTGTTATATGGTGCTCCTCCCGGCTATGTTGGCTATGAAGAAGGAGGTATGCTTGTCAACAAAATCAGAGAGCAGCCATATGCTGTTGTATTATTTGATGAAATTGAAAAAGCACATGCTTCTGTATTCGACATTTTCCTTCAGATACTGGATGAGGGACATATGCATGACCGACTTGGTAAAGAAGGCGATTTTTCTAACGCCATAATCATTTTTACCTCAAACATAGGTCAGGAGTGGATTGTGGAACAATTCAGCAAAGACATTTTGCCAAAATCAAATGATCTTTTGGAAATAATGGCTAAGCATTTCAGACCTGAGTTTCTTGCACGTCTCACCGAGATTATTCCATTTGCCCCAATCAGCGAAAAGAATGTGGTTAAAATTTTTGACATACATGTGAAGAGTTTAATAACCACTTTGGACAAAATGGGAATTACATTAAACATCTCCGCGGATGCTAGGAAGGCGCTGGCAATGATGGGATTTACGCCACGTTATGGTGCACGACCATTAACAGGAGTCATCAGAAACCAATTGCGACGACCAATATCAAAGATGTTAATAGGTGGAAAAGTGGCAAAAGGCAATACCATTGATGTGGGGGGTGACAATGGAGAAATTACCTGGACTGTTAAATAAAATAACCTTTTAGGGGTATTGTTTAATAACTTCTATACCGTTACATTTGACTTAAATTAAAAAATTGAAAAACCTATGAGTATGTACAACTTTGGTGTAGGTGGCAATGAGGTAAAAAAAGATACCTCCGAAGCTATTTCCGACATCCCGATGAACAGAACCATGTTCATTCAGAAATTAACTGCTGACGCACCAATAAAACCTGAAGCTGTTTATGATTTGAAAACAGTAGATGAAGTGTTTGATCATTTTAAACCGTCTGTTGATATTGACTTTGAAACTGCTGATGGAAGTTCGGTTCAGGAGAATTTAAAATTCAAAAATCTTGGTGACTTCAATGCAAAGAATATAACTGAAAACAGTAAATTTTTAAAAGACCAACAATTGCAACAGGATCAATATCAAAACATCATCAAGCAATTGAAGACCAACAAGTTACTCAAATCAGTTGCCGAAAATCCTGAAACAAAAAATGCATTTATCGATTCACTGAAATCATTAATTCAGGAACTAGAAGACCACACTAAATAATCACCTAAAAAGTAAAATAAAAAATGAGTGAATTAGAACAAGTAGGCGGTGCAGCACCGGCACGTGAACAGGCTTTCGAACGTTTAGAATCTCCTGCAGAAGTACTTTCTCAGGGTATTAGCAAATTAGCAAAGGTTGGCGGCTTCGATTTTATTGAATCTACCATAGAAGGCACTAAAAATCTGAACCCTGAACGTAAGGCATTAAAGAAAATATTCCTTACAGAAGCTGATAAAAAGAAAGACAGAGAAGAGTTAAAAAAGAAGCTTATGCTTTGGTACTCTCTTTTAACAAACTCAAACTCAATTTCTGATATGGTGGATGAGTGTTCGCAAAAAGCGGATGCCGCCGCCAAAACATTGAAAAAGAATTTAAAAAAGACTCTAGATAATACTCGATCATTAGAAGAGTCATACAGAAGTTTGGCTTTGTTTTACAAGAACACAGAATCTGATAAGTTAAAAAACGTTACCATTTTAAATGCAGAAATGGAGCAACTTCAGGATTTAGACAATCCGCGCTTTATTGATGCAGTAGCTGAAGAACTTAAACAGAACTACGATCGTCTGGACTTAAAAGACAACTACTCGCTGATGGTGATACCGGGTTATCTGGGTTCAAACAAGGTGATAGATAAATGGGGAAAAATTGCTTACGACAATAAAGTGATGCTTTGCACCGATTTCAGAAATCTGGATTCTGTTGATGAAGTTGTTGATCTTTTTGAAGCAGCAAATCATACTAGTGCTGATGCATACAAGTCTAACGTAATTATGACTTGTAATTATCTGGTAGGTCGTGGCAAAAACGAAGAAGTAGGTGAAGAAGAAGACGTGATGGTAGGTGGATCAGCGGCGTTGGCAGGTAAGATGTACACTACATTAATGTCGCAGGTTACAGCCGGTAAAAAACATGGTTCTCTGAATGAAGTTGATGGTGTTAAATTCAATATGAAAAAAAGCGACATCTCAAACTTGGACAAAATTGGTTTAGTGCCAATGGTTAACGAATATGGAAAAGTAATGGCTTTCTCTGCCAAGACACTTTTCAATGGCGATAACCTCGGATTACAAACTTACTCCGTTGTTCGAGTATTTGATTATATAACCAAAGTACTAATCGATTTTTTAAACCGTCGTGCTTTTGAAAACTGGACATCTTTAACTGAAAAGGATCTAAGATCACAGATCGTAAAATTCCTTGACACAATACAAGGTCCCAGCAAACTCATTGAAAGTTTCAAAATCATGAAATTCGAACGCGATGAAAACATCAAGGATAAAATCAATCTTGATATTCATATCGTTCCTTACTTCCCGGCTAAAAGTTTCATTGTTCGCCTCGATGGTCAGAAAGGTGAAGATGCTGAAACTACCTGGGCAAGTGAGTACGCTCAACAATAATTAATTATTAACATTTTTTTTAAACAATAAAAACCCAATTTTAAACTATGTCATTTAAAGGCTTATTAACAATCGGAGGCAAACCTTACGACGTAATGTCTTGCTCCTATGCTTTCCGTCGTGATGTTGACTTCAAAGGAAGACCATCATCAGGCAACTACGGTGGAACTGTAGATATTACAATTGAATCCACTTCAGACACCTCAATTCTTGAAACCATGATCAACAGTCCACACAAAATGATTAGTGGCAATATTGTCTGGAAGAAGACTGATGAGGATGCTAAATTGAAGGAAATTACTTTTGAGAATGCATATATCATCGGCTATTCCGAAGCATTTTCTCAATTTGGCGGCGATTCAATGGTATATAACATTACCATCTCTGCTCAAACACTTACCATCGGTAACGCTAAGCACGTTAACGACTGGCCCAAATCCTAATCGGGATTAGCTTTTAAGAAAGTTCATTAACTAAACTGAAAACCACAGCAGGCTGAATTTATTCAAACCTTCTGTGGTTTTTTTACTCTTTTTATTATGTCCAGCCAGATTGATGTTACCATTACTTTAGAGGGCAATAAATCTATTAGTCCTTTTTCACGAGTATATATTAATCAATGTGTGAACGAGATGAGCACATTTGAAATCTATTTCCCAATGGATGTCATTGAGAGTGGCTCCTCGTTTGTTTTAAATGAGTCAAAAAAATATTTAGGCCGCTCTGTATTGATTAATTTCAAGAACAGACCTGCCGAAGGGACATCCGAGCCGGTCATAGAAAATAATTTTACTGGTATCGTTACCAGTGTGAAACTCGCTAACACCGGTGGCTTTTTGAGCGACCTTGTATTTAGTGGTTTTTGTCCAATGATTTATTTGAGAAACGGGCATAATCAGCAATCTTTTTTACAAGGTAGGCTAAAAGATACTGTTAACAAAGTGTTAGATGCTATTCCATCAAATATTTCCCGAACAGTCAATCCAAAATTTACTGATGAGATTTTATATTCTACTCAGTATTTAGAACATGATATTGATTATATAAGACGTCTGGCTGCCGAATACGGAGAATGGTTTTATTATAATGGATCCAAAATAATTTTCGGAGATCCCATTGATGAGGAACCTGTCCCTATAGACTATTTAAGGGATAGTAATAACATTCTGCTTTCACTCAACCTTAATGATATGAAGCATGATGTTTATTCTTATGATTATTTCAATAAAGAAGTAATCATGTCGAGCAGTCCATCTACCATTGCAGGTGCAGACCCCCTGAGTGCACATGCCAATACGAGGTCTAACCAACTTTTTGTAAATAAAACACGCACAAACTCTCATCGTTTTGTTAAAACAAAACAGGAGTTAGATAAAGAAATTGAGTCAAGAGCAAACACACAGGCCTCATCATTCCTTTCTTTACACGCAGACACTGTATTATCACATTTAAAATTGGGCAGTATTGTTACAGTTTCACTAAATAATGTTGTTGGAGATAATTCAAATGATGCCGGACATTTCCGTATAGTAAAGATTTCACACACATCTGATGGTTTGGGAAACTATCAAAATGCTATTCAGGGTATACCCAAGGAGATGAAAGTGCCAGCAGCTATTTATGATACTATTCATTACCCAACTGCAATGGAACAACCCGCTGTAGTTATTGATAATAACGATCCTGAAAAGCTTGGCAGGATAAAAGTCAGGTTGATGTGGCATGATAATTCCTCAAACTCTCCTTGGGTGAGGATTTCAATGCCGAATGCCGGAGGTAACAAAGGAATTTATTTTTTACCTGAGATAGATGAAGAAGTACTAGTGGGTTTTGAAAATGGCAACCCCGATTTGCCATATGTGATTGGTTCTATGCATAACGGTAAAGACAAGTCGGAATGGCACAATAATGACAATTACATGAAAGCTATTCACACACAAAGCGGCAATGTAATTCTGTTTAATGATGAAGGAGGAAAAGAAACCATATCACTATACAATAAGGATAAGAAAACAGAGATTACTCTGACACTAGAAGATGGAGGCAATATTTTAATTAAGTCGGATAAAGATATTACCATGGATTCTGAAAAGTTAATTTTCAAATGCAAGGAAATGAAAATTGATGCGCAAGATAAAATTGAGTCAACTACAAATAATCATAAGTTTAATTGCAATCAAAAACTTGAAATTACTACAGGCCAGGAGTATTCATTGCAAGCAGGAACCAATATTAAAAATACAGCTGGTGCAAATTTTGAAGTTCAGAGTGGTGCAGATACAAAATTCACTGCCGGAACTAATTATGAAATAACAGCAGGCATTCAGGCTAAAACTACTGCCGGAGCTAAAATTGATTTAACGGCTGGTGCAATGGCAACTGTAAAAGCTGGAATGATTATGCTTAATTAATGTCATGTTAACCGGACAGAATTATAAGATGCCTATTAATTTTAAGGCTCTGATGCAGAAAAGAGAATCAGAAACCTGTTCATTTCATGAATCTATTGCTCAGAATTTATTCCTTCTGCTCACTACTAAGTATGATGAATGTAGATATGACCCTGAATTTGGTACAGAACTTTGGGATTGGGATTTTCAATATGTGCCCAATGAGATGATCTGGCTCGATAAAATTTCCAAAAATGCCCGCGCGAGCATTAGCAAATACGAAACTAGGTTGTACGATGTTGAAGTAGAAATAAAAATTGAGCAGGAAGAATTAGTATTTTCTCACAAGGATTTACACTACATCAAAAAGAAACTTGAGGTTTATGTAAAAGCTAATATTGTTAAAACACGCGAGCCGTTTCATTTTAAGCAAGTACTCTACATCAGCCCGATTTCATTTGATTAATTATGTCAACAAAACAAACCAATACATTAAGCAAGGAATACATCAAGAGCAGGATTATTAAGAGTGCGGCTGCTTATTGGGGTTATACGGATACTGATATTGAATCTTTTGACCCGATAGTTAAATTATTAATAGAAGCATTCTCAACCGAAGTATACAAACTCAATCAGGAAATTAACTCATCGCAGGTTCGTATTTTAGAGAGGCTTGCATCACTCTTAACACCCAATGTTTATACCGGGCCTCGTCCGTCACATGCCATATTATATGCTAAGCCTGTTGAGCCTGTATGCGAAATCAATGAAAGTCATCAATTCTATACTCAGAAAAAAACAGCTTCTAAAGTCAATGGGCCTCTTGATACCACATTGGACTTATTTTTTGTTCCATTGATTCAGCAAAAAATATTTGATGCTGAAATAAAATTTTCTGCTACGGGTACACAAATTTTTAGCTTTAATGAAAATAACACCCGTGAGTTTTTTTTAAAATCAGATGAACATTCCAAACTATCCAGCGGTGAAATATGGCTTGGCATAAAGCTGAACTATCGCATTCAATCCTTACAAGATTTTACGTTCTACTTCGATTGGAGAAATCAACCTGCTAAACACACCTTATATAAAGCGCTTATTACTTCTAAGTGGTTCGTGAATGATAAAGAGTTATTGATGAAGCAGGGGTATAGCACTCATCACACAACCCATTCCGAAGAAGATCTGCTGGAACACAATGATGCCAATACGGTATTATCAGAAATTGCTGACTCTTACGATAACAGGTTCCTGCACATAGCCGGCATCAAGCAAGCTCAAAAAATTGATTTTGTTGACGACTTAAAATATTACCCGAAGGATTTTGAAGACGTATTTTCTGTTCAGGATCTCAAGCAACTCAATGAGAAATTATTGTGGGTTAAAATTAAACTGGCACCAGTTTTTTCAGAAACAATTCTTGAAGACACCTTTGTTTCTCTAAATTGTTTTCCGGTTGTAAACAAACAAAATATACAACTTCGATATAGATTACCATTGAATATTAATATAGTCCCACTTTCCGGTACTTCGGGTTTTTATTTCAATACCAAATCAATCAGTAATGTAGAGGGTAATAAATATCATTCAACTCCTCTCAAGAAGAGTGAACAATCAATTCCGGGTACATACACCATCAGAAAGAGTGGAATTGAACGATTTGACAGTCGTAATGCTGTTGATTTTCTTAATTACCTTCTTGAATTATTACGAGATGAGAGCGGATCATTTGCTGCATTAGGTCAGGACTTTCTTATTGGAAACATTAGAAATCTGAATCAGGATATTTCACAGTTGGATCAAAGAATACTTCAGAACACTACAGGTAAATTAAATGACTCCACTTATATCATGGTTAACCCATTTCAGGAGGGAGAGATGCTATACATTGATTATTGGACAACTAATGGAGAGACAGCAAATAGTATCAGACCTGGTTCAAAATTCGATCTGTATAGCGGCAATGATATTCAACGTAATAACATTACGTTGATGACCAATTCATATGGTGGCAGAAATGAGCTGAATCCTGATGAATCTTTAAACGCCTATCGTTATTCACTCATAACACGAAATAGAGTGATAACACTTGAAGATATCAGAGCATTTGTAAGATACGAATTAGGAAACAAAGTGAAACAAGTATTAGTTGAGAAGGGTGTAATGAATAGCGTTTTACCAAATGAAGGTATTGTAAGATGTATAAATGTGGTACTCACATTAACAGATAAAGACCTTGACAAAGATGATAAAGAGAATATTATGTCTGATTTACAAACTAAATTAGAATCCAAGTCAATACCGTTCACTAATTTTAACTTCATAACAAAGTAACTATGGGAAAACCTGCAGCACGAATATCTGATATGCATACCTGCCCGATGTTTGATGGACCAAAGCCTCATGTTGGGGGGCCAATTTTACCACCGGGTTGTCCAACAGTGTTAATTGGAGGGTTACCGGCAGCTACTGCTACAAAAATGTGTACTTGTGTTGGACCTCCGGACATCATTACTTTAGGCTCTACCGGAGTATTAATAGGAGGATTGCCAGCAGCACGTATGGGAGATATGACCGCACATGGTGGTGTTATTGTGGGAGGATTCCCAACTGTACTTATCGGTGAATCTGGGGGAGGAGGTGCCGGAGCAGCTGCAGTAAAACCACCGCCGTCACAACAAAAACAATACGAAAAAGCTATAATCTCAACTTCACCAAGTATGAAGACTAAAATGAGTTTTAGAGCTGCAGCTAAATATTCTAATGCATTAGTTCACAACTCGTGTACATGTAAAGATTGTAAATAGATGATTAAGCTATATGATTATCAACTGGATGTATATGCAAACAAAAAACTGCAAAAGTTTATTGAAGAATTATTAAATCACTACCGAGCTATTAAGCCGCCATATCTTCCTAAAGAGGAGTCTGAACAAGTTAAACTGTTACATAAGAAGATAAGGGAAACTGAAAAATATGGCTTCAAAACTGACGAGCAGATAGAGCAATTTGTTTATTTAGTGTTGAATTATCAAGAGATGCAAGAAAAGGATTATAATGATGCTATCAAGAAAATCTTGACTTGGCCTGACAGAAGCCCGGAGAGAATTATTGAAGAACTAACTGATTATTTAATTCGCAAAAATCTTATCTTATAACATGGGTGCATTAGAACGTGCATTAGATAGGTATGTAGCGGAAACACAACAAACGCCTGAAAGTGCAGATGCGGTATTAAATGATCCTCGCTTTATGGAGATATATGAAGAAGAGGTTAGGGCAGATCAAACAGGTACTTCACCGGCAACCCGCTCCGATTCTCGCGGAACAGGTTGTCCTGATGGCACAGGTCCAGCATCTAGTGAGCCTTGCAACTTTTCTATATTACAAATTAATAAAGCTAATGACAGCGATAGAGTTTATCGCTCCAATCAATCTGTAGGTGATTCAATAAGTTTTGTTGCCGGAAGAAATGTTGTTAAGGCTAACGTGCAATTTAGACTCACCGGAACAGAAGGACCATGTTCTCAACACAATAATCACATATGGGACTTTAATCGACGACATATTACAGTAACCACTGAAAATAATACTTCTTTAGATGCTGGTTTTATTTGGAGTGGGAACGCTGACAGATTGGGTTTTTTCAATCATGGTATTCAACCTTCAATTTATAACATAGCGTGTAATACTCACAGAAACAGTAAACGCATTCAGGTAAAGGTATACCCTGATTATTCATGGTCAGGTACTGTAACATTCTCATCTCGAATTAATCCTGATACAAACGCGATTGAATTTGATGATACTACTGTTACATTTTCAAGAACCGATGATGGAAGAACATCAAATTTTGGAGGTAGTATCACAGATTTTTTACGATTAATCAGAAACTTTTATCGTTTCCTGAACGGAGTAAAAGAAATTACAGATTTTGTTTCACAGGCTACAGTACGCTGGCAGCCCGTACCACCAAGTTTTAGTATCAGTATTAATACCAGGTGGCAAGAAAATCCTACTAATCTGGATTGTGGTTATTATATCAATTTTTCATTAGGATTTACTCCATTAATTGGCTTACAGCTGAATATTGTTTTAAGTAATGTTGCTATTGCAGCCATCCCATATGTAGGAGCTCTGATTGTACGAGCAGCTGGTCGGCACATTGAAAGGTATGTTGCCATTACATTTACGATTTCGGGAACAATCAACGGAACATTTAATTATTCAAAAGAAACAACCGAACCGTCTGGAAGAGCAAGCGGATCTGTTAGTGGTGTATTATCCTTTGATTTTCAAATACGCGGACAGGTAAATAGAGACTTTTCATTTTTCGTAATTAATTGCGGAATAAGGGGTGGTGCAAGAACATCTGTAACCATAACCGGAAGCGGACCTAATTTAGATAGTAGTGGACTGTATCTTGGTTTAGGAGCAACTTTCGATGGATTGACTTTATATTATGGAGCTTATTGCCGTGCAGGAACAACAAGAGATACACGAATTGAAAGTGGGAGCTCGGCACCCGGGGCTTCTGACGAAAATACATATCCGTGGGTGGCGGCAAGAGATTTAATTGAACAACGAAGACTACGACTTTAATATGGCAGATAACAGATTACAATATGCAATAGCGATAGCTAATAATAAGTGTTCATTTGTTGCTTTGATAAACGGTTTTCCATTTTTCATTAACACTGATGGATTAGCTTATAATATGAGCGTGCCGGTAAATCCTTTTCTAAGAAAAGATGAAAATGATTTAAGAGTTATTATCAGACCTATGAAAAATGAATCGGTTCTTTTACCCGATTCAGAACTTAAAGTGGATGTGCTTGTGAAAACTGTTGATGATTTACCTGTTAATTTCAAAACGATATTTCCTTTACAGATGCCTATGGGTATTTCGACTATTGAAACTCCTATACCAGGTTTTTTTTTGGAAGGAAAATTTAATGCTGAATGGCCTGTTGAATTTGATTGGGTTAAATCAAAAAACATTAAAGATGAGATTGATCATGCTTCTCAGTTAGTTGTGAACCAATATAAATTCATACACTCATTATTAAGTAAAAGAGATGCTTCTGCAATCGCTGATATAATTTACAGGAGAGAACAGGAAATGAGCCTTGCATACTACGATGATTTTAAACAAGGATTTGAAGATTCTTTAAATCTGATACAGACAACTATTTCTGATTCTGATTTTGTACTTCAACCCTTGCTGCTTGCAAATTTCA
Source organism: uncultured Bifidobacteriaceae bacterium (assembly GCA_964640655.1). Classification (GTDB taxonomy): domain Bacteria; phylum Bacteroidota; class Bacteroidia; order Chitinophagales; family UBA10324; genus BJGO01. Next base: position 62,664 of record CAZXFT010000012.1, on the reverse strand, counting down.
TTGTTGATTATGCCTCAGATGGTCGTGTGATTTATATGCACGATGAGTATTATAATCAACCTATTTGTTTTATCAATAAGATCCAGGGAATAAGGAGGGAATTGCCTTTTTATTTCATATTGAACGGAGATAATAACCTACAAATAATAAGATAACGTGTCGCAAAACAAACGCTATTACATTATTGATGCTGCATCTGAAAGTATAGAAATAGATGACCTCATTCAAGCATATGGACCATCTGTGTGCATTCTTAAAAGCAATTACGATGGTCAGTTTGTTGATGTAGGGCCACATTTATTTGGTAGCACAGAAAAGTTAGATGAGTTGATGTTGAATGAAAAATGGGGCAAAGGTTCCTATACATTGGTGTCATTTACAAAGGATAAACAGAATCTAATTCAAATTCTAAAAAACAATTCAGAAATCGTTACAGAACAAGATGAAGTAATGTTTTTCAGATATTACGATCCAAGGATACTACGTATTTTCTTGCCTATATTCGATAAACAACAACTTAAAGAATTCTTTGGTACAATAAGTGAGTTTATGTGCGAAGATGAAGACCCTGGTTATGGTTTAATATTTCATTTGGATAAAGCATCTAACCTGATTACTTATCGCTTACTCACTGAGGATTTTAAAAAATATCTGATGAGTGGAGATCAAAGTTTATTGACTAAAACAAATTCCAATATCACTGCTGTAACTCATTCCACTAATCACGAAAAAAAGCCTAAGGATAAACCCGGCGGCAAAAGCAAATTTTCGATTTTTGATTAAATCTATGGCCTGGGAAATATTGTCTAATATAAGTACCGTGACACCGTCATATCCGCTGATGGAAACGGCCTATGATGATTATGCTAATGGTGTGAGTGGTGTTACAGACCCAACGAAACCTTGTCCACAAAGAGGCATTGTGAATCAATGTGCAGTTAGAATGAGCGTTGCTTTAGTTCGTTGTGGGTTTAGCCTGGAAGCGTTTACTCCCCGCGAGCGTGTACATCGGGGTCGTTGTGGGCTTCAGGTTGCTCACGTATTGGGTGCACAGGAATTAGAACGTTACTTAAGGCGCATCATGGGTACTCCTTTGGAGTATCTGAACCTTACTCGTAGTCGACGGGTTGGGAATTCAATTTATCAAACCATACAAAATAAGAAAGGCATCATTTACTTTAACAATATGTTCACACGACCGGATGGTACCGGAGGTGATCATATTGATTTGTTTAATGGGACACTTTGTTATAATCATATTATCAGAGTAACACCCGGCGGTGACTCATCACATCAAACACAAACCTATTTCCATCAGGCAAATAAAATTTCATTCTTCGAACTTTAAATAAACATACCAATGCGTGAAAAAGACAAAGTAATATTTCAGGCAGCCGCAACTAAATTCAACTATTGGATATTAGTGCGTCGCACTAATGTAGAGTCTCTTAAGTATTTTGGAGTCGCGGGTTATACACCAAAACCGTTTGAATGTAAAGCTAAAACAGCTGACCACAATTCAGGCAGCTATCAAACGGCCGGTTTGGTGGTTGACCCCAATATACATCCTAATGCATATAAGAGTGGCAAGTCGGCTGATGTTTTAAAGTATTGGAACGAAACAAAAACAGATTTGTCTCCTTTCAGTGTGGACACAGACAAAAAATCTAAACACTATGGTTGTCTAAAATATTATAACGAGTATATCCACGGAGACTATGATTTATACGACATTATTGATGCTGACAATCCGGAGCGTAATCTTGGATTAGTTAGTGATATGAAAGGATACCTTCATATTGTTGGTCCATATTTTAAGAAGATTGCTGATTATATTAATGATAGAATAGGAGCACCGGTTATTCGCCATGGTGGTGAGTACCAGTATAAAGATCATTCAGCACAATCTATTGATGTTTTCAAACCAAAAGGAATTACTTCATTTACAATATTGAATGAATATAGCATACGAGAATGGTACCGTATTGAATTCAAAGGCCGTCAAGCAATAACCCCTGGAAAAAAATAATTATGGCGTATAATAAAGTAGTTGCTAAAAACACTGATTTTAATCGCAAGCATCATTTTACAAATGAAGATGTGACTGTTTTTGTGATTTTACAAAAAAATGGATTCACCTACTTTGCTTCACAAAAAACAAAGAAGGATAGAAGATATTTCTCATGCCCTGATGAGGTATTCTCGAAACATTTTCAGTTAACAGATGAAGAGTTTTTTGCAATTATTGAAAATGCCGATAAACTGAAATACGAATCATATCCATAGTCCCAATATAGGTTTAATTGATCTCGGGTAAATGATAAAAACGCCGTTTGTCGCTGAAATAAGACTACTTATCGGTGTTTTCCTGATATTTTTTAGAGACTTCTAATTGTTTGATAGTTTAGTATCCGAAACTAACAGTAAATAAAATCACATTCTTTTTTATGAAAACCACTACTAATTATTCATTTAGCAGACTGATCTTAACGACAATCGTTTTGATTGTATGCAGTACTTCAACCTGGTCGCAGGTTGCAAGCAATTACAACTTTTCCCAATTATCAGGAACTTACTCAGCCATTACCGGCGGAACCTTGGCCAATGATGGCTTTCTTATCCCAAGCCGTCAGTTTGATGACGATGAAATTGAAGATATACCTCTTGGCTTTACATTTAACTACAATGGTTCACCGTATACTACTGTTAGTCTTAGTACCAACGGCTTTCTAACCTTTAACACAATATTAACAACTTATACTCCTATTAGCTCCACTTCTCCGAACCGCGTTATCTCCGGTTTCGGTGCTGACTTAGTTTCAGGAGTAGTTATTCGCGGTACTACAACAGCTACCAGCAATCAAATCACCGCTGTGCCCAGTGTTGCCGGATTAGGCGTAGGTCAGGCCTTATCATTCATTTCTAACACATCATTTCCAGATGGCACTACTATCACCTCTATTTCGGGCAGTGGTCCATATACTTTAACAATGAGTGCCTCAGCATCGGCAAGTGGTTCTAATCAAATTATTGAATTTAACTACGATAGTCAGATAAGTGGCGAGAACCCTTCTGAAATCCGTTACCAAACTATTGGTGCTGCTCCTAACCGCACTTTTGTTGCACAGTTTACACGTGTATCGCGTTATGGTTATTTATATGATAATCTCAACTTTCAGATTCGTTTAAATGAAAATGGTTCTATTGAATTTGCCTATGGCACTTGTGAATGGAGCAACTCAACACAGATTGGAGTACAGGTAGGGTTAAAAGGTAATTCAAATGCTGATTTTAACAATCGTCAGGGTTCTGATTGGAATTCTACTACTGCCGGTACATTAAACTCAAGTACAGTACTTGCTGGCGGTTCTAATACACCACCCACTTCAGGTACTATTTATCGTTGGACTGAATGCGTTTCATTGCCTACTGTGTTGGTTTCTCCAAATTCATCAGCTATTTGCCAAGGAGACGACCAAGTGTTATCGGCATCAGGTGCAAGTACCTATTCTTGGGCTCCTGCTGCAAGTTTGAGTGCATCTACCGGTGCATCTGTTATTGCCACACCAACAGTTACTACTACTTATACTGTAACCGGAACAGATGGCAGCGGTTGTAAGAATACTGCTACAGTTGTTGTTACTGTAAATACCATTCCTGTATTATCCGGCATTACAGGTTCAACTTCTGTTTGCCCTGAAACAACTACTTCATACTCTACTACTAATGTTGCCGGAGCATCCTACAACTGGACTTATTCATCAAACTGGATAACAAATTCCGGTTCGGGTACAAATTCAGTTAATGTTACTGTAGTCGATACTTCATTTGTCACTGTAACAGCAACAAACGGCTGTGGTACCAGCGATGAGGTTAGCATCTTTGTAAACTCACAGTGCCCTAAACCCACAGGTGTAACAACTACCGCAGTTAACAGTACATCAGCTACTATCAGTTGGAACAGTGCATCATGTAATTTACAATACACCGTACAAATTAAAGAAGTTGGTACCGGTGTTTGGACTTCATTTAATGCAGGGTCTAACACAAGTTATAATTTTACAGGGTTAGCACCTCTCAAGAATTATCAATATAAGGTAATCAATGTTTGCTCAACACTTCCCGGTTCACCCATATTGTTTGGACCTGTTTACTCATTCTCTACACCGTCTATAAGCGGTTGTAATGTTCCTCAAAATATCATTGTCAGCAACATCACAGCTAACACGGCAACTATTACATGGGATGCACAATCGGTTTTCCGTTTCAGACTTCGCGTACGTCCGGTAGGTTCTACAACATGGACACCTTATCTAATCAGCGGTAATCTGAATAGTATTACATTAACATCTTTGAATCCCGCAACAAATTATGAGTTTCAAATCAGAACTGAGTGTACTCAGGGTGTTCTTTCAGGATTTAGCGGAAAAGTAAACTTCAGCACATTGGTTGCTCGTTTGTCTGAAAACTCTAATACTTCAGATATTGTTGTTTATCCTAATCCGGTTATGGAACAATTAAATATTGTTCGTTCGCTTGATGCGAATGAGCAGTACGATGTTTTAGTATTGAATACTATGGGACAACTTATGATGTCTTTAAACAATGTGAGCACTTCAGTTACATCTATTGATATGACTCAGTTAGCTGCAGGTATATATTACATCAATATCAAAGACGAAAAGGCAATTAACTCATACAAAGTCGTGAAGCAATAGCCCTCACTCTTAACTTGTTTAATAAGCCGCTGTCATTTCTGACAGCGGCTTTTTTTTGAGTTGATACAATGAATGTCTTAGTATTCATATAGATATTGACAGATTATTAAGTTTGATTACTAAGACAATGAATCCCGGATAATAGGGTAATCTCAAATTAATGGAACCTATTGATACTATTGAAAAATTGCATGAACCTTATTTAAGTTTGTGTCTTTCTAATAGCTATGAAAAGACTTTTAATTCTGATGATTTTGTGTTACAGTCTTTCTTCAAAGGCGCAACAAAAATCCTGGTCATTAGCAATAACGAATAATGCTACATCATTTCCTGTGATCGGATATACTCAGTTAATCTATGCTAACATCCATCCCGGAATAGATGCAGCTTACATTAAGCGGATCAATAAGAATGATAAGAACAGACTTTTATGGCGTGGCCAATCATCAATGTATTACCACCGATTTGTGCAAACACTAATAACTGCATCACCATGGATTGTTTATGAGCGAAAAGCTGGCAATTCCAACTACTTTAATCTTGGGTTGGGTTCTGGAGTTGGACTATCATTTGAACATGAAGGCACTTTTAAACTCAATAGCGAAGGCTCATATGAAAAACGAAGTAAATTACTGCCTCGTGGTCAATATATACTTCAACTTCAGATTGGTTACAGTCATTCTATACAAAAAACTAAACCCTATGCCTCAAGAATTACCTTTGGATTGCGTTCAACACTGCAAGGCACCTTTGTAAAATCATATGTTCCGCTTTTACCTGTAAACACGGCATACTTGGGCTTTCAATTTCCTATAACAGTTAAAGACAAAAAGAAATTATGACATTAAGATTCATCCTTCTGCTTGTAATAACAATATTTTCATCTTGTAAGCGAGATATAGATGACACGGTTACGTTAAGTTGCGATAATTCTTATGCAAACCCAACACACCCGAAATCAGGAATCTATCAAGATGTTGTTGATAAATACATAAAAAAAGGATTGCCCGGAATGTCTGTCCTTATTCAAGATAGTAATGGCATATGGTGTAACTCATCAGGATATGCCGATTTAGAACGACAAATTCCTTTCACTACCTGTCATATTTCTAAAGGAGCGAGCATCACCAAACTTTTGGTAGGAACACTAACCATGAAACTTCAGGAAGAGGGTATACTCAGTCTCAATGATCCGATTGATAAATATATAGACAAGGAAATCCTTAAAAAAATTGAACATTCACAAGCCGTTACTATCAGACAACTGATGAATCATACTACAGGAATTTTCGATGTAATTACATCATCGAAGTTCTATTTAGCGGTGTTAAACAACCCAAATAAGCAATGGTCGCAAGAAGAGTTGTTACAATTTGTCTATGGAGAACCGGGATACGATTTAATTGAATACCCAGCGCATTATAGTAATACCAATACATTATTATTAAGCATGTGTATAGAGAAAGCTAGTGGAAGATCTCATCACGAATTGTTACGAGAGAAAATTTTCAACCCGCTTGGTATGACATCTACATTTTTACAAGGTCGTGAAGATATTCCTCAAAGTGCCGCCCAGGGTTATTTTGATTTACATAATAACAATACCATCGTCAATGTTTCGAACCTGATAACCGGAAGTGGAAACGGTTATGGCGGTATTTATTCTAATGTGTTTGACCTGTATCATTTCATTCAGGCATTATTGGTGGATAAAACTATATTGAATCAGGCTTCACTAAACGAAATGCAAACATTTGTTCAGGAAGATTCAGACTATTTCACTGGATATGGAATAGTAAAAAAGTTTACTCAAAAATCCACTTATGGTATTGGTCACACCGGCCGCGATTTAGGTTATAGTGCCAATCTGTTTTATTTTCCTGAAAAAGGATACACTATGGTATTCTTCGTGAATTATGGAACTAACGGTAGTAGTAATCTAAAACCCGTATTTCTCGACTTTGAAAGTGAATTAACTGATGTCATGTTAGCAGATTAATTATCTTAGCAACGTGGAAGGAAAATTTATATATCTCATTTTTCTGGCCGTATACTTTTACTTGCAGTATCGCGCTGCTCAGAAGAAGAAGCAACGTGAACAAGAACAGACGGGTAGTAATCCTAAGCCAAAGCCTGAAAAAGGTAGAGGATTTCGCACACTTGATGACATATTGAAAGAAGCTCAAAGACAAATTCAGGAAGCACAGCAGAAAAAGCAAACAGTAGCACCGCAACCAAAAGTTTCTACAAAAAAAGATAAGACATTTACTTCCTCATCCTATAAATCATTAGCTGATTCGCATAATAAAGCTAAATCAACTTATACTCCACTCTCTATGGAAGTTTATACAGGTGTTGAGGGAGAATCAGTGTTTACACAACGTGAGTTAGAAGAAAGTCATATTAATGACGTACAGGAAACTCTGAAAGCACCTTCTTTCAGTTTAGATCTTCGACAGGCTGTTATAGCGGATGCTGTTCTCAACAGACCTTACGAATAAACTACCTGTGCCGTATTGCGCGATCGTTGGTCGAGATAGATTTTCTTGTTATCTAAAAATTTTTCCAGCGCTTCAGTTCTGTAATGGCGTACAGTAACTAATTGTAATCCATCATTTGTTTTTATTCTGAATGATTCCTGAAGGCAGACAGTCAATTGATTGATTTTTTCAGCATCTGCATCAACACAAATAGAAAAACTCAGAGCAGAGTTTTGCATAAGATTTGCCTTTATTCCAAACTCATACAGTGCCTTAAATATCTGACTCATATTATCCTCCGCTATAAATGAAAAATCTTTTGCCGAAATACTGATGAGCGTTTGATTCAGTTTTTTTACCCAAATAGCCGGTAATATATTTTGTTGAATTGTATCGCGAATAACCGTACCCGAAGAATGATCATTGATAAAAGATCGTACATAAAGAGGTATATTCTTATTCTGTAAAGGTTTAATTGTTTTAGGGTGAATAACCGTAGCACCATAATAGGTCATCTCTATAGCTTCGTGATAAGACAATTCAGGTATCAGTTGAGCATCCTCAAAAAAGCGCGGGTCAGCATTTAATACCCCGGGTACATCTTTCCATATGGTAACCGATTCGGAATTAGTGCAATAAGCTATGATGGCCGCAGTATAGTCTGAGCCTTCGCGACCTAAAGTTGTTGTAAAATTTTCGCTGGTGCAACCAATAAACCCCTGTGTTAGCAGTCTCCCTTTTTGAAATTGTAAACCATTTTTGATTTTTTCTTCAGTAAGCGGCCAGTTTATTTTTCCTTCGCGATATGTGTTGTCTGTCTTGATCCATTCCCGTGCATCAAGCCATTTAATGTTCAGTTCGCAATAGTTGAAATACGATACAGCTATACGTGTAGAAGCTAATTCACCAATTGACACTATTTGGTCATAGATGTAATTAAATGATTCAGCCGGTTCATCTTCTAATATCCATTCTATCTCAACAAAAGTGTTATTCAGTAACTCATAGGCCGGATGTGATGTATCGGGTATTAATTCCTGTAATATTGAAAAGTGTTGCTTACGAATTTCCTGAAGCAGCTCTAGTGCACGTTCTGAACGATTGTAATAATATTCGGTTAATGCCTCTAGTGCATTGGTGGTTTTTCCCAATGCTGAAATTACAACGATTAAATCGTCCTGTGTTTCTTTTTGTAAGATGCGACACACATTGCGAAAACCATCTGCATCTTTAATGGATGCTCCTCCGAATTTATAAACTCTCATTCTTTCATATTTGTATCAATAATACTAAACTGATGCGGGTGTATTTTTCCGGTTATCCATTCGGAATCCAGTGAAGAATTATATTTTTCATAAAACTTGATGGCAGGTTCGTTCCAGTTCAATACATGCCAGCGCAGTTGATTGGCTTTAGTTTCATCACAATATTGAATCAAACGGTTGAACAACATCTTGCCAATTCCCTTTCCCCTTGATGATTCCTCTATGATTAAATCATCCAGATATATGTATTGACCTTTCCATGTGGAGTACGCTTTATGGAACAATGCCATACCGATAATATGCTTGTCTTCCTCGGCAATAAAACATTTGAACTGTGCACCATCCTTTCCCCATCCATCTTCTGTCAGTTGGTCAACAGTATTTGTTACTTCTTGTGGTGCACGTTCATATTCAGCCAACTCTCTGATGAGTCGCATCATTGCTGCGGCATCCTCTTTCTTTGCCTCACGAATAGTAACCATAACTGCAAATGTAGCGGAGCATAATCTTTTTGCGGGAACACATTTGAGCAGCATCATACATCAATATTCTGCACATTTGCATTTATGTGTTACCACAGCACAGTTACCAAATCGCGCGAGGAATTGGAAGCAGCATTTGATGCGCACTTTGCAGAGCCACACGAATATCATCCTGTTTTTCATGGTAATGGTTTTACTTTTCTTCGCTGGCCGGTTGTTACCTCAGAACACCCGGAGTTAATACAGTTGTATCACTGGGGACTGATTCCATTCTGGTGCAAAAATATGGATACAGCGAACGAACTGCGCATTCATACGCTCAATGCCGTGTCCGAAACAGTTTTTGAAAAACCAAGTTTTAAGCATTGCATCAAACGCAAACGATGCCTTGTGTTGACTAGCGGATTTTTTGAATGGCGTACTATAGGCAAAAAGAAATATCCATACTTCATCTCCCTAAAATCACGCGAACTTTTTGCTATGGGGGGGTTATACGATACATTCACTGATATACAAACTGGTGAGATACTGCATACTTTTACAGTTCTTACCACTCCTGCTAACACCTTGATGGAAAAAATCCACAATAGCAAGAAACGTATGCCTGCCATTCTGAAAAAACAAGAAGAGAAAGAATGGCTGCAAAAAGAAATGAGTAAGGATAGATTTTATGAAATCATACAACCGTATGATCCACTTGATATGCAGGCATATAGTATCAGCAAACTGATTACCTCTCATACCGAAAACAGCAATGTGCCTGAAATATTAAGTCCTTTTTATTATGAAGAATTGAAAGATTGAATGGAAATTTATTTTCACCCCCATATAAGTTCAGAATCATCATTGCCCGAAAGCGAGGCACACCATTGCATACACGTAATGCGGCATGTAGTAGGGGACATGATACATATTACCGATGGTTGCGGAAACCTTTACCAATGCTGCCTGATCTCGGTAAGTAAGAAGAAGACAGACGTAGTTATTGTTCAGCATGTGATGCATCAGGACATCAACCATCGTATACATATTGCTGTAGTACCTGTCAAGAGTATGGACCGTTTAGAGTTTATGATTGAGAAGTTGACTGAGTTGGGGGTGACAGAAATTACATTTATAAGAACTACGAGGTGCGAGCGTGATAAAATAAATATGGAAAAACTAATGATGCGAGCTGTAGCTGCTGTGAAACAGTCGCGTAATTTATTTATACCTGTACTTCATCCATTGATAAAGCTGGATTCGTTTATTAAGCAAACAGAAGTTAGCAGAAAATATGTGGCAGCCTTGTCACAGGACAAACCTTCATCGTTGTCGGATATATCTGTGACTCAAGAATCAACCTGTATACTGATAGGCCCGGAAGGCGATTTTACAGAAGATGAGATGAAACAGATACTGAACCACGGTTATGAGGCGGTGAGTCTGGGATCTAGAGTATTGCGAACTGAAACTGCTGCTATTTATGCAGCGGTTTTGTTGGGAATCAATAATTAAGTAAGCATTTCGTTTGTGTAGTTTTGTTTCATTATGAAAAAGGTGTTTTTCTTTTTTGCTATTCTTACATCAGGTTTGTTATTGGGTAATGCAATTAATCGCGAAGGAACGCTCAAGTTTGCCTTGCTCAAATACAGCGGTGGTGGCGACTGGTATAACGATGTTAATTCATTAAAGAACCTTGCAACATTTTGCAATAAAAATCTGGGAACCAACTTCAACTCCGAATATGCAACCATTGAAAGTGGCAGCAGCGATATTTTCAACTATCCTATTGTATATGTTACCGGTCACGGTAATTTGGTTTTTACTGATTCAGAAGCTGCTAACATGCGTGATTATCTTATCGGTGGAGGCTTTTTAATCTTGAACGACGATTATGGTTTAGATCCTTATGTACGTCCTGCTTTTAAAAAAATATTTCCTGAACTAGAGTTCATAGAATTGCCATTTTCTCATCCTATCTATCATCAGAAATATAATTTCCCGAATGGTATGCCTAAGATTCATGAGCACGATGGAAAACCTCCACGCGGTTATGGATTGATCTATGAAGGTCGTTTGATATGCTTCTATAATACTGAAACGGACCTAGGTGATGGTTGGGATGACGTACATAATGACCCTGAAGAAAAACGTACTAAGGCATTACAAATGGGAGCCAATATTATTCAGTATGTATTTACGATGAAGGAAGAGAAGTCTTAATATCCCCTCATCCCAATTAATCCGCGCACTTCAATTAAAGTTCTACGTGCACTGTCTTTAGCTTTTTCTTTTCCAAGTTCTGTTACCCGTTTCAATAATTCATCATCAGCTTCTATTTGTTGTACACGCTCACGAATGGGTGTGATGAAAGATATCATGTCCTCTGTCAATTTCTTTTTCATATCTCCATAGCGAATAGTACAGTTATTGTATGCCGCATCAAATTCTTGTAACACATCCGGTTTCGATACAAGACTCATTAATGTGAATATGTTCTTGATAGCTTCCGGTTTTTCTGAGTCGGGAGCAGTAGGTCCACTATCGGTTACAGCACGCATCACTTTCTTTTTAATTGTTGCATCATCATCAGTAATAAAAATGGCATTGCCTTCACCTTCACTCTTTCCCATCTTACCGCTTCCGTCAAGTCCGGGAACTTTTATCAGATTATCGGAATAGTTAAAAGCAACAGGTAGTGGAAATAATTCTGAACCATACATGTAATTGAAGCGCTGAGCAAAGTTGCGAGCCATTTCGAGGTGTTGTTCCTGATCTTTGCCAACAGGTACTTTCATGGCTTTGTGAATTAAGATATCGGCAGCCATTAGAACGGGGTAGGTGAGAAGTCCCGCGTTAATGTTATCAGGATGCTGACGTATTTTATCCTTAAAAGAGGTGCAACGCTCCAACTCACCGACATAGCTAAGCATATTGAGCAGCAAGTATAATTCAGCTGTTTCGGGTAAGTCACTTTGAATGTATAATGTACACTTTTCAGGGTCTAAGCCGCAAGCTAAATATTCCGCCAGTACGCTTCTCACTGAATTTTGCAAGTGTTCAGGGTGTGGATGAGTGGTAAGCGAATGATAATCCGCTACAAAGAAGTAACAGTTAAAATCATTTTGCATGCGTATAAAATTGCGCACAGCTCCAAAGTAATTGCCCAGATGTAAATGTCCTGTTGGCCTAATTCCACTGACTACTGTTTCCATATAGCTGGCAAAAATAGTTTATTCAAACACATACCTGTTAAGACCTGGGTTATAAGAAATCATAATTATATAGTTGTCCTCTTATTTTTAGCGCATGAAGTCTTTCAGTTATCCGTTTAAAGTATTGTGGGGTTACTATTACTTCTTTGTATTTATCCTGTTCTTCTTTCTATGCTATCCATTTTTTCTGATTTTTTTGAGAAATGATAAACATTTTTCAAAAGCCAATCAACTGCGCGAGCTATGGGCCAGAGCTGTTTTCTTTTTAACAGGGTTGACCTATCGTGTTGAATATCGTTATAAGCCTAAGAAAAATAAACCCTACATCATTTGTCCAAATCATTTTTCCTATCTGGATATACCAACGGCTGTGCTTATAGGTCATTACAACATTCGCTTTATGGCTAAGGTGGAACTGAGCTATATTCCGATTTTCAATATTTTTTTTAAAACCATAGACATACCAGTTGACAGGGGAAATAAAGCTGCAGCTTACAAAGCCATCAAACAGTCAGAAGAAAGCATTGACAACAACTTTTCTTTGGTGATTTTTCCTGAAGGCACTATAGGTGCGCATCCTCCACATCTCTTACGCTTTAAAAACGGACCATTCAAGCTGGCAATCGAAAAACAAACTCCTGTATTACCTGTAACCTTTGTTGACAACTGGAATCGACTGTATGTTGACAAAAAAATTTATGGAAAGCCCGGCAGATTGCGTATTGTGGTACATGAGCCTATTGATACTACAGGTATGACCATAGCTGATTTAGATCAACTGAAAGAAAAAACTTACAAAGTGATAAATGCCGAGTTAGCACATCACTGGAACATGAAATAGTTATTCCACGACTACTAGGAAATAAGCTTTCTTCCCTTTCTGTAACAGCAGGTAACGGTTATTGATCAGCATATCAGTATGCACTTTGGTATCCACTGCTTCAACAATTTTTTTGTTGATGCTGATTCCTTTACCTTGGATACCTCGACGTGCTTCGCCGCGCGAAGGTTGAAACCCGGTTTTCTCGGCTAGCAGTTCAAGTACATCCATACCAGTATGCAGGTCTGATCTTGATATTTTGGCTGATGGAACACCTTCAAAAATCTGCTCAAACTCTGCATTGCTAAAATTCATTAATGCTTCAGCAGTGCTTTGTCCAAATAAAATCTCCGATGCCTTAACAGCAAATTCATAATCTGCCGCTGAATGAACTAATGTGGTTATTTCGCGGGCAAGTAATTTCTGCATAGCACGGGTATGCGGTGCAGCCTGATGTTCAGCAGCACATTGATTGATAGACTCCTGTGTGAGGAAAGTAAATGTTTTCAGATAACGCAATGCATCTTCATCTGCGGCATTCAACCAATACTGATAAAATTTATACGGTGATGTTTTTTTAGGGTCAAGAAAAATGTTGCCACTTTCAGTTTTACCGAATTTTGTTCCATCAGCTTTAGTTATCAAAGGGCAGGTAATTGCATATGCATCACCGCCGCATTTGCGACGAATCAGTTCGGTTCCTGTCGTCATATTACCCCATTGATCGGAACCACCTAACTGTAAGCGAACATTTTTATTTTGATGTAATACATAATAATCATAACCCTGAAGCAACTGGTAAGAAAATTCAGTGAAAGAAATGCCGGTCTCGAGACGGTTTTGAACCGAATCTTTTGCTATCATATAACTGATGGTGATGTGCTTGCCAACATCACGTAAAAATTGCAGAAAGCCCATCTCCCTAAACCAATCGTAGTTGTTCACCATCTCCGCATCGGTTTTACCTTCACCAAACTTTAAAAACTTTTGAAGTTGTTTCTTCTGGCATTCTACATTATACTTAATTTGTTCTTCACTCAACAAATTTCTTTCAGCCGACTTACCCGAAGGATCACCAATCATACCGGTAGCACCACCAACTAAGGCTATGGGTTTGTGTCCATGACGCTGTAAATGTTTAAGCAAAAGTATTGGAACAAGATTGCCAATGCCCAGTGAATCTGATGTAGGGTCGAAACCTACATAGCCAGCAGTGCATTCTTTGTTAAGTTGCTCCTCTACACCTGGTGTCAATTCGTGCAGCATACCGCGCCAACGCAGTTCTTCAATAAAAGGGTTTGTGCTCATAGCATCGCAAATGTAGAGAAATTGAAATCGTTCAATCTTGAGTCTTAATCCAAATCTCAAAATTTTCGTTTGGAACAACCTCAGCTAATGGATGAAACAGAAATGTACGTTTGGTATGAACTTCAACACAGCGAATACGTTTACGAATAACCTCACCTTTTTGAAAAAGTCTACCATTGATGGTTCTAAATAAGGCTTCTTCGGCAAGTTCTTCAACACGTGGTAATTTAATTCTGTTATAATTGGCCAGAGCACGCATTAATCTTTCATCGGAACACGTCGATGCCGCCGGAGATTGTGCATACTTGATTAATGCTGATTTGACATCGTCAGGGAAAATATGTAACTCAATAAACGGAATTAACAATTGAGTAAATATCATTTTCCACTCCTGCCCGTGTGCCGCAACAGAATTTCTATGTTTCATCCAGCATTTTAGGTGAGCCACTTCGTGAACCAATGTAATCAGAAATGCAAAGCGGTTCAAATTCTTATTGACTGAGATTCGATGACCTTTATTACCGTGTGGATGCCGGTAATCACCATACTTACTGCTTCGTTGCGGGGTTAGTGTAAGATGAATTTTATACTCCATCATCCAGTTGACTATCAGGGGAATTGTTGCTTCGGGAACATACTGCATCAACTTATTACTGAGCATCATTCTCAAATGTTCTTCGCGTGTCACTTTTAATTGATTATTTTTTCTCTTGAAGCATTTTATTCAAGCGCATAAACTCCATCACTTCAAGAACAGTGAAGCTGATGTAGAAAATAAAAAAGGGAATGATAATGATAATGCTCTCCGGTTTTTTGAATAATGAGTAAATGAGCACAAATAATGCAGAGGAAAAAAGTTTGATTGTCATACCACCCATAATAGCTGTACTGAAGCGGCGATGATTGTTACCGGCAATACTGCGCCGAGCAATGAAATGAATCAACGCAGTTACTATAGCAAAAAAGGCTATGCTGCTATAAGCAAAAGTATTTATGAATGAACTGCTATTGCTGAATTGAACAATTGCACATATTGCTACCAATACTAAACACAATAACAGTAAGCGGATATAAAACGACATTCAGGGTTTTGAAGAAGTTTTAATAATAATCACGAGCACGGCAATAACCGCAATAATCAACAAAGACATCAAAAAGACAGGAGAAGTGTTTAAGTATTTATCAAGATAGTAACCACCGGCAATGCCGGCAATCATAGTACCAACGATTTGAAATGCGAGTGATGAATATTTCATCCACTCGTTCTTCATACCGCTTCTTTTTGCTTAACCTGCGCGGTATTTGGTTTTTCGTTAGGCTTAATTTCTTTAACCCCCATGCGGCAGTTACCGTTGAACTTGGCGCCTGCTTCCACTACAAATTTGGTTGTCGTGATATCACCTTCAAGATATGAGGTTGACTTCATAAACAACAGTTCGGTTACTTCAATTGAACCAAAAATTTTACCACTTACGTCAGCATTTTCACAAAACAAATCACCCTCCACAGAGCCGGTTGGGCCTATGACAATTTTTGCTTTGCTGGTGATAGTTCCTTTTACAGAGCCATCAACGCGGATGTCGCCATCACAAACTATGGCACCTTCAATACGAGTGCCTGAGCCAATGATGTTTAGAATGGGGCCATTGGTCACCTGAGTCTTAATGTTGTTGCTGTCTGACATATCGTTCTTTTTGTTAAACATTTTAATGAATCACTACTTTATTTGAAAACTATGTAATCCTTTGGGTTCAGCGGGATGCCGTTGTACCATATCTCAAAGTGCAAGTGAGGCCCCGTTGAATGCTCTCCGGTATTCCCAATAATGGCTATCACGTCTCCTGCATGCACATAACTGCCTTCCTTCTTGAGTAATACCGAATTATGCTTGTACAAAGATATTAAATTATTACGGTGCTGCAAGGCTATGACATAACCTGTTTCACTGGTCCAGGCCGAGAACAAGACCACGCCGTCCATACAGGCTTTAATGGCCTCGTTTTCAGGTGCTACCACATCAACTCCGTAGTGGTCTCTTTTGGGATCAAATTCGTCGGTTACATATCCTTTAATAGGTGGAAAAAAGTAATAGCTCCTCAGGTTGGTTTGCCCGGGAGCATTATTCAGAGATAAGTTAAGCCCGAGACTGTAGCTGCTTTCGCTCTCCATTTGTCCACGTAGCTTTTTCTCATTACCTGAAACTGATTTAAGGTTGATGGTGTCATAATTTTTTTTTGCGGTGTTTAAATCAATTACCGGAGTATCAATTTTGATAACCGGAGCATTTCCATGCACTATCTGCAACAAATTGTTCAAATACAAATCGGTAGCTTTTGATTCATTCTCCAAAGAATCTGCTCTAAGTTGCAAAGCCACTATATCGTTGCGGTAATCACTACCGGTGTAACCGGGTATATATTCTTTTAATGGGGTAAAGACCAAAACTGACGTAATCAGAAATATGAGTAGAATAAAGATGGTGCTGAGAAAAATGTAAACATTAAAACGGGAGAGCCGAAACGAACTGACTTCTTCAAATGATTCGTCGTTCAAAATCACCAATCGGTACTTGTTAGTGAGTCGTTTTAGCCAGCCTGTATTCTCTTTAGCCGAATCGTCCATTATACAATATTACGGTGTTGATTCCTTTGGGAAGTAAAATGAAATTTTAAAATACTTTTGTCGTTAAGCAGGATGAATTCTAACGGGGTATGACTTTTTGCCGTCAAAACTTACATGTCTTCATCGAAAAGCGAGCGTAATATAGAAAACCATAACAAATTGAAGCAAAGAGCTACAGGCATTATTATTTTATTATCGGTTATCAGCTCTACTATTTTGCTGCCTACTCAAACTTACAGTCAATCAAGGTATAGTCTGATAGGCAGAATATTTCATAATACGGTGCACCGGTATAATGCCTATTATAATGCCAACAGTAAGATGAATGCCGGGCAGCGCGGTATCAATAATTCTCTGCAGGACGATTATTCCAAATTACTCCCCATCGATAAAAATGAGTTGGCCACTGGAGCTTCCATTCCGGATATTGACTCCATTATTTCACGCCTGACTGTATCCAATAAAATTCATACTAAGAGTAAATGGGTGGACGATTGCAACCTGATGATTGGCAAGGCATACTACCTAAAAAAAGATTACGAAAGTGCTTTGCAGTCTTTTCAATATATCGTTGGTTCATACAGACTTCCCAAGAATAAGAAGCAGGTTACCGTGCGAAACCAAAAAGGTAAAAAGTTGGAGTACGATGGTGTTAAACTCCCTTGGTTAAAACCAAAAGCTTCTTTGAGTCAAACTTTTTTAAAACACCAACCTGTAAAAGATGAAGCTGTAATGTGGCTGGTTACCTGCTACATCAAAATAAAAAAGTATTATGAAGCCGAAACCATCATTAAAATGGTGGAGAAAAATTATGACTTCACTTTTAAATATCGTGCCTTGCTAGAAGCTAGCTATGCACAAATGATGATTGATCAGCAGCGCTATAAAGAAGCTATCAGACCATTGATACACGCCATAGCTATGACTAGTAATAAAGCACAGCGCCGCCGCTATGTGTTTATTCTAGCTCAATTGTATCAGATTACTGGCAACTCAGACAAATCAATAAAGTCTTTTAAAGAAGTACTCACCTTGCATCCTGATTACAAGATGGATTTCAATGCCCGAATTAACATTGCTAAGTCTTTTACAGGGAAAGGAAAAACTCAGGTTAAGGAAGTTCTGGAAATATTGGAAAAGATGGAGCGCGACTCGAAATACGAAGAGTTCCTCGACCAGATTTACTATACCATGGCAGAAGTTTATCTTGTGCAAAACGATAAAGATAAAGCCATGGATTACCTGCAACTGTCAGTGAACTCAAGTGTTAATAACAATCACCAAAAAGGATTGAGCTTTTTGAAAATGGGAGAGTTGACTTTTAATGCACAACAATACAAACCTTCCAAAATATACTACGACAGTACTTTACAATTTATCTCCAAATCCTATGATGATTTGAATGCTATACAAAGCCGTAGTTCTATTCTTTCTAATCTTGTAAAGCAATTAACCATAATTCACGATGAAGATAGCGTGATAGCCCTGGCAAACATGAGTGAGAGTCAGCGTAAGTCTGCTTTACAAAAGGCTTTAATTCAGATTGAAAAACAAAAACAATTAGAAGAGCAGAAAAAAAATCAACTCAACAAAATACAAACCGGTGCAGGAAACCAATCACAACAAGGCTCAACTTTTTATTTCTATAATCCTGTTCAGCGGGCAAATGGTTATAACGAATTCTTAAAGGACTGGGGTACAAGAAAACTTGAAGACAATTGGCGCAGATCTAACAAGATGTCGGATATGAATTCAGATATCGATTCATCTCAAATCAAAAAGAAAGAAGAGAAGCAATTAACTATTTCTGATTTAGAAGCAGGCCTACCCCTTACTCCTGAAAAGATGGAGAAGTCCCTACAACGACTTACCGGTGCATACTACGCTGCGGGTACAATATTTAAGGAAGATCTTCAGAATGATAAAAAAGCTATTGAGTATTTCGAAAAACTAATTGACAGATACCCTAAAAACTCTTTTGAACCCCAGGCTTTGTATCAGTTATACATACTCTATAATCGAAAACCCGACGCAGCAAAAGCCGAAGCTGTCAAGAATAAACTATCCTCTGAATATCCGGATAATACATTTACTAAATATCTGCTTAACCCTAACTCACAAATAGAACAAACCAATAAAGTTGACGTTGTCGAAAAGTATTATAATTATACTTACCGCATGTATAATCAAAGTCAATATCCTAAAGTGATTGTTGCAGCAGACTCCGCCAGGAAGGTTTTTAACAGATCGGTTTTCATGCCCAAGTTCGAATTGCTACGTGCCTTTGCCATAGCTCAAACCAAAGGCAAAGATTCATTGAAAACCGAGTTAACCATGTTTGTATTAAAGTACCCTAGTGGCGAGGAGAATGTAAAGGCTAAAGAGATACTGGCTATGCTTGAAAAAACGACAAAGAACGAACCGGTGAAGAAAGTAAACGATGCCCCTTCAAAAAGCGATTATGAATATAAAGCCAACGCATCGCAGTTCATAGTGGTGATGTTTGATGAGATAAAAAGTAGTAACAAAGCTATTGCCGACTCATTGATACAACACAACAGCAAAAACCGTTCGTCCGAAAATTTGAAAGTAAATACGATGCTTCTAGATGAAACCAGGCAGATGGTATTAGTGAAACAATTCAAGAGTAGCCAGCAAGCTATGATCTATTATAACGAGATACTGGCCAAAGAAACATTGTTTGATGCTGTGGAAACCACATATCACGTTTTTATCATCGACGATAAAAATTTCAGTACGTTTTTTAAAACAAAGAACCTCGATTTATACATGGCATTCTTTGACAGTAATTATAAATAAGTATGGCAAAGGGTAAAGGGAAAAGCTATAAAGGATATCGATTTTATATTGTTGGATTGTGGATTACGGTTGTGGTGTTTGTGATTGCAGTTACGGGTGTTTTTGCATTAACTGCTGCAGGCCTTTTTGGCGATATGCCTTCGTTCGAGCAATTAGAGAATCCTAGGAGCCAACTAGCTACCGAAGTGTATTCTGCCGAAGGCATATTATTGGGTAAATACTATTTCCAAAACAGAAGCATTGCTTCGTTTGAAGAGATACCTCCGCTCCTCAAAAACACTTTATTGGCTACCGAAGACATTCGTTTTTATGATCATAGCGGCATAGATTATTGGGGAACCCTAAGAGCCATAGTGGCCACTTTGATGGGAGATAAGGAAGGAGCCAGTACCATAACTCAACAGTTGGCAAAAAATCTTTTTCCGAGACCCAAAGAGCGCACTCTCTCCACCATTCTCACTGCGAAACTTAAGGAGTGGATTACCTCTGTGAAGTTGGAACGCCGATATACCAAAGATGAAATCATCAATCTGTATCTGAATACGGTTGAGTTCAGCGAAAACTCATATGGTATCAAATCAGCGGCGCGCACCTATTTCAATAAAATTCCTGACTCATTAAAAGTGGAAGAAGCTGCTGTGCTGATAGGTATGCTTAAAGGAAGCACACTGTACAATCCGCGTCGTAATCCCGGACTCTCGCTTTCGAGACGTAACACTGTATTGGATCAAATGTCTAAGTACAATTTTTTAACCCCTACTGTTGCCGACTCGATTAAAAACATTCCTATACGACTCAATTTTGTTAGCCCTGATCATAACGAAGGTAATGCCACTTATTTCAGAGAGTTTTTACGACAGGAACTTTTGAAGTGGTGTAAGGAAAACACCAAGTCTGACGGAAGCAACTATAACCTTTATACGGATGGCTTAAAAGTTTATACCAGTATCAACTTCAAAATGCAGCGTTATGCCGAACAAGCGGTTAACAAACATATGCACGAACTTCAGGGGCAATTCTTTAAAAGCTATAAAACCAAAAGACCCTGGGGTGATAACGATGACTTCATTACCAACGCTATGAAGCAATGCGACCGATACATTAAATTGAAAAAGCGCGGTGTTTCTGCTGACTCGATAAAAAAAGTTTTTCAAACACCTATTAATATGACAGTGTATTCATATAAAGGAGATTTGGATACCATTATGTCGCCGTGGGATTCTATCAAATATTACAAGATGTTTCTGCACACCGGCTTTATGGTTATGGATCCACATAGTGGCAATGTGCTGGCCTGGGTTGGTGGTATCAATCATCGGTACTTCCAGTATGACCACGTTAATGTTAAGGCTAAGCGACAGGTGGGTTCTACTATTAAACCTATACTCTATACACTGGCCATAGAAAACGGATACTCGCCTTGTTATACTGTTGCCAATCAAAAAGTTGTTTTTGAAAACTTTAACAACTGGGCACCGGATAATTCTGATAATAAATACGGTGGTATGCTTACGCTCTTTCAGGGGCTTGCCGGCTCGGTAAACACTATTAGTGCATATCTGATGAAGCAGTTAGGTCCAAAGCCTATGATAGATATTTCGCGACGTATGGGCATTACGAGTAATATGGAACCTTATCCTTCCATTTGCCTGGGCACACCCGACATCAGTGTATATGAAATGACAGGAGCCTACAGCACTTTTGTCAATCACGGAGTATATACCAAACCGCAGTATATCATGCGTATCACCGATAATCAGGGTTCTCTGATACAGGAGTTTCAGTCAAAACAGGTAGAAGTAATCAATGATCAGGTGGCCTATATTATGTGCCGTATGCTACAGAATGTGGTTGACTTTGGTACCGCTCGCCGAATGCGATTCAAGTATAATATAAAGGGAGAATTAGGCGGCAAAACCGGAACCACACAAAGTAATACTGACGGCTGGTTTATGGGTATTACACCGCAGTTGTGCGGAGGATGTTGGGTTGGTGGAGAAGACCGCATTATCCGTTTCCGTTCGATGCAGTTTGGTCAGGGTGCTTCAATGGCTTTGCCTATATGGGCTTATTTTCTGCAAAGTGTTTACGCGGATAAGAGTTTAGGCATTAATGCCGAAAGTAGTTTCCAGAGGCCTTTGGAAATGAATATTGAGACAGATTGCGATAAATATAATAAAGGCGGCACTACGAATAATTTGATATTTGGGGAGGAGTAGTCGACGTACTCCCCGATCCCACTACTACAAATTATAAATAAAACCAAAGCGTAAACCCATACCTTCCATTCTTACATTTGGTATGCGTGTAGGCGGATTCGGGAAGCTAGTGCTTAGTGGAAACAGTTTGATTAATGACATCTCTATAGAAATGGAGTGTTTATCGTTTAAGATAAATGAGATTCCCTGCCCGAATGAAAATGATACGGCAGTCATGAGTTGATCAATGTTTTTTTGGCTTGGATATTCTATGGAATAGCCCCCACCTGGATAGTATGTGATTAGTGTGTCGGCAACATCATAGTTCTGATTGTACTGAGCACTGAAGTAGTTTAACTCTACAGGCAGGTAAAAAGCGGTGTTGCGTTTATAAGCATCATATTGATATACATAGCGTAAGCCGGCGTTGATATAATTTTTGCCATAGGAAGACAAGGCAAGTTCTCCGCCTAAGCCGGCAAAATGTTTTCGGCCAAAATATTTACCGCCGCCAAAGTAAAAGGCTATGGGTACATCGGAGTTGCTTTCCTGCGACCATACGTAATAATCGTCGGCAACGAAATTGTCGCGCAGATCGAGCGCGGTTAAGCGCAGTCCAGCAGATAATTGAAACTGGGTTTCCTTGCGCTGGCGAAGCACTACTTTTTTGCTTTCTTTATTTTTAATGGAAAATTCTTTATTGTACTGAAAGTATTTGTACTCGCCACTTTTTAGAGAGTACATTTTATCATCCAAGGCTTTAAATGTAATGACACCCGAATTGGCATCGTAATTCAATATCTCACCTTTTAATTCAGTGGTGTATTGAATACGTCTGCCACGACCATCGATATGCTCGCGATAAACAGCCACTATATCGTAGTATTCGGTAGTGGCGTTGGTTTTGTTATTAGTGGTATCTACTTGCGCATAAGACACGATGCTTAAGAGTACTAAAGTGATGCAGGTGATTATTTTTTTCATTTTTGAAGGAATGAGTGCAACTATTGATTTTGAGAAGGAGAAAGTATTTATTCGGCCTAATTTTTTTTGTTTTCTGAAGACATTATCATTACTTACTCATCTCCGCCAGATGCTTGTAGAAGTGAGGTATGGTTTCAATGCCTTTGAAATAGTTAAATATGCCATAGTGTTCGTTAGGTGAGTGCAGCGCATCGCTGTTGAGCCCAAAGCCCATCAGTATGGTTTTGAGACCAAGTATGCGTTCGAAGCTGGCTACTATGGGTATGCTGCCACCTTCGTATGTAGGAATAGGTTTTTTACCAAATGTAGTTTCCATGGCCTTGCTTGCCGCAGCATAAGCTACGCTGTTTGTAGGAGTAAGGGCTGCTTCGCCACCATGGTGGGGAGTAACTTTTACACGTACTGATTTAGGTGCTATGCCTTCAAAATGTTTGGTGAACAACTCGGTGATTTTATCCGATTGTTGATTGGGTACTAAACGCATACTGATTTTTGCATAAGCCTTTGAAGGCAATACAGTTTTGGCACCCTTGCCTATATAACCACCCCAGATGCCGTTGCAATCGAGTGTAGGACGAATGCTGGAACGCTCCAATGTAGTGTAGCCGGTTTCACCTTCTATATCATCTATATCCAGTTCTTTTTTATACTCATCCAGACTGAATGGTACTTTGGCCATCTCAGCACGCTCCTCAGCGCTAAACTCTCTTACAGCATCATAAAATCCTGGAATTGTGATACGGTTGTTGGCATCTTTCAGGGAGGCAATCATTTTTGCGAGAGTGTTGATGGGGTTAGCAACAGCACCGCCATATACTCCGGAGTGTAAGTCACGGTTAGAGCCTGTTACTTCCACTTCGAGGTAAGACAAGCCACGCAGACCCACGGTAATTGAGGGACAATCGTTAGACACCATAGATGTGTCGGAAACCAATACTACATCGGCTTTCAGTTTATCGCGATATTTTTCTAGGAATGGATTAAGATTGCTGCTGCCAACTTCTTCTTCACCTTCAATCATAAACTTGATGTTGCAATCGAGGTTACCGGTCTGCATCATTACTTCAAATGCTTTGATGTGCATATAGACTTGACCTTTATCATCGCAGGAGCCGCGAGCATATATGGCACCATCGGGGTGGCGCTCCGATTTTTTAATCACGGGTTCAAAAGGAGGCGAATCCCAAAGCTCATAAGGGTCGGCGGGTTGCACATCGTAATGACCATAGACTAACACGGTTGGTTTTTTGGCGTCAACAATTTTTTCACCATACACCACAGGATAACCCGGGGTGGCAATAATCTCTACGTTATCAGCTCCGGCAGCTTTTAGTTTGTCGGCAGCAAAGGCTGCAGCTCGCAGCACATCGTCTTTAAATGCAGGGTCGGCGCTCACTGAAGGCATGCGCAGCCATTCGAGCAATTCGTTGAGGAAGCGGTCTTTATGGGTTTCGATATATGATTTCATGAGTTGAAAAATTTAGGAACACAATAATAGGAAGTTATTTATTAAGCCTGAATGCTATTGGTTAGCTTGTAGCACCTGCTCATAGACCGCTATGGTTTGTCGCACAATGCGTTCGATGTTGAACGTGGTGTCTGCGGTGTATCGGGCAGCGGTTTTGAGTTGTGATATTTTATTACGATGCGTATAAACGATTGAAAGCTGCTCAGCTAAAGATGCGGCATTTTCATTTTCAAACATCAGGCAATCGCGCTCGTGTTGTACATATTCTTTAAAGAAGGGCAAATTGGAACAGATGATGGCGGCACCATAGTGCAGCGCATTCACTAAAACACCGCTGGCAAAAATTTCGCGATAGGGTAACACCACTATATCGGCAGCAGAAAAGTAGTCAGGTTTTATCTCGTTAGGGTGATACTCCAGGCGAAGAACACATTGTTCTTCAATTTGATGTTGATGAATTTGCTTTTCAAAAGTATCGAAGCCTACTTTCCAAGGAATACCGGCTATCAATAAACGTGCATCTTCTTTGCCTTTCAGTGTTTGTGCAAATGCATCTATCAAAAGGTCTAGCCCTTTAACTTTTTTTATCTGACCAAAAAACATCACAATAAAATCATCCTGCTGCAGACCCAGTGCACGACGAGCTTCAGCTTTGGTGCGATGGGGATTAAAGTATAAGGTGTCTTTGTCGGTAACAGGAATTATGTGAATGTTTTCTTGGGGAGTATTGGGAAAGTAGTGGAGTAATTTGTCTTTAGCGTAGCCAGATAATACTATGTTGTGCGGATTATATTTTTCAAATCGACGATATTTATTTAATGAATGTTTGCCGCCATACTTAACAAAATCCTCCACATCATGAATGGTGAGCACAGTTTTAATATTATGCTTATGCAAAAGATATTGATTTACATATTCGCGATTGGCAAAGTGATAGATGTGCATATGTGCCAGATCGGTTTGTTGCCGTGCACAATCTTTTGCGGTTTGAAATGCACCCCGCGCATACCGAACCCCACGCCAAAGTGCCGGAGCACTGCCATAAATATCTTTATAGTATTTCTTAACCTCAAACAAAGGTTGATGAAAAGCATCGAAATTGGTTTCGTTGCAGGTGTAAAGCGTTGTGTTGTAGTGAGCTTGTTGTAATCCGTTACATAGGTTGTATAAAAAAAGTTCGTTGCCACGGTGTCCTCCCACAGGCTCAATCATAGCCACTTTACGTGGTTTCATACCATGCTTTCAGATTAAGTCCGGTGAGCGATTCGGTTTTGCGTAAGTCTTCAGCAAACAAGTTTTTGAGTTGTATGCGGGTTTCTTCCTGAGCCTGCATCTCCGGTTTTTTAAACAGGAGAGATTTTATTTTTCTGCTTTGTTCACCGCCAAGCATTTTCTTGAGTCCTCGGCGTATGTTATCAGAAGCGTATAGGGATTTGATCAGGCCATTGCGCGGCATTTCAGCGCTGTTATAAGCCGATGCTTCAGGCAATGTCTTTTTATCAATATTTAGGAATGAACATATTTCATCATACACCTTTTGAGTATTATTTTTTAACTCATCGTAGAGGCCTATATATAGTTTTTCTTTACCAAACACATCGATGTAATTCTTTAATTGCCGGTGGTATAGACCGAGTTCTATATATTGCTGAAAGTGCTGATTGTTTCTGTGTCCGTTTACCCTTTTGGTGGCAATGTTGTCGAAAGAATCGCGCACATAATTCAACTTGTAGTCCATCAAATAGTGACTCCATGCGCGGTCAAAAGGATTGCGCAGCATGACGATAATTTTAGCCTCGGGCTGAAAAGATTTAATGCGCACTGCCGTGCCGGAATAGAACAGATAAGATACGCTGGCTTCGCCTATGGCTTTTGCCTGAGCATTGTTATGATTAAATAATTTTAAATACTCCTGTTCATTCTTCACCGAATCATCTTTGTAATACAGTTTTTGTTTTTCCAATTCAGGATAAGAAAAAAAGTTGGGCTCTTTGACAGAGCTCATCACCACTTGAGGGTGTTGTTTGAGGTAATAATACAACGAAGTTGTTCCTGCTTTGGGTGCGCCAATGATAAAAAATGTAGGTCTAGCTTCTGCCAAATCAATTGGGTTATAGTGTTATCTGCAAATATCCGTAAGAGTATTTTGAAATGTTGATGTTTTTTATCTCGTCTTGAATAGAGACGATGTTAGGTGTATTTCGATTGGTCATTTCTCCGTCTGCCTTATTCAATCCAAATCCATCATAGAGGTTTTCTGATTGAAGGTATGTACCGTTAACTAAGCTTTGCATGGAAATACTTTTCCCGTTCACAGTAATGGAATTGATTTTGAAAGGTTCAGTTCCGGTGTTTTGATAATGCAAAGTTATTTTACCGCTTGATTTATCATAGTAAGCACTGCAATATACATCACTGCTATTGCTTTTCACTTCACACATAATCATACTGTTGTTGAAAATATTTTTCATCATAATATGTGCGAAGTAAGAAGACTTTCTAATGTAAGGATCTGCTGATTTATCAGTAAATGTCTCTCGTTTGTTTTTATCCATGATCATACATGTTCCATATACATCCCCGGCTAAGGTTTGATAAGTAGCCATCGTGATTTGATTCGCGAACTTCAAATTGACAGTATTAATTGCATCATAAAATCGTGATATAAACATGTTTTGTAACAAAGTATTACCATAGCGTCCCTGAGTTGCTTTAGTAGCAAAGTTCCATTCTGTTATCCAAAATCTTTTATTACCAAATGTGTTGCGATACATCTCTATAGTAGTAGGAAATGTTTTGGTGATGATATTTTGAACTTCGTTATATGCACAATTAAAAACAGAACTTACTGTACCACTGCACTTGACAGGGAAGTAATAATGCAATACTACAGCATCATAAAAAGTTTGTTTTGCCAGTTGCTGATTCCAATCACTGAAAAAGGCAGCTTCACTGCCTTCAGGCGGATTTTCATCGGCTATGTCTCGTATAGGTGCGCCACATACTGCTAAAGGCATACTGGGATATTTCTTTTTGATTTTTTCAGCTAATGTTTTTGAACGGGTAATATATTTCTGAACATCATTACTGAACACACCGCGCATCATAGGCAAGTATAGTTCATTGCCCAACTCCACGCCACATACAATGATATTTTTACTTTGAAAGAAATCGAGAAGCGCCAGATTTTCTTCATCGCTAGCTGTAACAAGATTGGCACAAACCAATACTTGTGAATGAGTTTTCTGTGCAAACAAAACAAAGTCGTCGACATACCTGCGCGTAAACGATTTATCATCTACATAAGCATTTTGATTTTTTAAGCTATTGGCGTAAGGTGCGTGTATGGCTTTGATTTCATTTTGACTTAATCCATAACCCGGTTTATTCCAATGGTAAAATTGCGCTAAGGTGCCACCTGGCCAACGAAGCACTTTTAATTGAAGCGAGTCCACAAGAGAAATAAATTTATCACTGCGCGAATCTGATTGCCAGTACATAGAAGATGTAGAAGAACCAAACAACAGAGGTTCAACGCTATTGGCATTGTCGCTGTAGTTGATGGTGAGGTTCAGCGGCTCGGTTTTGCCTTTTTGTTGAACGCAGGAAGAAAAAGTTATCAAGAAATACAGCAGCAGATTAGGATACAGAAACATCGGTTTCATATTTTTTTATGTAATAAAACAAAACAACAAAAAACAAAGTAATGGCAGGACCTGATCCAAAAAATATGGACCCGCTGAATAAACTTCGTAAGTAATAAAACAATAGGAAGTATTTGAAATGCTGATAGATTATGGGGTAAGTGGTAGTTTCATTTTTTCGCAACCATCGTGTTGTAAAGTAGAATTGAATGTGAACTAACAGAAATCCAACAATGCCATAAACAAAAAACACCCCGACCAAACCCAAATCGCTTGGGAAGAATTTTTCAATAAGTGCCGGATTTTGTTCCCAGTTATCACTCCATTTACCATTTCCAAATATCCAAGCGGTTTTATGTTCTGACGAAAATTTTGCCATGGTAGCCAACTCGCGTATACGGGAATCGGCGCTGCCTTCACCTGTCTCTTCACCCTGAAGTATATCTACGAAGTTTCCGTATTGTCCAACCAGTGTATTGAATTTTTGCTGAGAGACTAAGTATAATGAACCTAACATAACAACAAATGTTGTTAGAAATATGCTGATGTATTTTATAAAACTTTTAGCATTGGTGTTGGCAATCAATATGATAATAAACGTGATCCCGGTAATGATAATGACGCCACGTTTCTGAAAAAAGAAAAGAAAGTATGCAAAGAACAAACCACTCACGAGTAACCAAAAATGCCTCTTCTCTTTAATAGCCTTGATATAATAATAGAGCATAGCATAACCCAGAAAAAAAGTGTTGAATTTAAATCCACATCCGCCTTTTGCCGGATTGCAGTACACAAAGTTGGTGTCGCGAAATTTAGTTGCATCAAACATCACTTCCACCAAAAGATAAATTGCAAGACTGAACCAAGCTACACCAAGCATCATGTGGTGTATATCGAGTATTGTGATGTATTTGTTTCTTAGGAAATAGTAAACCACAAAAGCCCCAAGAGCTATATACCAAAATTTTTGTGTGGTGAAGC
The DNA here is from genome assembly GCA_964640655.1 of uncultured Bifidobacteriaceae bacterium. Lineage (GTDB taxonomy): Bacteria > Bacteroidota > Bacteroidia > Chitinophagales > UBA10324 > BJGO01. Next base: position 33,677 of record CAZXFT010000012.1, on the reverse strand, counting down.
CATGTAAAATGGGTTGAGACCAATAAAATTTTGCTATAAATGCAGAGTAAAGAGGAATTCCAAAACTCATCACCAAAACAAGTATGTCAATGGTTTCGAGTGTTTTTGTTTGTATAACTTTAAATAGAAGATAAACGAGTAAAAACAAAAGAATGAATACCGTAAATCCTTTTTCAATATTTGTTGTGTATGCAGCCAGCGGTGAGAGTGTGAAATACTGAAAGCTGAGCAGCATAATTACTAAAGTAATGATCCTGTATGCAGCTATTCTCAGCACAAAAAACTCACCGATTGTATTCGTCATAGTGCAGGAAGTGTATGAATCCGTTTTCCGAAGATAACGCTAAGAAGTAATAACGAATGCTTAAACTTGCCTTGCAGCATTCGTTTAAGCATAATTAACAGGAGTCTGAAGTATGCAATAGGTAGTAGGAGCGGGTAATGTTTGAGATAAAACCTGATGAGATTACTGTATTGTAAAATCAAAATAAATTCAGGAGCATCGAGATGTTTAATTTTTTTACCGCTCGAAGCACCTTGTTGATGATAAACTACCGCATCACAACAGGTATAATTGTTAAAACCTTTCTTCACAGCGCGTACACACCAGTCATGCTCTTCGTGATAAAGCAAAAAATGTTCATCCATTAAACCCACCTGATTAATGAATGCCTTACTAAAAAACATACAGGCACCATACACATAATCGGGTTGTAATAAGCCTATGTACTGTCCGCTATCTTTTTCCCGGGCACCAATATTTTTTTGCCAGCCTGTCCAGGCATTAAAGTATCCGCCAACTGAGTTAATGAATATATCATTGTCTCTAAACAATACTTTAGCACCAAGCAATCCACAGTCAATTATTGACTGATAGCATCTCATTAATTTTTCTATGCAAGCTTGCTCTATGGTGCAATCATTATTCAGTATCAGAAAGTAATCAGATGAAAAATATTTTTGAGCCAGACGAATTCCCGCATTGGCAGCTGCTGCATAGCCACTATTGAAAAGCATCTTATGCCAGAGTAGTTTATTGTTCCCAACAGCATCTGATTTATTAATATCGCTGATGGCTATATGCTCAAAATCTTTTCTGAGAGTATCATTGCTTATATTCATCGAGTTGTCGCAGACAACTATGTGCACATCCTCGCTCGATAACAGCACACTTTCAATACAAGCCCTTGTTAATGCGTAATCGCCAAAGTGAACAATGATAACGGCAACAGAATTCAAGTGTGTCAAGGTTTAAACCAGTGTTGTAATGATAACCCTGTAATTTTTTCTGTGCGTTGAATATCATAAATAAACAATGGCATCAGTGCTGTGTAATCTTCAGCAGTTAGTACAGGCATATTCTTAGTGTCATAAAACACCTGTCGCAATCGATATCGTAAATGTTCTGGAATTATCTGTGATATGCTGCGTTTCAGGTCTTTATTTTTGTTCATCCAACGGGTTAAGAAGTTGCGAGGAAGCGCTGCGGTGTTATGTGATTTTTCAGTATTAAATGCAAATGAACTCAATGAAGTAAAAGCACACACCTGCTCCAAAATTGCCTTAGCATTTTTTCTGTAATCATCGTAAACAATGATTTGAATTTGTTCTTGAGGAAACACATCCATATATCTTAGAATAGCTTCGGCATATAAACTGAGTTCCACATAGAGATGAGAAATGCCCCAACCTTTAGCTGTGTTTTCAAAGTCGTTGCGCACTGCTTCTTTAAAGGATCTACTCAATGGATAACCACTTCGTAAATCCATTACAAAATGCGAAAATGCGCGTTCCACTGGTTGTCGGATGATGATGATGATTTTTGCGTCTGGATTTTTGATATAAATATTTCTAGCAGCCTCTTTGCTGTATAAGTTCGATACCGATGAATCTATTTTCAACTTCCCGTTTGCTTGTGCATACAGCTTCAGATAATCCTTTTCATTGCGAATAAAAGAAGAATGAATAATCTTACCTCGTTGAATGGCTGCATCCATGTCATGTACTTTATGATAAGAGAATTCTTTAGAAAATTTTGTGGTATCAATATCTGTCGCAAAAAAATGGGGCTCTTTGATTACAGCGCGCGCAACATCAGGATGCTGAATCAAATACTGATACAGGGAACTGGTGCCAGTTTTTGCAGCACCTACAATGAATAAGTCAGGCCAGGTATTATTCCTCATCGTTTAAAAACCTTATTCAGCATCCTGTAATTGAAAGTAAAAAATCCAAAATGATAACGAATAATGCTAATTGCGGCAATATTCGGAATTAAAATGCCAAGCAGATGAACAGCTGCCGCACCTTGTATACCATAAGCAGGAATAATAAACCAACCAGTAATTGCGCATACAACATTGTTTACTATTGTGATATACAAAACCGCGCGTTGCTTATTAACCATCAGTAACATATTATTAGCCGGACCCATAGTGGCATTAAAAAACTGACCGGCACACATAAGTATCAACGCCTCTTTACCTCGTGTAAACTCTTTGCCAAACAATTGCAATACAAAATCCGGGAATAATAGCATCAAGATAAACACCGGCAACGAGGACCAAAAAATTAATGCGGTAGTTTTTTGAACAGTGCGCTTCAACTCATCGCTTTTGTTCTGTCGATAGAGTTCTGCAAAAAGCGGAGCTGCAGCAACTATAGTTGAGAATAGTGTAAAAGCTATAATCGAACTAACTTTTTGTGAAGCTTTGAATATGCCTGCATAATCCTCCGTAAAAAAGTGCCCAAGGATCAAAGTCTCGGTGGCATTGCGCAAATAATTCATGAAACCCACAATAAAAAATGTGAATGATGCCATCAACAAGGGTTGTAATGGAATAGCAGTCGTTGATGCAGTGCTTTGAAAATATTTTCTGTACCAAATCCAGGCAAGTATTAGAGTTAGCATGCTAGATGCGCTATAAGCCCAGGCTGTTAATTCAGGTTTTTTGTAAGCGAATACGCCTATTATAATGAAGATGAGTGTAAACAGCAACAGAGAAATTTGCTGTATGAAGTTGAAATGTTTGAAATATTTCTTGCCTTTCAAATATGAAGCATATATATTGATGTGCACTAGGGGTAACACACAAATAGCAGCTATTTTGAAGTATAAAGCTAAATGTGGTTTATGAAAATATTCTTCAGCGATAGTTTCAGCAGAGAGAAACAAAACAATACTTAACAGCATTGATGTAATGGCCGTAACACGCAATACTGTGTTATACTGCCTTTTCAGATTATTCATATCGTCACTGCTACTCTGTGCGGTGTTGCGCATCATCAGCACATCAAACCCAAGGCGTGCTGTTTGAGTAAAGAATTGAGTCACTGCCTGAAACAAACTATATGAGCCGTAACCAGTTGCGCCAAACAAACGCGTAATCGAAATTACAAGCCCGTAATTCACTGCCTGCCCTGCGAGTCGCAGCACTAATGAAATCAAACTGCCTTTAACCAGATTTTGGTAGGCCGATTTATCACCGCGTAAAAAAGAAATTAATTGACGAACTATCCCCACAAAACATTGGATGTGGGGTAAAAATCTGTATTCTGCGTTTATTTCCCTAAAAGAAAAAAACACGCTTCACCACACGTACCATTTGCGCGAGGTCTTTCCATTCGTCTTTAAGAAACGAAGACAGCTTTTTCATAACATTGCTTCCTTACGCTGCTATTTCAAAAGCGTTACCGTGAATACCCATATTTTTATTTGATTTTTTCACGGGGATGTATTATGGTTAATAATAGCCTGCTGATTTTTCTAGTAGGTTTGTGGACTCAAAAAGAAACTAACCATGAATGAAGTTTATCTAATGTCCATATCTCGTACACCCATTGGTGCTTTAGGTGGGGTACTTTCTTCTTTAACCGCCACACAATTAGGCAGTATTGCAGCCAAAGAAGCCATCAGACGGGCCGGCATTGAACCTTCACAGATTCAAGAAGTAATAATGGGTAATGTGTTGAGCGCTAATCTCGGTCAGGCTCCTGCTCAGCAGGTTGCTGTCTTTTCGGGCATACCCGATACAGTACCCTGTACCACTGTCAATAAAGTATGTGCTTCAGGTATGAAAGCAATCATGTTGGCAGCACAAAGTGTAATGATGGGGCACGCTGATATTGTACTAGCAGGTGGAATGGAAAGTATGAGCAATGTACCTTACTATTTGGACCGCGCACGCAGCGGCTATCGTTATGGTCACCAACAGGTTATTGATGGCATTATTAAAGACGGCCTATGGGATCCTTATAAAAATTACGCCATGGGTAATGCTGGGGAGTTATGTGCTAAGGAATATAACTTCAGCAGACAAGCTCAGGACGATTATGCTATAGAATCATATAACCGCGCAATCAAAGCACAAAAAGAAGGTTGGTTTAATTTAGAGATTACTCCAGTTGAAGTAATGAACGGTAAAGAAAAAGTGATGATTACACTCGACGAAGAACTTGGCAAAGTGAAGTTTGATAAAATTCCAACTCTGAAACCTGCTTTTGACAAAGAAGGTACAATAACTGCAGCCAACGCATCTAAAATCAATGATGGAGCATCAGCTGTGATTTTGATGAGTGCCGAAAAAGCCAAAGAACTTGGGTTAAAGCCATTGGCAAAAATTTCAGGCTTTGCTGATGCCTCACAAGCACCGGAATGGTTCACAACTACACCTGCTAAAGCAATTCCATTGGCACTAAAACGTGCCGGCAGGCAAGTCAGCGATGTGGATTTTTTTGAAGTTAATGAGGCCTTTTCAGTGGTGAGTATGGTTAACAATAAGCTCTTAAATATATCTGCAGACAAAGCCAATATTTACGGTGGTGCAGTAGCATTGGGTCATCCCATAGGTAACAGTGGCGCACGAATTGTTTGCACCTTGACTTCTATTTTGAAGCATAAAAATGCCAAAGTAGGTGCTGCCGGAATTTGCAATGGCGGTGGCGGTGCATCGGCAATTGTTATTGAGAATTTATAGTACACAGTCTATCATGAATTTCACGACCTGTCGTTTGTTTGATTCGATGCTTGTTCGTGTATTTCTTATAGCCGCACTATTTAGTCTTTCTGTTCAGCGCAGTTCAGCAAAAGGTATAAGCCCTGAAAATCTTGAGTTATTGAAGAGTTATGAAGATACTTTGAGTGTACTCCAGGATTCCATCATACTAGGAAGCGAACATGTGGTTCGCCAGCAAGCATGCTACGATTTTATTAGAGTACTTGTACGTGCTTTAAAAGTGGAACACTCATTCGAATATCCATTCAGCACACTAAATAGAATTGCTATCATCAAACCCAAAGACAACAAGTTTCGAATGTTCAACTGGAGTTTGAAGTTATACAACCAATCTTACAGGTATTATGGTGCCATACAAATGAATTCAGGAAAAGAAGTAAAAGCCTATCCGCTATTTGATTACAACTACAGAATAAAAAATAAAGACACGATCACTAATCATGATAAATGGCCCGGTGCTTTATACTATAGTATGTTGGAGCGACAAGGTTATTATTATCTCTTCGGTTGGGATGGTAATAATTTGAGGAGTAATATCAAACTCATTGATGTATTACACTTCAATAAAAAGGGAGAACCTGTATTTGGTGCCCCAAAATTTGTTATTAAAGATGATAAAAAGAAAAAAGTATTTAACCGCTACATCATTGAATATAAAGAAGAAGCGGCAGTTACACTGAACTACGACAAGGATTTAAAGTTGATAGTGTTTGATCATCTGGTACCGCAAAGTGCCACATCTAAGGACTTTAAGTTCACTTATATCCCGGATGGTTCTTATGAAGGTTTTAAATACAAAAAGAAACAATGGCACTATGTGTCACAGGTTTTTACTTCAACTATGAAAGCACCTGTATTCCCCAAACCTGTTGACTTTAAGAAGGAGCAGGAACAAATGAATAATCCCCCTCAGAACCCAAAGTAATTCAACAACTTTTTTTACGCACATGTTATCCTCATTCCTTGGTAACACTTGTGTAAAAATTAGTGGCTTGTTTTTCAGTACGTTAGTGAAATATTGATATATACAAACGAATAAAACTTTTTTGCTCCAATGCATACAGATACTTTAGCCGTTAATTAGCAAGCAGAAGAAAAAGCAGCGATGAGCGAACAAAAACCCCTTGAAGATTTAAAGAAGAATCAACTGCGAAACAGATTGATGGCGTCGCGCAGCGAGTCCAACCTATCTGATTTTGTTTTTGGTAAAGTACCTCCACAGGCTCGCGACTTGGAAGAAGCGGTTTTAGGGTCTGTGTTATTGGAGAGCAACGCATTAACATCAGTTATTGATATCCTGAAGCCGGAAAGCTTTTATGTAGAAGCACACCGTGTCATCTTTCGTGCTATAGTAGAACTGTTTGATAAGTCGCAGCCGGTTGACCTGCTCACTGTTACCGACAAGTTGCGCAGTATGGGTGAACTGGAAAATATCGGCGGTGCATTTACCGTTACCGAATTAACCAACAAGATTTCATCTTCTGCCAACGTGGAGTTTTATGCGCGCATTATCATGCAGAAGTACATACAACGTGAGTTGATTCGTATTTCAAGCTCCATAATTCAAAGTGCTTATGAGGATACAACTGACGTGCTTGAACTCCTCGATGCCGCAGAACGAGACATCTTTCAGGTAACGGATAAAAACCTGCGTAACAGTTATAGTAAGATTGATATCCTGATTAAGAACTCCATTAAAAAATTAGAACAGATTAAAGCAACGGAAAGCGACGTAACTGGTGTACAAACTGGCTTTACCGAACTCGATCGTATTACCAGTGGATGGCAACCCGGAGATTTAATCATTTTGGCTGCTCGTCCGAGTATGGGTAAAACAGCATTCGCTTTATCGCTAGTAAGAAATGCTGCGGTTGATTTCAATAGGCCGGTAGCTGTATTCTCGCTTGAGATGTCCAACCATCAACTCACCAATCGTTTGCTCTCCAGCGAAACAGGTATTCCGGGCAATAAACTTCGCAACGGTAATCTTCAGGATTATGAGTGGACACAGTTAACCACAAAATCGGAACATCTTGCTAATGCCGCCATATTTATAGACGATACTCCGCAAATCAATATCTTTGAATTGCGTGCAAAATGTCGACGACTGAAAGCAAGTAACGACATTCAATTGATAGTGATTGATTATCTGCAACTCATGAGCAGCCGCAGCGAAAACCGCAATGTAAACCGTGAACAGGAAATCAGTAACATTTCGCGTTCATTAAAATCATTGGCTAAAGAACTAGAAGTGCCTGTAATTGCACTTTCGCAGTTGAGTCGTGATGTTGAAAAACGTGCCGGCGATAAAAGGCCACAACTTTCTGACCTTCGCGAGTCGGGTGCCATTGAACAGGATGCCGATTTGGTCATGTTCCTCTACAGACCTGATTACTATACCGGCGAAGGAAAACCTAATGCTGCACCCACACATCCTACTAACCCCGGCGAAACAGAAGTGCTTATTCAAAAGCATCGTAACGGCAAAACTGGCACTGTGAAACTTCGATTCATTCCCGATACCATGCGTTTCGAAAATGCTCCCGATGAAACTGATGATTATCCTAATAGGCAAGGCTTTGGATACATCAATAATCCTGAACCCAACATCATTACCAAGGGTTCGCGCATGAATGGCGACACCGGCGAACAAGACACACCCTTTTAATAAATTAGCTACTCTTAATTTCATTTCATGAAGTATTACAACTCCATTATAGAAACCATTGGTCACACTCCTTTAGTGAAACTAAATAAAGTAGTTAGTCAGGTACCTGCTTTGGTATTGGCCAAAGTTGAATCGTTCAATCCTGGCAACTCCATTAAAGACCGTATAGGATTAAAAATGATAGATGATGCCGAGAAAGCAGGATTATTAAAACCCGGAGGTACCATCATTGAAGGCACAAGTGGTAACACAGGAATGGGCCTGGCTCTGGTAGCCATTGCTCGGGGATATCGATGCATTTTCACCACTACCGATAAGCAGTCAAAAGAAAAAATGGATGTGCTGCGTGCAGTAGGAGCAGAAGTGATTGTGTGCCCTACCAATGTAGAAGCTGATGATGCGCGTTCTTATTATTCTGTAGCTAGGCGTTTGAGCAAAGAAATTCCAAACGCATACTATCCCAATCAATACGACAACCTTTCTAACCGCCAGGCACACTATGAAGGTACCGGCCCTGAGATATGGGAACAGACAGAGGGTAAGATTACACATCTGGTTGTGGGAACAGGTACAGGTGGTACAATTAGCGGTACAGCTAAATATTTGAAAGAAAAAAATCCCAACATCAAAGTATGGTCAATTGATACGTATGGCTCTGTTCTTAAAAAATATCACGAAACAGGCAAGTTTGACGAAAGCGAAATTTATCCTTACATAACCGAAGGAATAGGAGAGGACATTATTCCGGCTAACGTTGACTTCAGCGTCATTGACCATTTCGAGAAAGTAACCGATAAAGACGGCGCATTAATGGCTCGTGAAATCACCAAGCGTGAAGGAATATTTGTGGGATACTCTGCCGGAAGTGCTGTGGCAGGTATCAATCAGTTAAAACATTTACTGAAACCTACCGATGTTGTGGTTGTCATATTCCACGATCACGGCAGCCGTTATATTGGCAAATTATACAACGACGACTGGATGCGCGATCGAGGATTTCTTGAATTGAAAACGGTTAAAGACATTATGCGCAGTGGCAAACAAAATGTTATTTCAGTACTACCTGCCAATAAGGTTTCGGAGGCTATTACATTGATGAAAGAAAAAGATATAGACCAGTTACCGGTCATTCACAATGGCGAAGTTGTGGGTGCTATTACCGAGAGTCTGCTGTTTAATAAACTGCTTGACAACCACGATGTTAAAAATCAAACTGTTGGTGAGGTAATGGATAAGCCATTTCCTATAGTGTCTCAGGATACAACGTTGGAAAGACTTTCAGCTATAATTAACAAAGAAAATCCCGCAGCACTTACCCGCGATGAAGCCGGCAATTACCACATCATTACAAAGTACGATATTATCTCTGCGTTTTAAGCTGAAAGGCATTTCGACCATTTTATTTTGATGCGTATAGCCTTAACAATAAGCATAATGATTTTGTAAAGCCGCTTATGGAATCAGTCAACAAAAAAGCCCACCTCGTTAGAGGCGGGCTTTTTTATAATATTCTTGTTGAAGTTCTTGTTAATGCAAAAGAACCATCATTCCCACTTCAATGGTTAAGAAAGTAGCAAACAGAAAATAAAAAAGTTCTGCTTTTGTCTTTTGGAAAGCTACTTTGCGTGGGTCATGCATTTCGTCTTGTACGTAGTTCACGTACTCTTTAATTGTTTTCATGGTGAAGAATATTTAGTCAAGCCCTTTACTTCACTATTCTAAAAAAGTTTCACCATTAGCGCACTATTTTTAGTTCTTGGGCTTCATACCACCCATCATTTGCATTAATTGATCAAAAGTAACTTCCTGATAGCCATCAGGAATCTCAAAAACCTTGTCTGATACACTACCCAAATTAACTTTTGTAGCTGTGAGTTTCATTTTCATTCCGTTTTGTGCCATATCAAATTCCAATGGACAACCACCCTGAAATTTGGTGTATTGTGTTTGCTGGCTGGCATTAGGAAATATGGCGTCGGTAAACCAGATGTTGAAAACGTTTTTGTCTTTAGTCTTTATAATAGCCTTTTTACAAGTGTAACCGGCTATTTGTTTAGTCTCCTTGGTGTATTCAATATCGTAATTGGCTTCGTCCATTTTTTTATTTTTTACATCTTCATTGCTCATCGGTATTTTAAACTTAGAACCCATATAGTCCATCAGGGAATAGGTAATATCTCCATTTGTAATCGTTGAATTCTTAATCATACCCATATCCATATCTACACGCGATTTCTTTTCTTTAAAAGTCATTGTCATGGTCATGTTTTGCATCATTGATTTTGTTTCAGGGTCTATACCGTCAAGGTCTATACGGTATGTGATACTGCCTTCCTGAGGCTGAGCAAGTACAGTTATTGCGCTTAAAAGCAGTATACTGCCTGTCAATAAAATTCTAATCGTGTTTACCATATTATTTTTTGTTTATTTAGAAATGATGAAATTCCTTTCTTACAATCGTCACTAGAACGTGTTTCAGCATTTTGGATTGCAGCATATTCCAATGCAGCCGTTAAAGGAAGGTGGCGTATTTCAGCCAACATTTTTTTAATGCGTCGTATGGAATCAGCTGAAGATTCATGAATCAGCTGATTACAAATAGCATCGGCACGTTCATATAATTTGTGTGGTTGTGTTACTTCATTGATTAATCCAATATGAACAGCTTCTGCAGCGTTAATCAATTTACCTGTAAGCATTAGTTCGCGGGCCTTGGTTTCGCCTAGTTTGCGAATGAGAAATATCATTACAATTGCGGGTACAAAACCAATTTTAACTTCAGTGTAACCAAACTGTGCCTCTTCAGCAGAAACACTATAATCACAGATACTGGCCAATCCGCAACCGCCGGCTATGGCATGTCCTTGAATCGCAGCAACAACAGCTTTTGGTCCCGTATAAATTAACTCAAATAGTTGTGCAAGCTGACGCGAGTCAGCAGCGTTTTCATTAAAAGTATTGACCTGCAACTGTTGTAAGTATTGCAAATCAGCACCTGCACTAAATACTTCACCTTCTGCACGCAGCTGAATTACTTTAACGGTATCATTAGCGTACATCGTTTCAAATGCATTGGTAAGATCGCGTACCACTTGTTCGTTTAGTGCATTTCTTTTTTCGGAACGTGTTAGGGTAATGAATCCTGTGCGTTCGTTAATTCCTGTTTTAATAAACTGATAGTTCATTGCCGTTCAAAGGTATCAAGAAGGGTTTGCTTGCCAAGTATGATTTCGTGTAAACATTACTGTTTTTAAATGGTAATTCATTTAAAATAAAAGATTTTTCAAAGACCTGTAAAGTGTTTTTCTTACCCTCAGAATAATATTTAAATGCCTTTCCACTCAAACATCCATCCTTGTAAACAAACCAATCTGCAGTCAATTCTAAATGATGATTCTTTTGCTGAGGTATACAAAGAACTTCATTTACATTCTCATGCATGAAATATTGTTTCAGATATCGGTCAAATGCACCACTGCGCAAATTCAATTGAGCAGGATAAATAACTGCCGCCTGATGATTATTGCGTATTGCAACAATGTCGCCTCGTTCGTGAGCAAATACCTGTATATTTTGTTGATTTACTTTGAGATAATCGAGTATTGTGCTGAATAGTAACAATACAATAAATGATGCAAGTGTTAATCTCAGGTACTGAATGTTTTTGTTATAGAGAAACCAGGTAAATAATACAACTATACTTAGGGATATCATTAACATTATTGAATTATAACTTCTGATTTGTAAAAGAGCAAATGGTAAGCTTTGTATAAACTCAATGCAATTATTGATGCCATATACCACCCAACTAATAATTAAACCTGTGATACTTGCCACTATGTTAATTTGACTAAAAGCTACTAAACCAACAAGCGCATAGATGACTAAAGAAAGTATAGGTACTACAATTAGATTCGCTAATATAAAGTGAATAGGAACTTGATGAAAGTAAAACATGATCAGAGGAAGAGTGAATGCCTGTGCGGCTATTGAGACACTCATTACATTGAGTATGTTGTCTAATATTGGATTTGGGGTTTGAAACCATTCATATAGTTTCGGTTGTAAAATAATAATTCCGCTAACTGCACTAAATGATAATTGAAAGCCAATATCAAAAAATAGAAAAGGGTTAATGACCAAAAGGACAAAAGCAGATGCAAAAAGTATATTCAGAGTAAATAATGGCCTTTGTAGCGAGCGACCTGCTGCAACGAAACTTATCATAGTTGAAGCTCGAACTACGCTCGCGGTTAATCCTGTAACCAATGCGAAAAACCAGATACAGGCTATCATAATTAAAAAATTAAGTGTTTTGAAACGATTTGCAATGCCGGCTTTTGTAAGAATAAATTGAATCAATAAATAGATCAGACCCACATGCATGCCAGAAACCGCAAGTATATGAATTACACCTGCTGACGCATATGCATTTTCAAGATCAAAACTCAACTGATCGCGTTGCCCCAAAAGCAATGATGCGCATACAGCAGCAGCATCTGAATGTGGTAAATATTTATTGATGATTCTCAAACAATACTTACGAGTTTGGATTGCAGTTTCCCCGAGGTCAATTCCGGGTATATGTCTACTAATAATGTATTCAGAATCTTTCAGAAACCCACTCTCATAAATTCCCTTATTGTTGAGTATTTGCTTGTAGTTGATGGAGTGGGGGTTAGGATCTCGCTGAACAAGTTGCAAAGTATTCTTGCAGAGCAGTACATCATTATATCGCAGTGATTTGCTTTTATCTGTTTTCTGAATAAATAACAGGCACTTTCCTGATACCTTTCTCAAACTATTGTGCTGCACGAACCCAATAATTTCGCCGGTAACTTTATAGATACGTTCTCTTGCCGCCGGTTCCTCCGTAATTCGGATTTGAATAAAATCAGCTTGCTCATTTTCTAAATAGGACTTTGCCTCCCGGATATTAGTTATCATAATCAGGGTACCACTCATCATCACAATGAGTATAAGTATAATGCCATAAACAAACTGATAGCGGTACATATCTACTACAGATAATAGTCTGAATGTAGGCATTAGAGCTATTAGTGAAAGTGTGGTTACAAGAATAAATGCAACAGGTAATTCAGGAAAAATATGACCTGCTATTATGCCTGCAAGTAAGGCTGGCAAAAGACGAAAGAAAATATTTTCGTGCAATTGATTCATAATAACGCTCTAAAATAAAAAAGCACCTCATTTGAGGTGCTTTTTTAATAAAAAAATATTTTAGAGTAATTATTTCTTAATGATACGTTTTGTAACAATTCCATCATTATTGCTGACTTCAACCATATATATACCGCTTACTAAACCACTGAGGTTAATTTGTGCGATTTCGTTTTGCGCAATAGTGCTGCTCAATTCCTGTCCTAGTACGTTTAGTAAACGAACGATACTGCCATTCAATTTTTCACTGTAAACTGTGATGTAATCAACTGCAGGGTTAGGGCTCACACTAACTTGATAAGAAGCTTTCTTGATATTATTAATGCCGTTGATTTTGTCAAATTGGAACTCGCTGTCATCGAAGGTGATGTTATTAAAATAATGAAACTCAACCGCATCTTCGGCAGATCCACTGATATTGATTTTAGTAATTACAACAGGTGTCGTAGTAGTGGTTCCTGAACGGAAAGATGAAGGACCTACAGAAGGGAATGTGCAAGAACCTGCCCAGGTCAAGTCATCGATAGTAAAGTTTTTACCCAAAGTCCAAAGTTTGGAATCAACATTATAACCGCAAGCTAATACATCAGGAATTGTATTGTCACCGCCGGCATTAAGTGGTGAATCAGACCACTCAACTATAACTCTACTTCCGTCTGTTGAAGTACTTGCCTGTACACGATTATCTTGAGAGTAATCGCCGGTTGATGTTGTAGCAATATTACCTCTGAAGGTTAATATAGTATCAACCCATATAGGGAAGAATTGCTGTGAGGCATTTGAATACGTGAAGTCGTATAAGTTCAGATTTAACCCACTTTGTATAGAGTAACCCTCACCGGATCCAATAACATTAAACAAGTGAGGATCACCATTTTTATCTACCACTAAATCAGGTTCAAAGGCACCGGTAGGAATTCCTGTTCCATTAACATTATCTAAACGGTTTGTAATGACTGGATAAGAGGCTAGATTCATGGTGAATGGTCCTTGCCAAGTGTTTCCGCCATCAGTTGTCTTATAGAAGTATGGTTCATAAACCTTATTTGCTGTGAAATTGCCGAAAGACGCTATCCACCCGAATTGGCCTGTTGGATCAAATGCAATGAGTGGTGAAAGTTTTTGAATGGTATCTCCAACCACAGCAAAACCTGGATATAATTTATTATAGACACTCCAGTCAACATCATTAGTTACGGTATTCCATACACCTTTGTATACTACCACAAATGAGTCACTTGTACCAAGTTTGAATTCGTTACCAACTGCCCAATACTCATCGGGTAATCCACGACATAATGAAAATGTAATAGTAAGGTCACTATTATTAATTATCGTATTATTCTCAGTTCCACCGGTTCCATCAAGTTTTCTTACTCCGGTTGAAATACCTTCCCATATTTCGTTGCCTGTTCCATTACCGTTGTGCCAGCTACCTAAATAGACCAGCCATGCATTATTAATATCAGTATTACCTGTAGGGTTTCGTAATAAACCATTGGGGTATCGTGCATTTACCTCGCCAGCTATACCAGTAGCAGAAGGGTTCAAAGGACCAACTTGCGTAGTAAATGTTTGGCCACCATTGGTTGATATTGCATAACGATATTGAGATGTGGTTTGTCCATTAGCTGCAGGATCGTTACGGTGAATAAACACAACAGTATTGAGTTCATTGATCACATCTAAGTTGTTTACCTCTGGTGATAATGTTCCGAAGGCGTTTCCGGAAGTGCCAATCAACTGAGAGTTAACCGCACGACCAGCACCCTGTGATGGTGTATTCACCGGGCTTCCATCATTAGTTAACTGAGAAATGTAACTAGGGTTTTCGAGAAAATGACTAAGCGGCAATTGTTTAACAGGCTTTGGATCCTGAGCCAATGCAATACCACTCATCAAGGTAAGGAGTAATAAAATGTTTAAGTGTTTCATGCTTTTTATTTGGTTTTTTTTAAGAGAATGCGAATATAATTAACAGAACTTTAAAAAAAAGTTGTGTGCTAGTTATTTTAAGTAACCATCAAGTGCAAATAGAAACTTGAAAAACTGGCCTAAAACGCAATATTTAGGGTGAAATCAAATTGAAAAAATGCTGTAATGCAAATTATTTTTTTCGCATTTTAGACTGTTGCTGCTTCTGCATATCTTCTAATCGCGCTAAGAAACCTGACTTTTTGGGTGTTTTCTTCTTGTTTTCTTGAATTTGTCGGTGAATAGCCTCTTCATCAATAAAGAAACGCTGTATTATCCATTGCTGACCAAAAGAGATTACATTGGAAAGGAAATAGTAATAAGTTAGTCCTGAAGACAAATTGTTAAATATTCCTAAAAGCATTACCGGGAAGATATATGCCATATATTTCATCTGTCCGCTTACACCCGTTAACTGGTTATTATAAATGGCAAACAAAATGGAAGTTACGGTCATTAACAAAGTAAATAGGCTGACATGATCGCCATAGAAGGGCAGTTTAAAACCTAAGTCGAGAATGCTATCATAAGTAGATAAGTCCTGAGCCCATAAAAATGATTGTTGTCTCAACTCAATGGATACCGGGAAGAAACTGTACATAGCAATCAATATCGGCATTTGCAAGAGCATAGGGATACAGCCGCCTAAGGGGTTTACACCTGCTTTCTGGAACAGCTTGAGCTGCTCCTGGCCGAATTTTGTTTGATCATCGGCGTATTTGGCTTTCAGCTCATCAACCTCAGGTTTAAGTACACGCATCTTGGCGGCAGATAATAATGAGCGCTGTGTAAGAGGGAATAATAGAATTTTTAAAAGAATGGTCATTATCAGAATAATAATGCCATAGCTGCTGATGTAGTCGTTGAAGAAATTAAAAACGGGAATGATGAACCACCGATTTACAGGTCTGGAAAACCAGCCAAATATTCCCCAACCAAGAGGAATAATATTTTCCAATTCAATATCAAGTTTCTTTAAATCGTAAAAAGAGTTCGGGCCATAATACAACTGAAAGTCGAACTCGGCATTTGAATATGGTTTGTAGTTAAGATTGAATTCGCTTTCATAGGCTTTTAATAAACCAGGCACATTCTGATCTTTTACCTTGATGCTGCCACTTTCATAGCCATTTTTTGTAATAATACTCGAATTAAAATATTGCTGCTTAAACGACAGCCAGTCCACAGCGACAGGTATGTTTTTGTCTTCACTGTTACCCTCGCTTATGTGATCAACTTCATCGTTCGCATATCTGAAATATATTGTTGAGTTGGTAACTTCATTTTCATGCACCTTTTCTAAATTGTTGAGACTGCAATTCCAAACCTGTACTATTCTTTGTAAATCATTTACCTGACCTGTTATTTTAAGTTTTTTGTCGAACAGGTAAGTGTCACCGCTTAATGTGTAAGTAATTTCAATCTGTTTGTTGTCTGAAGTGGTGTGTTTGAAGGTGATGCTTTCAGAATTTGTTCCGCTAACGTTGATGGAATCTCTATCAGGATTGAAGCTAAGTTCAGAAGTATTGATTTCGCGGCTGCCAGCGATCAGCAAATACGAAAATTGATTGTTATCTTGAGTAAATAAATGAAGTGTTTGTTTATCCCATGTCTTGTAATCTTTAAGCATCACATCAGCCACATAAGCACCCTTACTACTTATTAGTACTTTAACCTTGTCGTTTTCTAGACTGTATAAGCGTGCCGGAGTATTTTGCGTTGTATCGTCATCAGGAACGACTGACGGAGCTTGATTTTGTAATGAAACACTGTCGTTATTGATTTGCTGCTTTTGTTCCATTTGCTGAACTAATGCAATGGAATCAGCGATTTTCTTGCGCTGTGCTTTTTCTTCTTCAGATGGTGAGTTGTATATACTGAAAACCACCAATAAAATACCGATGAGTACAAAACCGATAATCGAATTTCTGTCTAAGGACTGCACGCTCTGCTAAAATTTAGTGCGCAATATTAAACATATATAGCTGATAAGGAGAACTACACTAAACCATGCTGACAATTTCTGCCTCGTGTTTCTTTCTGTACTCCATAGCAGCTTTCACAAACTTTACAAATAAAGGATGCGGATTGTCCACGGTACTCTTTAATTCAGGGTGAAACTGTACGCCAATGAAGAAGGGATGTTTCTTATGTTCCACAATCTCTACAAGATTAGTGTCGGGATTTATTCCACTCGCAATCAGTCCGTTTTCTTCAAAAATGTCCAAATATTTATTATTCATTTCCCAACGATGGCGGTGACGTTCCGAGATGTGCGTGTTATTATATACTTGAAAGGCTTTTGAACTCTTCTTTATCTGACAATTATAAGCGCCTAGTCGCATGGTGCCGCCTTTTTGACTCACTTGTTTTTGAGATTCCATTAAATCGATCACGGGATAATCGCTTTCAGGATTCATCTCAGTAGAGTTAGCATTTTCCCAGCGCAGCACATTTCGTGCAAACTCAATAACTGAGCATTGCATACCGAGGCAGATACCAAAAAACGGAATATTATTCTCGCGGGCATATTTGATAGCGGTAATTTTCCCTTCCACACCTCTGTGACCAAAACCTGGAGCAACTAATATACCATTGAGAGACCCAAGCATTTGCGCCACATTTTCAGAATTGATAGTTTCTGACTGAATGGAAACAACCTGAACCTTGCACTCGTTTGTAGCACCGGCATGAATAAAGGCCTCGTGAATGGATTTATATGCATCCTGTAATTCCACATATTTACCAATCAAACCTATTTTAACTTCGTGTAATGGATGTTTAAGCTTGCCTAAAAATTCTTTCCATTTATCGAGGTTCGGTTCTTCTTTTGAAGTTAGTTTCAGTTTACCCATTACTGTTTTATCCAAACCCTCTTTTAACATGAGGAGCGGTACATCATAAATTGTTTCTGCATCAATACTTTCTATTACAGCATTAATAGTTACGTTGCAGAAAAGTGCAATCTTGCGGCGCATCTCCTTGTTGATAGGATATTCAGTACGACATACTAATATATCGGGCTGCACACCTATTTCCAGCAACTCTTTAACCGAATGTTGTGTGGGTTTGGTTTTTAATTCTTTAGCAGCTTTGAGATAAGGGACAAGAGTCAGATGTATCACCAGACAATCGTTGGTCCCAAGTTCCCATTTCAATTGTCTTACTGTTTCAATATAAGGCAAAGACTCAATGTCACCAACTGTTCCGCCAATTTCGGTAATAACAACATCAAACTGATTGGTATTTCCTAATAAAAGAATACGACGTTTTATTTCATCCGTAATATGAGGTACCACTTGTACTGTCTTTCCTAGGTATGCCCCTTCGCGTTCTTTGTTGATTACATATTGGTAAATACGGCCCGTAGTAACATTGTTGGCTTGTGAAGTTGGTGTGTTTAGAAAACGTTCGTAGTGTCCCAAGTCCAAATCTGTTTCGGCTCCATCGTCTGTAACATAGCATTCACCGTGTTCATAAGGGTTAAGTGTGCCCGGATCAATATTAATGTATGGGTCAAACTTTTGAATGGTTACTCTGAATCCACGTGCTTGTAATAGTTTGGCTAACGATGCTGAAATTATTCCTTTACCTAAAGAAGATGTAACACCTCCCGTAACAAATATGTATTTGGTCATTGCGAATTTTAGTTACGGGCTTCAAAGGTATCTTTTAAAGTGGTATCGCAAACAATGTTCTCAATAATATCTTCGTTAAGCACTTAAATGATATTATGAACCTGCTTTTGCTCTTTGCTTTAATACTGGTTTCGATTCAGATTAAGGCTCAAATTTTAGACATTGAAGAAGCCATCAAACAGAAACTCATAACTGTAGAAGCTCGTGTGAATGACAGTCCGATAAATGGTTATGCTCAAAGCAGTTTTAGCGGAGATTGTATAGACCTTACTGTAAAAAACAATTCTTCAGTTTATCGCGAAGTCATCATTAAACCGGGTCAATTTCTGCTGCCTGCTGATACTAATAAACAACGCATGATGAGTACTATTCCGTTTGTATATAAACTCAATCCCGGTCAAAGCATCACTCAACGTATCACAGCTTTTTGTTCTCAAGCTCGCAAATCAGGTCCAACAGAAGAGACAGTTTTCAGAATAAAAAATAAGGCTTCGGGTAATTTGTTAATGCTGGCTAATTATCTTGCTGAGAAAAAATACAAATCAGCACAGGCACAACAGGCAGTTTGGATAGTATCTGACCATGAACCGGTTAATTACCTTGCTACTTCAGAATCAGAGGCTAAGGATTTATTTTCATTCTTAACCGTAAAACTTGGAATTAAGCCTGTTGAACAACCCAAACTGCAACCAACAGCTATGCCTGACTGGATTAGAACAGTTCATATTGATATGGAGTACGAGATAGAAAGAACTTACACAATGCGCCTTGTTATTGTCAACGAAAAAAATGAAATATTAAAAGTGCTGGTTGACAATGAAAAGCAGAATGCCGGAGTATATAAATACAATACCGATATTGTATTAACCGTGCCGTATCAAGATACCATTGACAGGTATTGCATAGTACGCTATTTCAGGAACGATGTAATGATGCGGGAAAGCAGATTTAAGCTGAAGCGTCTTGATTAAATGATAAAGCCCCATCGGCTTAGGATAGGGCTTTGCCAAAAAACAAAAAAACAACGAAAACTATTTCGCTAATTTGAATGCACTGAAGATTGACTTCATGCTATAATCTTGTTCAACTAATGCTTTGGGTAATTCTTCGGCTATTGTCTTAACCAACAATTCAATATCTTCCGGTTGATTGTGAACAGTAATAGGCATCCTTAATCCTGTGCGGTTGTATGATACACTAGGGAATACAGAAAGGTTAACATAAAGACCTTTATCCATCAGGCGGCGTATCATGCTGTAACCAACACTTGGTTTTCCGACACCTACAAAGAAAATTGGGGAGCCGTTTGGATGAACCAATGGTAAATCATACTCCTGAGCTAAATAATTGAATAATGAAACTCGCTCCTTCAATGCATTTTGTAATTCGTATATCTCAGGGGACAAGTGAATCTTGGCAGAAGCTATAGATGCTCCTAATACAGGATTGGCAAGCGGACCAGAGAAAATATGTGTAGTACCACAATTACGCAAACGATGTTTTAACTCTTCAGTTGGTAAGACAGTAATTCCACCTGTTGTTCCAAAACCTTTGAACATGCTCATAGCAACAATAAGTCGAGGATGCTTTGGCATCTTGCTTTTCACATAACCCATACCATTTTTTCCTGCCCAACTCATTCCGTGCGCATCATCTAGATAAACGTGTAATTGCTCATACTCATTCATCAAGCGAACTAAGTCCTCTGTGGGTGTAAAGTCGCCGTACATTGAATAAACACCATCAGCAAAATACCAGATGTTATCGTACTTATCTTTCAGTTCGTTGATGCGTTCCTCAAGAATGTCCATCCGGTTATGGCGGATTTTCTCAACCGGAATATTACGTTGACGAAGTAATTCAACTGCATTGTGCACACAATTATGAACCTGAATGTCAAGAATAACTGCGTCATTATCTCCAACAAGAACTGGAATATTAGATGCGTGTGCGAGAGTTGTTGACACACTGATTAATACCGGAGATTCAAATAATTTAGACATCAACTTCTCTAACTCAGGGTATAGATATATTGAGACATAAGCCCTGGAAGAAGAAATCACAGTACCGTATTTATCAACAGCATCAATAGCACCGGCCTTCAGGCGGGCATCCGTTTCAAGTCCTAAATAGCTGCAATTGCCAAAGTTTAATACTTCCTGGCCATGAACCTTAAAAGACCTACCGTTTATTCGTTGGTCTTCAAGCACTAAATGCGCTATTCCCATACCTGCAACAGTCGTGGTTATTTGATCCACGATGCGCATATTTTGTTCGAAATTGGTGATGTTTCTTGACATGTTGTTTAATTTTCGATACAATGTTAGATTTAATTAAAACCATAAGTTGTGAACATGTAAGGGCAAAATCAACCGGAAACGAGGTTTAGTATTATAAAATGTACAATTATTACATTTTCAATGATTTAGTCTAATACCTATTTATGTGTAACATATTTAAAATATAAATGTAAAAGAGGCTAACCAATAATACAATGGAAAAGGCTCTAAACACCAAAAAAGAGGAAGGAGTTATTAATAAAGTCAAAAACTTTATTAATGAGGACAATGGTCTCATTAAAATATACTTTCTATTAACCGGCTTAATTTATTTAACCTATGGTATTACCTATTACCAAAATGAACTGGTGTCGTACATGGTGCTGACTATGAACCTTGTGTTCGGTACAGCTTTCTTATTTGTAGCTTTTATGGCACAGGTAATCAAGAAAATAAAACCTCATTTATACAGAATCCTAACATTCAGTTTGTACATAGTAATGATTCAATCTACTTATGAAATGTACTTATCAAACTTTGAAATGAATAATGTATTTGGTGTACTGATCATATTTATGGTTGCATCTATGCCATTTAAAAAACCAGGTGCATTAAATCTGTTTATAGCAACTAACTTCATTATAATTTCAGCTTCAACATTTATTGCAGAAAAAACTCTGGTTAATCAAGAGGTTATTATTCTAGTGTATTTTATTGGAGGATTGGTTTCAATGATTTCTATTGGTAACAGATTACGTACTCAGGAAAAACTTCGACAAAATGAAGAGTTCTTTAAAAACATGTTTAATGAATCTGCCGGCGCCAACTTTCTTGCAGATATCAATTCTCTAAAAACAGTTTCGTGCAATAAAAAAGCATCAGAAATGTTTGAAGCCGATGACACATCACAACTTATTGGTGTTGACACACAACTATTTCAGGTTTCTACTTTTAGTAAACATGAAATGGAAGCCATTAAAACGGAAGTGGCGGATAATTGGGGCTGGTCGCGCGAGATTGAATTTAAAACATTAAAAGGTCAGATATTCTGGGGAAACCTGGAGTATCGCGTTGTTCAGTTTCAGAATAAACCATTTATGCAAATTCGTATTTCAGATATTTCTGATCGTAAGCGACTTGAGCATTTATTAATGGCCGAAAAAGAAGTTCTGGAATTGGCTTCTCAAGTGGAAGGTTTGGAAAAACCACTTACTACACTATTTTCAAATATTGAAGAAATATGTGCAAGTATCAAATGTGCCATATTATTTTATGATGAAAATAATCAATCGCTTTCATTTGGATATAGCAACTCGCTGAATAGAATTTTTGTCAATAACATTGAAAAATACTCTATGAGTGTTGGAACCGGATTAACTAATACTGCTGCATTAACGCATAAATCGGTTGAGATTAATCAATTGAACCACGAAATTTTGAATAGTGAATACGGAGGTATCATGAATGTAAATAGCCTGGAAGCTTGTCACGCTTATCCTATACTTTCTGAAGATAATCATGTGTTGGGAGTATTGGCTGTCTATTTCTTCAGTAATGTAAAACGTAACGGACAGGAACTTGAAATCATTACACGTATTATCAACATTTGTCGTGTATTGATTGAAAAAGAAAAGGCTGTTCAGGCTAACAAAGATTTTGTTAGCACACTTCAGGTTAAGAATGAAGAATTAAGAAAAACCAACGAAGAGTTGGATCGTTTTGTTTACAGTACTTCGCACGATTTACGTGTACCGTTAACCAACGTTATGGGCCTTATTGATATTACGAATATGACTATGAAGGAAGAAGCTCCTAAGAAGTATTTAGATATGATGCGCCAGAGTGTTGTAGCATTGGATGATGTGATTCGCGGAATTCTCGATTATTCTCGTAACTCAAGAAGTGAGGTTACAATCGAAGAAGTAAATATCAAAGAGTTGGTAGGCAAAATACGTGATATGCTGAAATACTATAACGGTATTGATAATATTGATATCCGTATTCGCACTGATGAAAACACTCCATTATTTACGGATAAGCATCGTTTGATGGTTATACTGAGTAATTTGATTTCAAATGCAGTAAAATATTATAACAAGAATGAGCAACAACCTTACATCAGCATAGTTGCTAAAGTGTCTATAGATCGCGCATTAATCTTTGTAGAAGACAATGGAATAGGCATTCCTGAAGAGTATCAGCAGAAAGTTTTTGATATGTTCTACCGTGCCAGTTCACAATCTTCCGGCAGCGGATTAGGTTTGTACATATTAAAAGAAACTTTATCCAAAGTGAATGGAAAAATAAATGTAGTTTCGGGGCGTGATATAGGTTCAACTTTCGTAGTAGAGATTCCCAATCACATCAACGAACATCAAAACAAAGCCATTGCCTAAGTTTAACAACATATTACTCGTCGATGACAATGAAGTAAACAATATGCTTCATGAAAGATTGATTGAAATAGCCGACTTCGGAAAAAATATTGTTGTGAAACAAACTGCTCTTGAAGCATTAGACTATCTCAATAGCATCCTATCACAACCTGATCTTATTCCTGAAATTATTTTTCTTGATATCCGAATGCCTATTATGGATGGTTTTGGTTTTTTGGATGAATTCCAAAAATTACCTGCTTCTATAACCTCTGTTTCAAAAGTGATTTTATTGTCATCAACTTTAGATCCAGAGGATAATGCCAAGGCAGAAAAATATCCTGAGGTAATTAAGATGTTGTTAAAACCTCTTTCGGTTGATCAACTTGCTTCGATATAGAAGCACAGTAACTTCAAGCCATCTAATTTCTTATGTTTTAAGTTTGCTTATCACATCCTGATATGTTGCAATCCATAAATCCATATAACGGAGAACTGCTTTTTGAATCAGAATATATACCATTAGCTGAAGCCGAAAAGAAAATTCGTTATAGTAAAAATGCTTTTCAATCCTGGAATGAGAAACCATTGACTCATCGTATAGAAAGAATAGAGCGTTTATCTAAACTATTGAGACATAATAAAGATCTGCTGGCAAAAATGATATCACTGGAGATGGGTAAACTAATTATTGAAAGTGAAGCCGAAATTGAAAAATGTGCCGACTTGTGCGATTATTATGTTAGCCATGCTGAAGTTTTCCTGAAGGCTGAAACTTTGGATACTCGTTTCAAATCAGCTAGGGTAAAATATCAACCATTAGGTCTAATACTTGGTGTTATGCCCTGGAATTTTCCTTTCTGGCAAGTGATTCGATTTGCAGTACCTGCATTATTATCAGGTAATACGGTCCTTTTAAAACATGCATCAAATGTTTCATTATGTTCTTTAGAAATACACAAGCTGTTTGCAGAAGCTATAGGTGATGATTACATCTTTCAATCACTACTCCTTAAAACAAGTGCTGTTGATTATATACTGCGTAATGGATTAGTGAATGGAGTAAGTGTAACCGGCAGTGAAGAAGCAGGAAGAAAAATTGGCGAGGCCGCAGGATCTTCTATAATCAAGCAAGTTTATGAACTGGGAGGTAACGATTCTTTTATTGTATATGATAATGTTGATATAAAGGATGTTGCAAGGAAAGCAGTAAAAGCAAGACTCATTAACTGCGGACAATCTTGCATTTCAGCAAAGCGTTTTATTGTTCATCAAAATGTTTTTGAAGAATTTATTGAGCTTATAAAATCTGAATTTCAGAAAAAGACTTTTGGAAATCCTTTAGAGAAAGAAACTCAACTAGCTCCCCTCGCAAAACAATCTTTCGCAATTGATTTAGAAGATAAGGTAGCTCTTGCTCTGCATCATCATGCAATTTCAATTTTAGCAACTGAGAGAACTCATTCATTCCTGACTCCGGCTTTATTAGTTAATGTGACTGAAGCAAACCCATTATATGATGAAGAACTTTTTGGACCAGTGGCTATTGTTCATCAGTTTAAAACAATAGAAGATGCGGTAAGGATTTCAAACAGTTCGCGATATGGTTTAAGCGCTTCGGTATGGACCTTTGATAATAAACTTGCCAATAAGACAGCAGATCTGCTCGAATGCGGATCTGTTTATATCAACAGCTATCCACAATCAGATGCTGCAGTACCGTTTGGCGGGGTGAAATATTCAGGATATGGACGTGAAATGGGTAAAGACGGACTACTGGAGTTTGTAAACAGAAAGTCAATAATACAGAATTAGCATTTCGAAGCATCCATATTGTTGAATATTGATTCGTTTTGTTTGTTAATAATTCCGTGTATAAAAAAACAAAACCCGCCATTTAGGCGGGTTTTATTGTAAAAAGGTTAATGTTATAATTCAGATAAGCTTATGCTAACTTAACATTTACTGCATTTAATCCTTTTTTTCCTTCCTGAAGATCGAATGTAACTACATCTTTCTCTCTTACTTTGTCAACTAAACCGCTGACATGTACGAAATACTCTTTGTTGGTGTCTGCTTCAGTAATGAAACCAAATCCCTTGGATTCATTGAAGAATTTAATTGTTCCTTTATTCATTTTGATAAAATTATTACAACAAACATACTAAAATTTATCATACACAATATTGTAAGTCAAATTGATTTAAAATAAAGAACCCCACTATTTTACACATAGCAGGGTTCATATAACTGTAATTATTGAGATTACTTTTTTTCGTCTTTAACTTCTTCAAAGTCAACATCCTGAACATTGCCGCCAGCGTTTGCTTCAGTTTGTGCACCAGGCTCTGCAGTGCCGGTGTTGGCTTGTGCATTTTCCTGAGTGGCTTTGTACATTTCTTCTGATGCTGCAGACCAGGCAGTATTTAATGCCTGTATGGCCGTTTCAATAGTTGCGAGATTCTGACTTTTATGTGCCTCTTTGAGTTCGTTTAATGCTGTTTCAATAGGAGCTTTTTTCTCAGACGGAATTTTATCGCCATATTCTTTTAACTGCTTTTCGGTATTGAAAATCAGTGAATCTGCCTCGTTCAATTTCACTGCACGTTCGCGTGCTTCGCGGTCAGCTTCTTCATTTGCCTTGGCATCATTTTTCATTTTTTCAATTTCATCTTTCGACAAACCTGTTGATGCTTCAATGCGAATGCTTTGCTCCTTACTCGTGGCTTTATCTTTGGCACTCACTTTCAGAATACCATTTGCATCTATATCGAAGGTTACTTCAATTTGTGGAACCTGACGTGGTGAAGGAGGAATATCACCTAACATGAAGCGGCCAATTGTACGGTTGTCGCGAGCCATAGAGCGTTCACCCTGTAATACGTGAATTTCTACTGATGTCTGATTATCAACAGCAGTGGTAAATGTTTCTGACTTGCGAGATGGTATGGTTGTGTTGGCTTCAATCAATCTGGTCATAACGCCACCCATAGTTTCAATACCCAGTGAAAGTGGAGTAACATCAAGTAAGACAACATCTTTTACGTCACCGGTTAATACACCGCCTTGAATTGCAGCACCAACGGCCACTACTTCGTCCGGGTTAACACCTTTAGAAGGTTTTTTTCCGAAGAATTTTTCAACTACTTCCTGAATTTTGGGAATACGTGTAGAACCACCAACCAGAATCACTTCATCGATCTGAGATGGATTCAAACCTGCGTCAGCTAAAGCTCTGCGGCAAGGTTCTAAGGTGCGCTCCACTAATTGGTCAACCAGTTGTTCAAATTTTGCACGGGTTAATTTCTTAACCAGGTGTTTTGGAACTCCATCAACTGCAGTGATATACGGAAGGTTAATTTCTGTTTCGCTGGAAGCTGAAAGTTCAATTTTAGCTTTTTCGGCAGCTTCTTTCAGACGCTGCAAAGCCATAGGGTCTTTACGTAAATCGATGATAGGTTCATCTTTTTTAAATTCATCAACCAACCACTGAATAATCACCTGATCAAAATCATCACCACCTAAGTGTGTATCACCGTTGGTAGATTTTACTTCAAACACTCCATCACCCAATTCCAGAACGGATACGTCGAAAGTGCCACCACCTAAGTCGTAAACAGCTATACGGGCATCTTTATCTTTTTTATCCAGACCGTAAGCTAATGCAGCGGCTGTAGGTTCGTTAATGATACGCTTTACAGTAAGTCCTGCAATTTCGCCGGCTTCTTTGGTTGCCTGTCTTTGTGAGTCATTGAAATATGCCGGAACAGTAATTACTGCTTCAGTAACCTCGTGACCTAGATAATCTTCTGCGGTTTTCTTCATTTTTTGAAGAACCATTGCAGAAATTTCCTGTGGGGTGTATTGTCTGCCGCTGATATCAACGCGAACAGTGTTGTTGTCACCTTTTACCACATTGTATGCAACATATTTCAATTCTGCGCCAACTTCGTCGTATCTGCGACCCATAAAACGCTTAATTGAAGCGATAGTATTTTGTGGATTCGTTATGGCCTGGCGTTTTGCGGGGTCACCAATTTTCCGTTCACCGTTTTGCAGAAAGCCAACTACCGAAGGCGTTGTGCGACGACCTTCATCATTTTGAATCACTACCGGTTCGTTTCCTTCCATTACAGACACACACGAGTTCGTAGTTCCCAAGTCAATTCCTATTATTTTTCCCATGTTGATGTGATTTACTTTTTTATCGTTTCGCGGGTTAAATCAATGACTATGCCACCGAATACTGATCATAATTTATGGAAATAATGTCAGCATGGAGCTGAAACTATGCCTGAATTGATACTAATGAATATGACTATTTGACAGAGTATGAACTCAGATTAAGGGCAAAGCTGTCCTTCGCTATTGAGGAAACGCAGCGATTTGGTCAATTTATTACAAGCCACAGAGTCAATAGTGGAAGGTTTAATCAATGCTACAGAAGTCTTAAAGGTTCTGGATGTGAATAATCCTAAACCATTATTAACATTTGTAAAGTCAGGTTGAATCTGACCCTGTGTGATGCCTTCTTTTGCTTTTACTACTTGAATATAGGTATATAGATCGTTGGTGCCGGAAGCAAATACAAATTCTGCAGGTCGTAATATGCGTGTAACATTAGTATTTACAGGTATCAACTGAGCCATGACATCATAAAATCCCTGGGTGAATATTTTATACTCAACTGTGGTACCGGCATCAGGAATATCCGGCAAGTATTCATCAAATATTTTCCATTCAATAGATTTCTTGATGCTGTCCTGTGGAGTTGCATTAGGAAATTCGGTATAGTTGATACGAATGGTTAAGCCATAAAATTTTCCGTTTTTAGGATTCTTCCACGAAGCTATAGTTGATGCTGTATTGCCGGGAAGCATGCTGATAGAGATGGCGGGAGTAGGTCTGATCACTACTATATCGTTTACCATTTCGGTCGATGATGTTGTTTCATTACCGTCTCCTTTATTTACAGATACTTGATAGGTTCGATCAGTTTTGGGACTATATAATACCTTGTACAAATAGTTAGGTGATTGCGGAAAAACACCACCCTCTTTGACAAAACCTTCATCGTTACCGTCAACCTTTACCATATTGAAGGTATTGGTAACAGTGCCATTATTGTTGATTTCTGTTAATGTAACAGAAATATTATTGTAATAATTTGAATCCGGTATTTGAGCTTGCACCAACGCACTGGTTTTTTTATCGAGATATGCTTTGTTGACTTTAACATAAATAGCTGTGTCGGTATAATTTAGTATGCCATATACAACGGTAATGTCTTTCCAATCGCTGGTAAGTTCAAAATCGGTAGAGCAGCGATTTAACAGCAATGCTGACGAACATAGAAGAAAAAGGAAAAAGGTGTTGGAAAATTTCATGAAGCCTGTATAGGAAAGATGGGCAAATGTAAGGGAATTGATACAGATTAAGAGGTGGTAATGTTTTGGTAGACTCCGATCAGTTCTTTTGCAAAAAGTTCAGGCGTAAAGCGTTTGGCATTTTCAAGTCCGGCTTTTAGTAATTCGCTACGCAATGATAAATCTGTAAAAGTTTTATTCATGGCTTGACTAAGTTGATCGATGTCGTTAGGATTAACATAAACCGCAGCAACAGAACCAATTTCTTTAAAGCAACCATATTGCGAAGTAATAACCGGAGTCTGCATCATTTGTGCTTCTAAAATTGGAATACCAAAGCCTTCGTAATGCGATGCAAAAATCAACGCTGCACTTTGTTTATAAAAGGTAGACAGTTCCTGATTGTTGACATCGGAGAAGAAATGTACACGACCGGGTAGTTCTTCTTCAGCATATTTCTGACATATTTCTTTATAAGCTCCACCGTTGCCTACTACATAAAACTTGAGTTCTTTTTCATTGAGCTGTTTAAATGCCTTCAATGAGTTTAACAAATTTTTACGCTCTTCTATTCTGCCAACAAACAGAAAATAAGGTGAATGAAGTTGGAATTTTTCTGTGCTGATTCTATGCTGCTCCTCACTTACCTCAGGCATTACCACCGATTGATAGACAACAACAATTTTTTCAGGGTTTACATTGTAATAAATAGAGAGATCTGATTTGGTTTGTTGGCTTGTCGCAATGATGGCATCTGCATTCTTACAGGCAAAGGCTACTTTGCGTTCGTAAATCAAACGGTCAATGAACGGATAGTAATGCGGATAAAGTTTATAGATTACATCGTGTATGGTTACAACAGATTTAATTTTTTCATCGGGGAATGAAAGTGGTATTTCATTACTTAAACCGTGAAACAGCTTAACACCCTTTTTTCTTAAGTCACCAATGATACTGTATGAACGCCAGAAGGCATCGGGCATTGATTTGTGTTCCGGAGTTAATATTTCACAATGAGGTAATACTTTCATTTGCGATTGATTTGCCTTACTGTCGCAGAGTAAATACTGATGTTGGGGATAATAATTGCTAAGTGCTGCAAGCACTTTTCTGCTATAATTGCCTAATCCTGTTTTGTTATGAAAATATCGTTTGGCATCAAATGCAATACGCATAGTACTTTCGCTTCGATTTCTGTTTGTAATAATACAGCATAATACTCAAGTTAAATTCATTGGATAATAATTTTAAATCAGGATTAGTCAACATTATTGGCTTGCCCAACGCAGGCAAGTCCACCTTACTTAATTCGCTTATTGGCCAAAAAATTAGTGCTGTTACACATAAGGCACAAACTACAAGGCACCGCATCAAGGCCATATCTAATGATGAACTATCTCAAGTGGTATTCTTTGATACTCCCGGTATCATAAATCCGGCTTATTTACTTCAGGAAAAGATGATGGAGTTTGTAAAAGAAGCACTTCGTGATACTGACCTTAATCTTCTGATTATTGATTCAACTGCTACTAAAGCAGATTATACCTTGATAGAGACTTTTATATCGCTCAGTTCAAAACCTTTGCTGATAGCACTTAACAAGATTGACAAACTAGATAAACAAGTTATTGCACAGCAATTTGAATTTTGGCGCAGTAAATACCCTGATGCAGAGATTATTGCTGTATCCGCATTGCAAGGGCTTCATCTAGAACAGTTGATGAACACCATCAAAAGTAAACTGCCCAATCACCCACCATATTTTGACACCGACGAATTAACAGACAGACCCACACGTTTTTTCATTCAGGAACTTATCAGAGAGCAGATTCTGCTGATGTTTCACGAAGAAATACCTTATGCGGTTAATGTAATCGTTGAAGAGTTCAAGGAGAAAGAAAACATCACAGTAATCAAGGCAAGCATCTTTGTAGAACGCGAGACCCAGAAGGGAATCATACTGGGACACAAAGGCTCATCCATTCGCGAACTTGGCATAAGATGCCGTAAACAGATTGAAGATTTCTTAGAGCAAAAAATATTTTTGGAACTCAGCATTAAGGTGCGCAAAGACTGGCGCAACAACGAACAGGAGCTTAATCGCTGGGGTTATAAGTCGTAAAGCCTATTTTTGCGGCCGCAATGAATAATATAGTAGCAATAGTGGGAAGACCGAATGTGGGTAAATCAACTCTGTTTAACCGCATTATTGGTCAACGTCAGGCCATAGTGGATGACGTGAGTGGAGTTACTCGTGACCGCATCTATGGTATGGGTGAGTGGAATGGCAAAACTTTTTATGTGGTAGACACAGGAGGTTTTGTAAAAAATTCGGACGATATTTTTGAGGCAGAAATACGTAAACAGGTACTCATTGCCTTGAACGAGGCCAGTGTGATTGTTTTTGTTACCGACGTTACTACCGGTATTACAGACTTAGACTATGAAGTAACAGAGATGCTTCGACGTTCCGGCAAAAAGGCATTATTGGTGGTTAATAAGGTTGATAACGGTAACCGATTATTAGAAGCTCAGGAATTTTGGTCATTAGGTTTTGAAAAGACATTTTTTATCTCATCAATTAATGGCAGCGGAACCGGTGAATTATTGGACGAAGTAGCTGCACGTATTAAAGACGAGACCACTTCTTTGCCTTCAGGTATTCCAAAGTTTGCCATTGTGGGCCGTCCTAATGTAGGCAAGTCAAGTATGCTTAACGTCTTGATAGGCGAGGAACGCAATATCGTTACTGACATTCCCGGTACCACGCGCGATTCTATACATACATACTATAACCTTTATAATAAAGAATTCTATCTGATAGACACAGCCGGCATACGCAAGCGAAGCAAGGTGGATGAAGATATCGAGTTCTACTCCGTGATACGTGCCATCAAAACCATTGAAGACTCCGATGTGTGCATTTTGATGTTTGATGTTGTAAATGGATTGGAATCACAGGATTTAAAAATATTTTCAATAGCCGCTAACAGAAAGAAGGGTATAGTGCTGGTTGCCAATAAATGGGACTTGATGACCAAGGAAACTAACACGTTGAAGAAATTGGAAGAAGAGTACAAGAAAAAGCTGGCTCCATTTAGCGATGTACCAATCATATTCACATCTGTGGCTGAAAAGCAACGTATTCATAAAGTCATTGAAACTGCCATGGAGGTTTACGAGCGTCGTAAACAGCAACTGGATAATACCGAGTTGAATGAGTTCATTATGGAACTCACAAATACCAATCCGCCGCCTACACACCGTGGACAATTTATTAAGTTTTACAAGGCTGAACGGGTTAAGGCTCAGGTGCCAACGATTATTATTTACTGCAATTACCCCTTGGAGGTTGCCGAATCCTATCGCAGGTTTTTGGAAAATAAGCTAAGAAGTAAATATTTGCTTACCGGTTCACCATTAATTATATTTTTCCGTAAGCCACAGTAAAAAAAAATTTTAATTAGAATTTAATACCGATATATTTGCGCACGGATAAAAAAACCCTACTTAATGAAAAAGTACTTTTCAATCATCGCAGTTTGTACAGTATTAGCTTTAGCAGCTTGTAACTCTGCAGAACACAAAGAAGAAGGTGCCAACAGTGATTCAACTAAAGTTGAAAACACTACACCTGCTCCACAAGAAACTACTGCTCCAGCTCCTGCTGACAGTACAGCTCAAACTCAGGCACCAACTGAGGGAGCACACTAATTTTAGTGTTTCTTAAGAAAAAAACCCTTTCGTTTTCGGAAGGGTTTTTTTATTTTCATACCTTAATGAACACCTTGATTTTTATCATTGGTTATATGGGGGCAGGCAAAACCACTACCGGAAAGCAACTAGCTGAAGCATTACAGATGAATTTTATCGATTTAGACCAGTTCATTGAAAACTCGCATGGTACTTCTATTACCGACATTTTTTTAGATAATGGTGAGGAATATTTCAGAATATTGGAGCAGCGTTATCTCGAAAAACTGACTCACTTTTCTCATACGATTATTGCCTGTGGTGGCGGTACGCCATGCTTTCATAACAATATTCATTTGATGAAACAAAGCGGGCTGGTGATTTACATCAAACAACCTATTTCTTTACTCTATAAGCGTTTGGTTCAGCAACAGATGCAAAGGCCGCTTCTGATGGGAATGGATGAACAAGAACTACTTCAGTTTATAGAATCGAATCTTCAACGTCGTGAAGAATATTATTTACAGGCTCAAATGATTTATGAACCTGAAAAGGAAACTCCTGAAGACTTAATTGGCAGGATTACTTTATTCTACAAAAGCAGCTAAGTTTTTACCCAATCGAACATGCACCATATCGTGTGCACCAGTTGAAAGAAGCAGGCCAACATAATCAGCTGTAACAGGAAATTTCTTATGCTTTCTGTCCACTAGAACTGCTATCTGAATTTTTATAGGACTCTTTTCCATCAATGGCTTCAAGGCATACATAAGTGTTTTGCCTGAATGCGCCACATCATCAACAAGAATAACGGTTTTGCCAGTGATAAAATCCAATTCACAATCACTAAAAATAGGTTGGGTAAGTGGATTAGTTTTATAAAGTGTTAGACCGCAGTTATGAATCTTAAAGTTCGATATTTCTTTGAGGTGAGCAGTAAGCAACAATGCCAGTTCGTATCCGTTTTCACGAATGCCGATGATGCACAATTCTTTCTCGCTATAGTTCTGTTCGTTTATCTCAAAAGCAATGCGGCGCAGTTTTTTATGGATCTGATCCGCATCTAGTATCACGTTATTCATAGTTGAATTCAATATTACAACTTAGTGAGTTTAAGCGTTTTTATTTTTTTGTTATCCCGCACGATATAGCATAAGTAAACTCCCTCTGCTAACGCGGAAACATCAACAGTATGAACCAACTTATTTTGACTTAGAGCTTCACTAAAAATTACCCTTCCTGTAATATCACATAATACTATATGACCATCGACTATGTTTGATAGTCTGAGATAGAATATGTGATGAGCCGGATTGGGAAACAGTGAAACATTAATAACTAACTCTTTCCCCGTATTAGTTGTGTCATATTCACAAGTGCCGTCATCTATAGTTGCCAGGGGGTTGTAGTTGATCGCTGTACTGTCTGTACAACCATAAATAATCTCAATGGAATCATAAACACACGAGCCGTCGTCTACAGTTGCCA